>NZ_JAUSZJ010000002.1:0-318750 GCF_030817475.1 Streptomyces sp. V2I9 | reverse complement strand
GGTGCACGAGGTCGCCGCCTGCGTCGACGCGGCCGAACGCCGGGGCATGGACGTGTCGTTCGCGGTCAGCGGTGTGCCGGTCCCGGTTCCCCCGCAGGTGCGCCGCGAGTTGACCGGGCCGGTGATCACGGCGTTGTCGGCGGCCCGGAGCCGTGCCAGGGTGAGTGTGCTGCGCACCGCTGAGGAGGTGCGTATCGCGGTGGTCGCCGATGCCCGTGACGAGGTGGTCACCGTCCCCACCGGCCGGGTCGCCGTCGAGTGCGGCGTCCATGGTGAGTACCTGCGACTGGAGGCCAGATGGCGCACGAGGCAGGGCTGAGTGCGGTCATCGTCGACGACCACCCCGCCGTGCGCGCCGGGGTCGCCCAGTGGCTGGTCACCGGCGTCCCGCCGATCCGGGTCGTCGCGTCGGGCGACGATGTCCGGGTCGCCTGGACGGGGGACGGCGCCGGCGCCGACGTGGTCGTCCTCGACCTGCATCTGGGCGGCCCGACGCCGGCCACGGGCGAGCTGCGCAGGCTGACGGAGGCGGGACGACGGGTCGTCGTCTACTCGATGCGCGTGGACAACGCGACGGCCCTCCAGTGCCTGGAACTGGGGGCGTTGAGCTATCTGACGAAGGCCGAGGGCGCGGAGCACCTCGTCGAGGCCACCGCCGCCGCGGCCTCGGGCCGTGCGTACACGCCACCGGCGCTGGCGGGCGCGCTGGCCGGAGACCGGTCCACCGGCCGGCCGGCCCTCTCGGCACGCGAGACCGAGGTGCTGGTCGAGTGGTTCCAGTCCGAGTCGAAGGAGTTCGTGGGCCGGCGGCTCGGCATCTCCCCCCGTACGGTCAGCACCCACCTCGAACACATCCGTGTCAAGTACGCGATGAGCGGCCGCGAAGCGCCCACCAAGGCCGCGCTCCTGGCCCGTGCGATCCAGGACGGACTGGTGCGGCTCGACGACCTGTGACCCGGCCGCCCCGGCCCCGAGGAGGTGTCTCCGGGCGGCCGCCCCCGACCGGGGCGTGTTCGGCGCGTGCCTCCGCCGGCCCCTCCCGTGCCCGCCCGCCGCTCCGGGTCCGCCCGGCCCGGTGCCAGGGCTGACATGTCGTGTCCCGTCCATCGGTCGAACGTCCGATGGCGGCCGGCCGGTCTGTTGCTACGTTCGGCGCGCACAGCCCGAGAACCCGTCGCAGAGTCCGTCCACGGGAGGGGCCGGCGGCGTCCGGTCGCACCGTGACCGGACGCCGACAGGAATGCGGCCGACTCCCGGGGCCGCCTCCCGCACCGCGCCATCCGACAACGCCACCGTCCGAACAGGGGCCCCTCATATGACACCGCGTTCATCCCTGTTGCTCGCGTCCGTCCTGGCCGGCGTCAGCTTGCTGCTGACCGCGCCCACGTCCGCGTCCGCGAGCACCGCACCGTCCCGCGCGTCCGCCTCGGCATCCGCCGACGCCGCGCCCGCCGACGCCTGCTTCACCTGGAACAGGTCGCTTTCCGAAGGAGCGGCCGGTGAGGACGTACGGCAGCTCCAGATCCGGGTCGCCGGCTATCCGGGATTCGGCGGCGAACTGGCCATCGACGGCGAGTTCGGCCCGGCCACGAGGGCCGCGGTACAGCGCTTCCAGGCGGCGTACGGCCTGGAGGCCGACGGCGTCGCGGGCCCGATCACCTTCGGCAAGATAGACGAACTCCAGAAGGGCGACTGCTCCCCGGCCAACTTCGACTGGTCGGAACTCAACCAGTGCGGCACCGACTGGTCGGGGGGCCAGGTCGATGCCGCCACGGTCCAGGCCCATGTGCTGGTCACCATGTGGAAGCTGCAGGCTCTGCGGCACGCGATGGGCGACCGGCCGATCGGCATCAACGACGGCTTCCGCGATCATGCCTGCAACGACGCCGTGGGCGGCGCCCCCGACAGCCTCCATCTGTACGGCCTCGCCGCCGACCTGAGCGCCGGCTCCCAGGGCTTCTGCGCCCTGGCCCTCAGGGCCCGCGAACACGGCTTCACCCAGATCCTGGGACCGGGCTACCCGGGCCACGACGACCACGTGCACGTCGCGGGCGGCACCGGCCGGTACTGGTCGGCCCCCGGGTGCGGCCTCTGACCCGCTCGGCCGGCCGCCTCGCCCGTCCCCTCTCCGGAAGGAGAAGCGTCCGTCCGGTGTGCCTTCGGCCCTGCCGCTCGGCCACGCTCCTCGCACGACGTCGACGAACACCTGCTGTTCGCAGCCGGGAGCAGGGGGGCGCAGGGCTGCCGGACGGCCCCTCGCGCGACCGCGCCGCGGTCGCGCGAGGGGCCGTACCGCCGGCCCGAAGTCAGCCGGCCGACGGCCGCAGCCGTACCGGCAGGGTCTCCTCGACCACGCTGTTCCAGTCGGCGCGGCCGGCCCGCAGGTGGGCGAGGTGGGCGGGATCGGTCAGCAGGGCCGTGATCGCCTGGTCGATCACGTTGACCGTGGTGTCGTAGCCCGCGGAGATCATCAGGAGCAGGGTGTCGCGCAGCTCGTCGTCGGTGAAACCGCTGCCGTCGCCCTCCTCGTCGCGGGAGGCGATGAGGAGCGAGGTCATGTCGTCGCCCGGCGCGGGGCGCTTGGACGCGATCAGGGTGTCGAGGGCGTCGTACAGCCCGGCCGTGTTGGCGGTGGCCTCCTCGACGGTCAGGGTGGTGTCGAAGACGCCGTCCACCACGGTGCGGAAGCCGTCGAGCTGGCCCTCGGGCACGCCCATGAGCCGTCCGATCACGGCGATCGGCAGCGGGTAGGCCAGTTCCTGGCGCAGGTCGGCCACCTCGCCGGCTGGCCGGGTGGCGAGCTTGTCCAGGAGGCCGCTGACGAGCTCCTCGACCGTGGTGCGCAGGTCGTGGATGCGGCGGGCGCTGAACGCCGGGGCGACCATGCGGCGCAAGCGGCGGTGGTCGCCGCCGTACGCGGTGAACATGTTGTCGACCGCGACCCAGAGCGCGAGCGGCCAGGTGGCCACCGTCTCGGCGAAGGCCGGCCAGTGGGCCCTGGCGTCCTTGGAGACCCAGGAGCTGGTCAGGAGCTCCTTGAGAAGCGCGGGGTCGGTGACGGACCACGCGGTCACCCCGAGGATGTCCACCTTGGTCGCCGGGCCGCGCTCACGCAGGGCCCGGTGCTCCGCGTGGCGGTCGGAGCCGGAGGGGTCGAGGACGAGTGGCGGCTGCTCGGACACGGTGTGCTCCTTCATCGGGAGGCGGTGAGGCAAGCGGGCGGCGGTGAGGACGAGGCGGAGGGCTCGAACGCGCGAGGGAAAGGGCCCGGCCGCCGGCGCGGTTCGGCGGGGATCGCACGGTTCGTTCCGGGCCGGGCGTCCAGGAGAGGGCCGACCGGCGTCCCGGCGACGGGACGGGCGCGGCAGCGGTCCGGGCAGAGGTGCGGGCCAGGGGGCGCCCCATGGGGACCGGCGCGGGCGTCCGGCGAAGGAGACATGACGGAACCCTAAGAGGATACGGCCAAGTCACGCACGGGAAGGCCCGACTGATGGCCTGTCAACGGCGAGGAACGGTACCGGCTCCGGCGTGGTGGTCGCCGGGGTGCGGCCGCAGGGCGCCGGGGCACCGGGGTGACGCCGAGGCCGCCCCGGCGGGTGCGGCGAGCGCTCCGCCGTCGTGATCGGCGCCGCAGGGCCCTGCCGTTCCGGCGCCCGCGAGGCCGCGTTCTCCGGCAACCCGCCCCGGTGCGCCGGGCCCATCGGTCGACGCGCCCCTCTCTCGGCCGGTGTCCCGGCCCCTTCGGACGGGCGGTCCGCGCACAGCCTCCCGCTTCCCCACCGCCGCATGACCCCCGCACCCCGGACGGCCCAGGCGGACGCCCCCGTGGATTCGCCCCACCGAGGTTGCCGGACCCCCAGCCCGCAGCCCCGTCCGGGGCTGCGGGCTGGGTCGCCCGGCGTGGGCCTCCGGGCCGCCGGATCAGAGGCGCCACCCCTGCGGCCGCATTGGTCCGGACCAGATTGGGCCGCCTGCTACCGTCGGCCGTGAAGATCGCGGCGACGGTGGAAACGCGGCGACGGTGAAGAGGGGTAGCGCGATGATCGGCAACAGCGCCGGACGGGCATTCTTGGGGTCGTTCACCTCGGCGGGAGGGCTGGGAGTCACCGCCGCCGCCGTGGACCGGGACACGGGCGCGCTGACCGTGCTCGGGTCCACGGACGCCGTGGCCGACCCCTCCTTCCTCGCGGTCGGCCGCCGGGGAGGCGAAACGGTTCTGTACGCGGTCGGGGAGAGCGCTCCGGGCGTCGCCGCCGCCTTCGCCGCCGACGGGGACGTACCGACCCTGCTGGGTGCCGTGCAGGCCGTCGACGGTGATGGGCCCACCCATCTCGCGCTCGCCGCGGACCACGTGGTCACGGCCAACTACACCTCCGGCAGCTTCACCGCCCTGCCCGTCCTCGACGACGGGTCGCTGGGGCCCGCCTCCTCCGTCCTCCGGCGCGAGGGCAGCGGACCGGACCCCGACCGCCAGGAAGCCCCGCACGCCCACCAGGTGCAGGCCGACCCCTCCGGGAACTGGGTGGTCGGCGTGGACCTCGGCACCGACTCGGTAGGCGTCTGCGCCCTGGACCCCGCGACCGGCGCACTGACCCCCCACAGCGAGACGGCGCTGCGGCCGGGCACCGGCCCGCGCCATCTGGCCTTCCACCCCTCGGGCTCGCTCGCCTACGTCCTGGGCGAGCTGGAGCCGATCCTCACCGTGTGCCGCTGGGACGCGGCGGCGGGCCGCCTCGACGTACTCGGGGAGGTGCCCGTACTGCCCGAGCACGTCGAGGCGGCCGACGGCGCGGGGCGCACCTACCCGTCCGAGGTGGTCGTGGCGCACGACGGCCGCTTCCTGTGGACCGCCAACCGGGGCCACGACAGCATCTCCGTGCTCACCCTCGACGAGAGCGGTGAGAAGCCCGCCCTGGTGACCACCGTCGGCTGCGGTGGGCACTGGCCGCGCGACCTCACCCTCGACCCGGGCGGCCAGTGGCTGTACGCGGCCAACGAGCGCTCCGGGAACGTCAGCTGGTTCGCCGTGGACGCCCGGACCGGCATCCCGCGGTACGCGGGCTCCGTCGAGGTCCCCGCGGCCTCCTGCGTCGTCCTCGTCTGACGGACGCCGCCGGACGGCGCGACGGGCCCGGACCGGAGATCTCCTCCGGTCCGGGCCCGTCGTACGGTCCGGTCTCCCGAGCCGCCGCCCCGCGGCGGCGTCCGGTCAGTGGGCCGGGGCGCCCTGCGGCGTCGCCGGGGTGATGCCCAGCGTCGTGGCGTACAGGGACAGCACGAGCTTGCCGATCGCCGGGTACGCGCCCAGCGGCTCGGCCGTCGCGCAGCCCGCCTCCTTCGCGGCGGCGTCCAGCAGGCCGGGGTCGATCTCCGGACCCACCAGGTACGGCGCCAGCGCCAGCTGCGCGGAGCCGGAGCCCTGCAGCTGCTCCGCGATCGCGGCGACCGAACCCTCCACGTCCAGCGCGGCGGCCATCACCGGGACCGCGAGCCGGGCGGCCAGCAGCATGCCGGTGATCCCGGCGGCCTGTACGGCCTCCTCGCCGCCCACGGTGACCAGCACGATGCCGTCGGCGGCGGTGGCCACGGTGAACAGGCGGGCGCGGTCGGCACGCGCCAGCCCGGCCTCCGAGAGCCGTACGTGCAGGGCCTCGGCGAGCAGCGGGTGCGGGCCGAGCACATCGGTGAGCTCGGCCTGCGTACCGCTCTCCATCACCGCTTGCCGTATCCGCCGCAGGAGCGCGCTGTCGGGGCCCGCGAGGAGCGGGACCACGACGGCGGGCGGGCCGGCGGGTTCGGCGACCTCACGCCCGGCGGCGAGGGCCTGCTCGTAGCGCGCGACGCGCTCGGCGGCGGTGTGGGTGAGAACGGTGGTGAGGGTCGGGTACTCGGCGTCGTCGCCGTCCACGTAGCCGATCCGGGCGTTGAGGCCGGGCAGCTCGGAACGGGCGATGCTGATCACCTCTTCGGCCAGGCTGCGCGTGGCCGAGGAGGGGGTACCGGGAACGGCGAGGACGAGCGCCGCTGCGCCCTCGGGTGCGACCACGGGCTCCGGGCGGCGGTGCCGTCCGGACTGGCGAGGTCGCGGCATTCGTACAGGCAGGCCGGAAGCGGGCCCAGTGGGGGTGCTCATGGCGCCGCATGCTACTGGTTTTGCCTGCCCCTCTGTTCGGGGAGGGTCCGGTCGGGCGTTAACTATCCGCTTATGTCCGATGAGTGACACAAGGTCGAAGTGTCCCTTTCTGGCGGCCTGTTGTGCCCTGTCCCGCGCCCCGTCCCTCCTCCGTCCCCCACCCCGGTCAGTCGTCCCCCACCCCGGTCAGTCGGCGGCGTCCGCCCGGCCGTCCTGCCCGGCCTCGTGCTCGCGGGGCACGAACAGCATCGTCGGGTGGCGTGGCAGGCGCAGCTCGCCGGTGGCGAGGGCCCGCGCGATCCGGAGCGCGCCGGTCAGCGGATCGCCCGCCGCCGACGTCAGCCGGGCCCCCGGCAGCAGCCGCGCCACTTCCTCGCGCACAGGGGTGATCAGAGGCTCGCCCATCCGGAACAGGCCGCCTGTCAGGGCCACTTCGCCGGCCTCGTCGATCCCGCCGTCCGGCCCTGCGGTCGTCGGGCACACAGCGGCCGCCGCCTCGGCGATATGCCCGGCGGCCTGCCGCAGAATGCCGGCGGCGATCGGGTCCGCTCCGGCGCACGCCGCCACCTCCGGGGCGAACGAGGCCAGCACGGCCGGCCGGTCCGAGCGCGGGTAGAGCAGTCCCGGCAGCTCCTCCGCCGGTCCGAACGCGGCCCGCAGCCGCTCCAGGAGCGCGGGGGAACCGCCACGACGTCCGTCGTGGGCCCGCATCGCCGCGTCCAGCCCGGCGCGGCCGATCCACGCGCCTCCACCGCTGTCACCCAGAAGGTGACCCCACCCGTCGGCCCTGCGCCACTCCTTGAGGTCCGTACCGAGGGCGATCATGCCCGTACCGCCCGCCACGACCGCTCCGGGGCGCTGCCCCACCGCGCCCGCGTAGGCCGTCACCGCGTCGGCCGCCAGCGCCAGCCGGCGCACCCCCAGCGCCTTGTCGAGCGCGCCGGGCAGTTCCGTCCGCAACCGCTCGCCCAGCGTGGCCATTCCTGCGGCCCCGATCGCCAGCGCCGCGATGCCGCCCCTACCGGCGTGGTCGCCGGCCGCCGAGGCAGCCGCCTGCTCCAGCAACCCACGGACGGCCGGCAGCACCTGCTCCAGCAGATGCCCGGCGTCGATGCCGCCGGGCCCCGTCCGCACCGGTTCCGCGCAGACCGTCGTCGACAACGGCCCCGGCCGACCCACCCGGCCCAGCGCCACCCGCAGCCCGGAACCCCCGGAATCCACCCCGACGACATACGCGCCGGGGCCGGACGACGAGGTGTGCGTCACGGAAGCCGCCAGTCCACCGGTTGCGCCCCCTGGCGCTCCAGGAGTTCGTTGACGCGGCTGAAGGGCCGTGAGCCGAAGAAGCCCCGGTCCGCGGACATCGGAGAGGGGTGCGCGGACTCGATCGCGGGGAAGTCACCCAGCAGCGGGCGCAGATTGCGGGCGTCGCGCCCCCACAGGACCGACACCAGCGGAGTGCCCCGTGCCACCAGCGCCTTGATGGCCTGCTCGGTGACCTCTTCCCAGCCCTTGCCCCGGTGGGCGGCGGGCCGCCGGGGCGCGGTGGTCAGCGCCCTGTTGAGCAGCAGCACCCCCTGCCGGGTCCAGGGTGTGAGATCGCCGTTGGACGGCCGGGGCAGCCCGAGGTCCCCGTGCAGCTCCCTGAAGATGTTCTCCAGGCTCCCCGGCAGCGGCCGGACCTCGGGGGCCACCGCGAAGCTCAGGCCGATCGCGTGTCCCGGAGTGGGATACGGATCCTGGCCGACGACCAGCACCCTCACCTCCTCGAACGGCTGCTGGAACGCCCGCAGCACATGAGCCCCGGAGGGCAGGTAGGTGCGTCCCGCGGCGATCTCCGCGCGGAGGAAGTCGCCCATAGCGGCGATGCGTTCGGCGACGGGTTCGAGGGCGTCGGCCCACCCCGGCTCGATGATCTCTTTCAACGGTCGTGCTGCCACGGCCCGCACTCTACTGCTGATACGACCACTTCGATCAACTGCCGTCCGGGCCAGGACGGCCGGGACGGCCAGGACGGCCGGGGCCGCCGTCAGCCGAGCGCCACCGCCCGGACGCACAGGACGTCCGGCAGATGGGAGGCGAGCTGCCGCCAGCTGTCCCCGTCGTCCGTGCTGGCGTACAACTCGCCGTTGCGGTTGCCGAAGTAGACCCCGGCGGGGTCCGCGTCGTCGGTGCACAGCGCGTCCCGCAGCACCGTGCCGTAGTGGTCCCCCTCCGGCAGGCCGCGGGAGAGGGGCTCCCAGGTGCGTCCGGCGTCGGTCGTACGGAACACCCGGCAGCGGTGACCGGCCGGGACCCGGTCGGCGTCGGCGTTGATCGGGAAGACGTACACCGTGTCGCCGCGGTGGGGGTGTGCGACGGCGGCGAACCCGAAGTCGGAGGGCAGGCCCGCGCCGATGTCGCTCCAGTGGTCGCCGGAGTCGTCGCTGCGGAAGACGCCCCAGTGGTTCTGGAGGTACAGCCTGTCCGGATCGGCCGCGTCCCGCGTGACCTTGTGGACGCACTGGCCGAACTCCGGGTCCGGATCGGGGAGGAAGACCGCCGAGACGCCTTTGTTCGACGGCGCCCAGCTCGCCCCGCCGTCCTTGGTGCGGAAGACACCCGCCGTCGACACGGCGACGGTCACGGCCTCGGCGTCCCGTCGATCGGTCAGCACCGTGTGCAGCCCCTCGCCGCCCCCGCCCGGCACCCACCGCGAGCGGGTCGGGTGCTCCCAGAGCGGCCGCACCAGCTCGAACGACTCGCCCCGGTCCTCGGAGCGGAACAGCGCGGCGGGCTCCGTGCCCGCGTAGACCACGTCGGGGGCCTCCGGTCCCGCCGGATGCAGCTGCCATACGCGCTCCAGCGAAGCCCCGGTCTCCTTCGGGAACTTCACCGCCGGCCGACGCGGCTCGACCCAGGACTCGCCGAGGTCGTCGGAGTGGAAGACGGACGGCCCCCAGTGTGCGCTGTCCCCGCCGACCAGGATCCTCGGACGGTCACCACGGGTGTCCACGGCCACCGAGTAGATCGCCTGCGCGTTGAAATGGGGGCCGGTGATCTCCCAGCTCCCGCCGCGTCTGCGGCCGATGAAGAGTCCCTTGCGGGTGCCGACGGTGAGCAGTACGTCAGTCATGGTCCACGTCCTCCCGGAAACGCCGTTGTGCCGGAACAGTGCCAGTCTGCACCCCGCCACCGACAGTGGCTCGCGCACACGCCCGAGGCCCGGTCGCGCACACGCCCGGCCCGAAGAAGTACCGGACCGGAGCCCGCTCCGCCGCGCGGTGTCTCCCCGGCGGGGCCCGCCCCCGGCCGTGGCCGCCCGATGCTGACATGCTGGCGGAGACCGGCCGCCGAGGACACCGAGGAGACGACGATGGGCAGCGGGATCACGGACGCCGACGGCCGCCCGGTGGCGGTCGCCGTCACGGCGGGGGAAGCGGGCCCGGCCACGGCCGCGCCGGGGGAGAGCGCGGCATCCACGGCGGGCATGGACGGGCCCGGCCCCGTCACGGCGGAGGATGCCGCCCCGGCCGCCGGTCCCGGCCCGGCCCTCCGCGTCGGCATCCGGTTCACGGTCCCGGCCGGTGAGTCGGTCTGGTCCTGCACCCCCGAAGCGGCGCGGGAGCTGGCCGCCGTACTCCTGCGGGCGGCCGAGGAGACCGAGAACGCGCCCGCGGAGCGCCCGGTCACGGTCGAGGCGGCCGGACTGCGGCGCGGCGACGTACGCGACGGCGACCGGGCCATGACGGTGGAGAGCGCTCGCGCCGACGGGGCCACGGTCCACGTCACGTGGCGGTCCGGGGCGGGCCGGAGCTGGACCCAGGCCTACGCGGCCGACGCCGCCATCGAACTCAAGCGGCGCGGTCCCGAGGGGCGTTGAGGCGGGGGGCTCTGCTGTCCGGGCCGGCAGCCCCGGCGGAGCGCGTCCGCACGGGGCACGCGGCGTCGGTAGAGTGAGCGCGATGTTCACCGAACAGGGTCCCACCGTGCGCGAACTGGCCGTCCAGGCGCTCTCCTCGACGGAGCGCGGGTACGACCTTCTCGCCCCGAAGTTCGACCGTACGCCCTACCGCACCCCGGACCGCGTGCTCGACTCCGTCGCCCGGGCGGTGCGCGGGCTCGGCCCCTTCGACACCGGTCTCGACGTCTGCTGCGGCACGGGGGCGGGAGTGGGCGTGCTCCGGGAACTGTGCCGGGAGCGGGTGACCGGGGTCGACTTCAGCGCGGGCATGCTCGCCGAGGCGCGCGCCGCCTTTCCGCCCGGTGACGAGGGGCCGGCGGTGCACTGGGTACGGGCCGACGCCCGTGCGCTGCCGTTCGCGCCCGCCTTCGATCTCGCCCTGAGCTTCGGCGCGTTCGGCCATTTCCTGCCCGCCGAACGCCTCGGTCTCTTCGCCGAGGTGTACGGATCGCTGCGGGCGGGCGGGCAGTTCGTCTTTCCGATCGGCGCACCACCCCCGGTGGGATCGCGCGCCTACTGGACGCTGCTCGGCTTCGACGCGGCCATGCGGGTGCGCAATGCCCTGTGGCGTCCGCCGTTCGTCATGTACTACCGCACGTTCCGGCTCGGCGACGTGCTGGAGGACCTGACCCGGGCCGGCTTCGTGGTGCGGTCGCAGCCGCTGACCGACCTGGGCACCCGCCCCGACGGCAGTCCCCGCGCCCGGCTGGTGGTGGCGACGCGGGAACACTGAGGGACGCGGCGGACAGGGTGGCCGAGCCGCTCCCCGTGCCGGTTCCCCGTACCGGCCCCTCCGCTCAGCGGTCCTCGTCGCGGGCCGCCGCCAGCAGGCCCGGCCAGTCGGGGATCTTCACCGGGCCGCGCCCCAGCGAACTCCCCAGTTCTGCCTCGGCACGCTCGATCGACAGCCAGCCGTCCCACTCCACCGGCCGCAGCCCCGACCTCCGCAGCGCCGCCAGCGGATCGTCCGCCGCCCTCCGCCGGGTCAGCGCGGGGGCGTCCGCCAGGAGCGAGGCCACCGTCTCCTTCGCGCAGGAGCGGTTCGAGCCGATCACCCCGGTCGGCCCCCGCTTGATCCACCCGGCCACGTACTCGCCCGGTGACGGTGATCCGTCCCGCAGCACCCGGCCCGCCGCGTGCGGCACGGTCCCGCGCACCGGGTCGAAGGGCAGCCCCGGCAGCTCCACCCCGCGGTAGCCAACCGCCCGCAGGACCAGTCCCGCCTCGATGTCCTCGTACGCCCCGGTGTCCTGGACCCCGCCCGTGCCGTCCGGGGCCGTCCGCGCGAACCGCACACCCGCGACCCTCCCGGCGCGCTCCAGCAGCTCCACCGGCCGCAGGAAGAACCGCAGCCGGACGCGGCGCACGGCCGCGCCGGACGCGTCTCCCGCCGCCGCCCCGCCCGCCGACCAGCCGCGCAGGACCTCCAGGTTCCGCCGCACCACGGCGGGCAGCGTGCCCGGCGCCTCCTCCGGCGCGGCGTACGCCGGGTCGAGCGCGAGCTCCGCGGGGTCCACGGTGACCCGCGCGCCGGGCAGCGCCCCCAGCTCCCGCAGCTCCTTGGTGGTGAACCGGGCACGGGACGGGCCCCGGCGGCCCACGATGTGGACGTCGCGCACCCGACTGCGCTCCAGAGCGCCGAGTGCGGCGCGGGGCACATCGGTGCGGCGCAGCTCGCCCGCGCCGCGCGCCAGGATCCGGGCCACGTCGACCGCCACGTTGCCCACACCGATCACGACGGCCGAGCGCGCCTCCAGGGCGTCACGGGCGAACGGGTCGGCGCCGATGTCCGGGTGGGCGCTGTACCAGGAGACGAAGCGGGTGGCGGAGTAGCTGCCCGGCAGCCCCTCGCCCGGCACCGACAGCGCGCGGTCCGCCGACGCCCCGACGCAGTAGACGACCGCGTGGTACAGCTCCGCGAGCCGGGCGGGGGAGACCCCGTCCGGCCCGCCGACGCCGACGTTGCCCACGAACGTGACCCGGTCGTCCTCCAGCACCGCCCGCAGGCTGTTCTGCAGCGACTTGATCTTCTCGTGGTCGGGGGCGACCCCGTACCGCACGAGTCCGTACGGGGTGGGCAGCCGGTCCAGGACGTGGATCCGCACGTCGGGCACGAGCGACTGCTGGAGGAGGGCCTGAGCGGTGTAGACCCCGCTGGGACCGGAACCGACGACGGCGACGGAGAGCACGGCGCACCTCTTCCCGGAGTTCCCGGAGGTTGCTTCCAGCATCGCACCGGACGGTGCGGATCCGCACCGTCCCGCGAGCCGTCCGGGTGCCCGAGCCGCCCGGACGGCCGCGAGTCGGGTCTCGCCGGGCGGCGGGGCGTCCGGGCCGCTCAGTCCATCAGTCCGCGCATGCGGTCGATCTCCACGGTCTGCTGGGCGACCACGTCGGTCGCCATCTCCTCGACGGTGACGTCGTTCCCCTCGGTGAGCGCCTCCGTGGCCATGGTGATCGCCCCCTGATGGTGGGTGATCATCAATTCCAGGAAGAGCCGGTCGAACGTCGTGCCCTCGGCGGCCCGCAACTTCTTCAGCTGGGCGTCGGTCGCCATGCCCGGCATCCCGGCGTGGTCGTGGTGCTGCTCGCGCCGCTCGCCTCCGTTCCTCTTCAACCAGCCTTCCATCGCGCCGATCTCGGGCTTCTGGCCTGCCGATATGCGTTCCGCGAGGCGCTTGACGCTGTCGGAGGAGGCGCGGTCCGGGACGAGTTCGGTCATCACGAGGGCCTGCGCGTGGTGCTGGATCATCATCTGCGCATAGCGGAAGTCCGCGGAGTTGGCGGTGTCCCTGCCCGCCTCCTCGGCGGCCTCCCCGGCGGAGAGCGTCCGCGCGGGCTCGCCGGGTCTGCCGGGCGCCACCACCCCCGGCCCGCTGTCCTTCGCCCGGTCCGACGCTCCGCCACCGTCATCCGCGTCACACGCCCCCAGGGCGAGGACGGCGGCAACGACCGACGCCGCGAGGGCGGTTGCGCGCAGAGCTGCGGTCCGACGATGGATCAACACGGCGACCTCCGGTGCCACGGGGTTTGTTGCAGACCGTCCTAACACGCTTCCACCGTGCGAAGATCAAAAACTTTTATTACGTCTGCGTTGCATCTGTTGATGTGTACATGGGAGGGACGATACTGCCGGGGATTCATCAACCCGTTCGGCCCCCGAACGGGAGACAAGGGAGGACGCAGTGACCTCGTTGCACACCCTTCGCGTGCGGCGCAGACGTCTGGGCGCGGTGGCAGCCGCGGCCGGACTTCTCGCCACGCTGCTGACCGCCACCACGGCGGCCGCGACCCCCGACCCCGGCGACGCTCCGGCCGAGCGGGGTTCCGTCACCAGGAGCGAGCAGGCAGAGGCGAGGGCCGCGATAGCCGGCGGTGACATACCTGGCGTGGACGAGATCGTCCACAGCTCCAACATCAAGCACCTGACGAACGTGCCCAAGAGCGCCCTCCAGGGCAACAACACGGACCTCGCCTTCCAGGGGAAGTACGCGTTCGTCGGCAACTACGACGGCTTCGTCATCTACGACATCAGCAAGCCGGAGAAGCCCAGGACGGTGTCCCAGGTCCTCTGCCCCGGCTCGCAGAACGACATCTCCGTCTCCGGGAACCTGCTGTTCCTCTCGACGGACTCCTCGCGCAGCGACGACTCCTGCTCCAGCACCTCCCAGCCCGCCACGGAGAAGTCCTCCTGGGAGGGTATGAAGATCTTCGACATCAGCGACAAGCGGCGGCCCGAGTACGTCGCCGCCGTGGAGACCGCCTGCGGTTCCCACACCCACACGCTGGTGCCGGACGGCAAGAAGAACGTGTACGTGTACGTCTCCTCGTACTCGCCGAACGAGGCGTTCCCCGACTGCCGTCCGCCGCACGACGGGATCTCCGTCATCAAGGTGCCGGTCAAGGCGCCGCAGAAGGCCCGGATCGTCAACTTCCCGGTGCTCTTCCCGGACGGCGGCAATCCGGGAGCGCCGCAGAACCCGGGCGTCTCCAAGACGACGGGCTGCCACGACATCACGGTGCTGCCGTCCAAGGACCTGGCCGCCGGTGCCTGCATGGGCGACGGTCTGCTGTTCTCCATCGAGGACCCGGAGCACCCGAAGATCATCGACCGGGTCCAGGACAACGTGAACTTCGCGTTCTGGCACTCGGCGACCTTCAACCAGGGGGCGAACAAGGTCGTCTTCACCGATGAGCTCGGCGGCGGCGGCGCGGCCACCTGCAACGAGGCCATCGGTCCCGAGCGCGGTGCCGACGGCATCTACGACATCGTGGGCAAGGGGGACGCGCGCAAGCTGGTCTTCCGCAGCTACTTCAAGATCGACCGCCACCAGGCCGACGCCGAGGTGTGCGTGGCGCACAACGGCTCGATCATCCCGGTGAAGGGCCGCGACCTGATGGTCCAGGCGTGGTACCAGGGCGGCATCTCCGTGTGGGACTTCACCGACTCGGCGAAGCCCGAGGAGATCGCCTTCTTCGAGCGCGGCCCGGTCACCCTCGACCGGGTCACCACGGCCGGCCCGTGGTCGGCGTACTACTACAACGGTCACATCTACTCCAGCGACATCGCCAAGGGCTTCGACGTGCTGAAGCTGGACGACCGGCGCACCGACCCGGCGAAGCGGGTCCGGATGGACGAGCTCAACGTGCAGACGCAGCCGGACTACTTCGACCGCTGACCGGTCGGCGGCCCACGCGTTCCGCATCGCATTCCGGGGCCGGTGTCTCCGGGCGGTCATCCGCCCGGAGACACCGGCCCCGGTGCGTGCGCCGCCGGAAATTCATTGACCGATGAGCCGGGTGGGGAGATGCTGGAGCCCTGCGACGGAGGGCTCGGCGACACCGGTCCCCGACGCGGTCCACGGCCGTGTCCCACGAGATGCGCCGAGGGTGTGCCCGGATCCGGCGACGCGGGGGATCGTCGGATCCGGTGCGGGCCTTTCCCGGCTCGTGGGCCGGGAGCCTGCCGGGTTCCGGGGGACGCGAGCGGTCCGCGCGGTGGTCCCGCTCCCGGCAGCGGTGGGTACGCCGGTCAGGCGGCGGTGCGGGCGCTCCCGCCGGTGGCGGCGGCCCACTCCACCAGCAGCCGCTGGTACTCGGCCTCGTCCTGCGGCGTCAGACAACCGCCCGAACGCTGCCACAGATCGCGGATCTCCGCGTTGACCTCGGCTGCGGGGCGGGCGGACACGGACGACGACATCGGGGACATGCCCTCCAGGCTACGGCCACGAGCGACCACTGATGCCCCGTTCAGGGCGGGATATGCCTCACATCCCGGCCCGTGGCCCCGGGCCCGGCCCGGGAACCAGCCCCAGGGAGCGCAGGCCGTCGGGCCGTTCCTGCACCGGCAGATGGTCCACGAACCGGACCTCGCAGCCCACGGCCGCCGCACCGCCGTCCGCGCGCCGGTCGTCACCGACCATCACCACGTCCGCCGGATCGCGGCCGATGAGCGAGCACGCGATACGGAACAGACCCGCCGCGGGCTTCTGGAGCCCGTGCTCGAAGGACAGGACGTAGGCGTCGACCAGGGCGTCGAGCCCGTGGGCGCGGAAGACCGGGCGCAGGTCCCACCCGATGTTGCTGACCACGGCCACCGCGATCCCCGCCTCCCGCAGGCCCGCCAGCACCTCCCCGGCGTCCGGGTAGGGCTGCCAGGCGTCCGGCCGCATGTGGCGGGCGTAGAGCGCGTCGTACAGCCCCGGATCGGGCAGCGCGACGCTCCGGGCCAGACCGGTGTACGCCTCGCGGTGCAGGGCGGCGCTCAGATCCCGCCGCGCCATCGCGTCCGCCAGCCGGTCCGGTACCCGGAGCGGGGACGGGCCGCCCGGCAGGGCGCCGGCCTCCGTGAGCCCGGTCACGTACCGCTCGAAATCGTCCGGCGGAACGCCGATACCCTCCTCGCGCAGTACGGCCGCGAGCCAGTCCCGGACCGGCTCGATGCGGAACAGGGTCCCGGAGAAATCGAACAGAACGCCTCTGATCACCACGGTGTGCTCCTCTCCACGGACGGTGCGTACCGGGCGTGGCCGACGGCGCAGCACGCGACGACGGCCACCCCCAGCAGGGCCCCGCCCACGACGTCGGTCAGCCAGTGCACCCCCAGATGGACACGGGTCGCGGCCACCCCGACCGCCGAGACCACCGCGATGGCCAGCGCCGCCCGCCGGACGCCGGGGCGGGCGCCGTACAGCCGCAGCAGCCAGACGAGCAGCCCGCAGCTCACGACCGCCGTCATGGCGTGCCCGGAGGGGTACGCGGCGTAGTGGGCGGAGTCCACCGGGTCGGGCCACACCGGGCGCTCCCGGCCCACCGCGGCCTTCAGCCCCTGCTGGAGGAGCGTGCCGAGGAGGCTCGTCGCGGCCACCCAGAGCGCGAGCACGCGTGCGCCCCGCCACCACAGGGCCACCACCGCCACCGCGATCAGGGCGCGCATGGTCCAGGGGTCCCACACCCAGTCCGTCAGCACCCGACTCACCTGGACCAGGCCGGGATCGGCCACGGCGTGCCGGTGCAGGGCCTCGGCGACCGCCCGGTCCAGGGACATCAGCGGCGACCAGCGCGCCGCCACCAGGACGAGCAGGACCAAGGAGGCCGCGCCGCCGACGGCCGCGGTCCACGGAGCGGGCGCGGCGCCAGGGGCGCGGGCCGGTGAGAGGCGGTGGGGGGACATGGACCGATCCTCGCCGAGGACCCCGCCGCAGATCCACCCCCGCGGAGCCGGACGCCCCGGTGTGTCCGGGAACCCGACGTGTCCTGGCCCGGTGCGGCCCCCGGTATGTCCCCAGTCCGGCGTGATGTCCCGAGTCCGGCGTGCGGGCGCCGGGACTCCCGGAGCGCCGGGAAGCCGTCTCCGGGTGAGTGCGAACCGCGGCGCCTCAGCCCAGGGCGCGAAGACCCGGTACGAATGCCACGATCACGGGGACGACCGGCACCAGCGCCGCGGCGGCCGTCAGCCGGAGCCTGCGTCCCGCCGTCAGTCGCTCCACCGGGGCGAGCAACCGGCTGACCCGGTGGGGCACTTGGGCCTGCGGAGTGGGGCAGGGGCCGAACACCCCGCGGTCCTCGTTGAGCCCGACCAGGGCGAGCGCGGTGGTGAGGCGGCCGAAGCGGCGGGAGGCCACGTCGTCGGCGGCCAGTTCGACCAGGCGGTGCATCTCGTCACGGAAGGCGGCGAAGACCGGCACCTGCGGGAAGCCGTTGGCCAGCGCCGACGAGCAGTGCAGCAGCCAGTCGTGCCGGGCCCGGGCGTGTCCCTGCTCATGGGCGAGCACGGCGTCGAGCTGACGGCCCTTCAGGCGGCCCAGCGCGGCCGTGGTGATGACCAGTTGCGGGGCGGTACCGGGCAGCCACCAGGCATCGGGGCGTTCACCCTCCAGCACCACGAGACGGTCCGCGCCGGGCTCCTCGCCGGGCATCAGCGGGGCGCGCACCAGCAGTTCCGCCCGGCGCTGCTTGCGCCGCCGCCGTGCCCGCCGGACCTCCCGCAGCAGCATTGCGCCGCTCCACAGTCCGCCGAGCGCCAGCAGCACCGCGATGACCGCCGACCACGGGCCGTACGCCGCCAGTGCGTACGCCTCGACCACGGCGTGCGGGGCGGGGGCGAAGACATGGCCGCGCACCGCCTGCCAGGCGGCCGCCGCACTGAATGTCATGGACAGGGTGAACGAGACGAGGACCCCGGCCACCACGCACTGCCACACCCACAGGGTCACGACCGGCTCGCGTTCCGGCCACTTCGCGCGCGCCATCACGCGCGGGGTCGCCAGGGCGGTCAGTGCACCGAGCAGGAGCAGTGCGAGGGAGACCAGCATGGCCTCACCCTATGAGCGGCGGGTCGGACGGGGGTACGGCCTCGACCGGCAAGTGACGCAGACCACTGTCGAACAGGGGTTCTGTCCCACGTCCTGTCTCACAGGGTGAGCAGCATGGCGAACATGCCGATCCCCATCGTCAGCCGGCAGGCGGTCGCCATCTCCGGCCCTCCGTCCGTCCCGCCCCCGGCGCCACCCGCCCCGGGCCCCCCGGAGCCGGTCCTCCGGCCCGTGGGTGCCGTACCGCCCGCCGGGACCGAGGCGGCCGCGGGCAGCAGGCGGCCGGCCGTGCCCAGCACGTACGCGGCGTAGTAGGCGAGCAGCGTCCCGGTGAGCAGGGGGACGCCCCCGGCCCCCGCCGCCGCCCCGTGCCCGGCATGCCCGGCACCGCCGCTCCCCATCACCGCGGGGGCCATCGTCACGGCCATGTAGACCATGGCCAGCGAGCCGACGAGATGGTGCAGATGGTGCCCGCCGCACAGAGCGGGCCGCAGTGCTCGCACCGCGGCGGCGCCGAACAGCACCGCGTACACCGACCACGCCCAGTCCGGCGGCGACAGCACCGCCGCCGGAACGGCCATCGCCGCCATGCCGAAGCCCATGAGCGCCTCCGAGCGCGCGGTGCGGCGCTCCTGCGGCGTCCCCGTGCGGGCGCGCAGCAGGCAGTACGCTCCACTCACCGCGCACAACGCCATCAGCAGCCAGCCGGCCTGGGTCCCTCCGTGCACGCCGCGCCCCCATCCGACGTCCGGCACTGTTGCGGGTCGACCGGATCGATGCCCTGCGGCCCGCCGGTGAACCAGGCGCACAGGGGTGTGAAGGGGGTGCGCCCGGTGCGCACCGGGGGCGCTCCGGGGCGCGTTACGCTCGTCCGCACGTGCGGCGGCCATGGCCGCGACCTTGCGTCCGGCAGCGCGAGAGGCCGTACGGCGGCAGAGAAGCAGCGCAGTACCACCAGAGAGACGGAGCGCCCCACCATGGACACCACCACGCCCCGCGCCGAGGCCCGGCTGACCTTCCGCGACGCGACCGGGGACGACGCCCCGGCGCTGGTGGACCTGGTCGAGTCCGCCTACCGGGGCGACTCGAGCCGCGCCGGGTGGACCACCGAGGCGGACATCCTCCAGGGGCAGCGGACCGACGAGCAGGGGGTGCGCGACGTCATCGACGCCCCGGCGAGCAGGCTGCTGGCCGTGGAGCGCGACGGCGAGCTGATCGCCTGCTGCCAGCTCGAACACCGGGGCGCCGCCGCCTACTTCGGCATGTTCGCGGTCCGGCCCGGCCTCCAGGGCGGCGGGCTCGGCAAGCTGATCATCGCCGAGGCGGAGCGCGCCGCGAAGGAGAGCTGGGACGTCACCGAGATGCACATGACGGTCATCTCGGTGCGCGACGACCTGATCGCCTGGTACGAGCGGCGCGGCTACCGCCGTACGGGACAGCTCACGCCCTTCCCGTACGGCGACGAGCGCTTCGGCATCCCCCAGCGCGACGACCTGGCCTTCGAGCTGCTCGTCAAGAGCATCTGAGGACGTCAAGAGCATCTGAGGGCACAGCCACCCGGCGGCGGGACCGGCGCGGCGGGTCGGCGGGAGCCCGCGGCGCGGTGAGCCGCCCCGGCCCGCTCCTGTCAGGCGGTGAAGCGTCCGGCGCGGCGGATCTCGGGGAAGTCCGTCGTCGCGCCGTCCAGCCCCAGGGCCCGCGCGAGACGCAGGTGGTCCTGGGTGTTCACCACCCAGCCGATCACCTTCACGCTCTCCGCGTGCGCCTGCTCCACCACCTCCAGGGTGAGGCGGCGGATGTTCAGCGCGAGCGTCGCCGCGCCCGCCGCCTTCGCCCGGTCCACCACGTCCGCGCCCCAGCGGCTGGCGATCAGGACCGTCCTCACGCCGGGCACCAGCCGCGCGATCTCCACCACGGCCTCGTCGTGGAACGAGGACACCTCCACCCGCCCGACGAGACCGCGTTCCCGGATCACGTCCGCCAGCGCGCGGGCCGCCGCCACGTCCTTGATCTCCGCCTGGAGCGGGGAGGAGACGGCGTCCAGCACCTCCTCGAAGACGGGGACCCGCTCGCCCCGCCCGGCGTCCAGCTCGCGCAGCTCCGCCAGGGTCTTGCCCGCGATCGGTCCGGTCCCGTCCGTGGTGCGGTCCACGTCCGCGTCGTGCATGACGGCGAGCGCGCCGTCCTTGCTGAGGTGGAGATCCAGCTCGATGGCGTCCATCCCGGACGCCTCCGCGCGGATGAAGGAGCGCAGCGTGTTCTCGGGCTCGACGCCCATCACTCCGCGATGACCCAGGGTGAGAAAGGACAAGGCGACCTCGTTTCCGTCGGCGGCTTCCCGTCAACTGCTCCCGCCCGCGCTGAAGTACGGCGATACGGCACCGGGAAGGGTAGTGGCAGCGGGCGGCGATGTCCCCCGCCGCGCGCGCCTGGTCGCCCGGCCTCGGGCGGTCCTGCTGGAACTATGCGCCTACCCGTGAAGGGGCAGGAAAAACAGCGGTGAGCAGGGGGGTACGCAGGATGATTTGCAGGGCTGCACTTGTCGGGGAGAGCTCCGCGAGGCTACGGTGAATCCACGCGAGGTTCTCCCGTGGAGGAAGTGTTATGACGGAAATTCTTGTGCACCACGCCGCCGACGGCGCGATAGCTACGGCCCAGCGGGTCGTCGAGCACCCGGCCTGGCCCGTGCTCAAGGATGCGGTCGAGGAGATCCGCCCCTGGCAGGCCGAGGACGGTTCCATCGACTTCGAGGCCGAGGGCGCCCCGTCCCCGGCCACCGTCGAGAAGGTCCTCGACCGGGTGATCGGCGCGGTCGAGGAGCTGTCCCCGCTCCTCCCGCACGACGCCGCCTACCACCGCGCGCTCGTCACCGACCTGCGCCGCTGGGCCGCCGACGGCTTCCGCGTCCCGGACTTCCTGGACTCGCTGCTCGCGTTCCAGCCGGCGCGGAACCGGGTCGACGGCCTCCAGCACCTCGTCGTCTTCGCGATGTACACGCAGAACGGCAACCCCGACCGCAACCTCGAAGCGGTCGTCCTCACGATGGTCTGGCCCGAATGGCTCGCCGAGCTGGAGGCCACCCGCTACGACAACCCGCTCTTCTGCGGCATCGCCTTCGAGGACTTCACCTCCGGCTACGACACCCACTCCGCCGTGCTCTTCCCGGAGACCATCGCCGTGCGTGAGGCCCCCGAGCGGTTCAGCTGGGGCGGCATCTTCTGCGACCGCGAGGCCGCCCGCTTCCGCCGCGTCACCGAGGCGGCCGTCGACCTGCTCGGCCTGGAGCTGCCCGACGACATCCGCGCGATGGTCGGCGACCAGCAGCGCTGCGAGCAGGCGTTCGTCCTGTGGGACATGGTCCACGACCGCACCCACAGCCACGGCGACCTGCCGTTCGACCCGTTCATGATCAAGCAGCGCCAGCCGTTCTGGATGTACGGCCTGGAGGAGCTGCGCTGCGACCTCACCGCCTTCAAGGAGGCCGTGAAGCTGGAGTCCGAGGGCAACGCCCACGGCCGTGACGTGCAGTACGCGGTGCTCTTCGACCGGATGTTCCGCTTCCCCGTCTCCGGTGAGCGCGTCCGCAACTACGACGGCCTCGGCGGCCAGCTGCTCTTCGCGTACCTCCACAAGCACGACGTCGTCCGCTGGACCGACAACACCCTGAAGATCGACTGGGACCGGGCCCCGGAGGTCACCAACCAGCTCTGCGGCGAGATCGAGCAGCTCTACCGCGACGGCATCGACCGCCCCAAGCTGGTCCACTGGTTCGCCGCCTACGACCTCGTCTCCACCTACCTCGCTCCGCATCCGGGATCGCGCTGGGCCAAGGGCCCCGACGCCCTCGACCTCACACTTCCTCCTCGCAAGCTCGTCGACGACGTGCTTCCGGACGAGTTTCCCCTGAGCATGTTCTATGAGGCGCTCGCCAAGAAGCTGAAGCACGTGATTGCCTCTGCCAAGGGGATCACCGCGGCGAACGATGAGCGGGCAGCCGCGTGAACCATTCTCCCGAGGAGGCGGTGGCCATGAACGGAATCGGTACGGGCGAGGGGAACGGGGCGCTCGAAGGAGCCGTCGTCGCGGTCGCCGGAGCGGCCGGCCCTGCCGGACGCGCGACGCTGCTGCGACTCGCCGAGGCGGGCGCGACGGTCGTCGGCTGCGACGCGCACCCCGAACGTCTCGCCGAGGCGGTGGACGCCGCCCGGTACGCCCACGGGGGTGCGACCGTCACCGGTGAGACCGTCGACCTGCTCGATCTCGACGCCACCCGCGACTGGGCCAAGCGCACCGAGGCGGAGTTCGGCCGCGTCGACGGCCTGGTCCACCTCGTGGGCGGCTGGCGCGGCAGCCCGTCGTTCCAGGAAACGGCGCTCTCCGACTGGGACGCCCTGGAGAAGCTGCTCATCCGCACCGTCCAGTCCACCTCACTGGCCTTCCAGGAGCCCCTGGAACGCAGCGACCGCGGCCGCTACCTCCTGATCAGCGCCGCCGGGGCCAGCAAGCCCACCGCGGGCAACGCCGCCTACTCCGCCGCCAAGGCCGCGGCCGAGGCGTGGACCCTCGCGCTGGGCGACGCCTTCCGCAAGGCGGGAGGCGAGGACGGGCCGTGCACCGCTGCTGCGATCCTGGTGGTCAAGGCACTGGTGCACGACGCCATGCGCGCCGAGCGCCCGAATGCGAAGTTCGCCGGTTTCACCGACGTCACGGAACTGGCCGAGGCCATCGCCGGCGTCTGGGACCGGCCCGCCCCCGAAGTGAACGGAAAGCGCCTGTGGCTGACCCCGCAACCGTGAGGACCGACGCACGCCGTCACCACGATCCGCAGGTCCGCGGCTTCGCCAGTGACAACTACGCGGGCGCGCACCCGGAGGTTCTCGCGGCCATCGCCCTCGCCAACGGCGGCCACCAGGTCGCCTACGGCGAGGACGACTACACCGGCCACCTCCAGCGGGTCATGCACAGCCACTTCGGCCCCACCGCCGAGGCGTTCCCCGTCTTCAACGGCACCGGGGCCAACGTGGTGGCCCTCCAGGCGCTCACCGACCGCTGGGGCGCCGTCATCTGCGCCGAGACCGCGCACATCAACGTGGACGAGGGCGGTGCGCCCGAGCGGATGGGCGGGCTCAAGCTGCTCACCGTGCCCACCCCGGACGGCAAGCTCACCCCCGAGCTGATCGACCGGCAGGCGTACGGCTGGGACGACGAGCACCGGGCCATGCCCCAGGTCGTCTCGATCGCCCAGAACACCGAGCTGGGCACCGTCTACACCCCCGACGAGATCCGCGCCATCTGCGACCACGCCCACGAGCGCGGCATGAAGGTGCACCTCGACGGGGCCCGGATAGCCAACGCGGCCGCCTCCCTGGACGTGCCGATGCGGACGTTCACCAACACGGTCGGCGTGGACGTGCTGACCTTCGGCGGGACGAAGAACGGCGCGCTGTTCGGCGAGGTGGTCGTCGTGCTGAACCCGGACGCGGTCCGGGCGATGAAGCACCTGCGCAAGCTCTCCATGCAGCTCGCCTCCAAGATGCGGTTCGTCTCCGTCCAGATGGAGGCGCTGCTCGCCAAGGACCTGTGGCTGCGCAACGCCCGGCACGCCAATGCCATGGCCCAGCGGCTCGCCGAAGGCGTCCGGGCGATCGACGGGGTGGAGATCCTGTACCCGGTGCAGGCCAACGCCGTGTTCGCACGGCTGCCGCACGCGGTCAGCGAGCGGCTCCAGCAGCGCTTCCGCTTCTACTTCTGGGACGAGGCCGCCGGGGACGTCCGCTGGATGTGCGCCTTCGACACCCGCGAGGACGACGTCGACGCGTTCCTCCAGGCGCTCAAGGAAGAGATGGCGCGGTAGCGCTCAGCTAGCATGATTATGCGGCCGACCGGAAATCGATAGACGCCCGGTCGGCCGCTTCGTACGCTCTGCGGTCATGGAGCTGACCCAGCAATCCCCGGACGTCGGCGCGTACCTGGCCGCCGACGAGGCCATCGACCACGATCATCCGCGCGTCGAGGCCGCGGCGGCCCGCCTTGCGCTCGCGGTGGAGGGCGCATACGCCTACGCGCGGGCCGCCTTCGAGTTCGTCCGTGACACCATCCCGCACTCCGCCGACTCCGGGGACGAACGCGTGACCTGGCGCGCCTCCGACGTGCTCGCCGCCCGTACCGGCATCTGCCACGCGAAATCCATCGCCCTCACGGCGCTGCTGCGCGCCCGCGGCATCCCGGCCGGTCTCTGCTTCCAGCGGCTGACGGACGACGACGGAGCGAACCCGGTGCTCCACGGCCTGGTGGCGCTGAGGCTTCCCGAGGTCGGGTGCTGGGCCCGCGTGGACCCGCGCGGGAACAAGCCGGGCGTCGACGCGCGGTTCTCGCCGCCGGTAGAGCGGCTGGCGTGGAAGGTGCGCGAGGAGTTCAATGAAATCGACTATCCGGTAGTCTATGCTGCACCACCCGAGGTGCTCCTCCACGCGCTGAGGAGCGCGCGGGACCGCTCGGAGCTCTGGCGGACCCTGCCCGCGGGCCTCTGAATCCGCAGGCCGGCCACCCCTCGCATCTCCGGGCCCCGCAGACCTCCCCGTACCACCGCACGGAGCCACCGCACCGGCACGGCCCCACGCGGCAACGCAGTAAGGCAGACGATGACCCTCACCCTCACCGTGTCCGACGAGGTGCGCACCCTCGCTCCGGGCTTCACCCACCTCGCCGTCGAGGCGCACGGTCTCAGCAACGGCCCCAGCGACGCACGCAGCTCCGCCCTGCTGGACGACGCCGCCCGCCGGCTCGCCGAGCGCCTGGGCGGCCGGGCCCCGCACGAGGACCCGCACATGGCGGCCTGGCGCGAGATCTACACGGCCTTCGGTGCCAAGCCCTCCCGCACCCGCAACTCGGCCGAGGCGCTCGCCCGCCGCGCCCTCGCCGACGGCGGACTGCCCCGCATCAACCGGCTCGTCGACGCCTACAACGCGATCAGCGTCGCCCACCTCGTCCCGGTCGGCGGCGAGGACACCGACCACATCAAGGGCGGGATGCGGCTGATCCGCGCGACGGGCGAGGAGCCATTCCCCACGGTCGCCGGCGGCGAGGAGACGGTGGAGCACCCCGAGTCCGGCGAAGTCGTCTGGTGCGACGACGAGGGCGTCACCTGCCGCCGCTGGAACTGGCGCCAGGGCGTCCGCACCCGGCTCACCGAGGAGTCCGTCAGCGCCCTCTTCCTGCTGGAGGGGCTCGCGCCCATGACGAACGGCGAGCTCGAGGCCGCGGGCGCCGAACTCGCCGTACACCTGGAACAGCTGAGCCCCGGGGCGCGGATCACCGTCCACGCCCCGCGCTGAGACGGGCCGCCGCCCCGCCACGGGGCGACGGTCGGGTGCCCCGGCCGCGGTCAGCCCAGCTCGCGCACCTCGGCGGGGGTCGGGGCCGTACCGCCGAGGTGGGCCGGCACCCACCAGGTGTCGCTCGCGTCCTTCGGGCGCACCGGATAGGCCCGCTGCGCCGCTTCCAGCAACTCCTGCACCCGCTCCCGCAGCCGCCGGGTGATGGCGCCCGCGTACTGGTCGGCGGGCGCCTCGACGGGCTCGCCGACACGGATCGTGATCGGGATGTGGCTGCGCCCGAAGTTGCGCGGACGACCCTTCGTCCAGATCCGCTGCGTACCCCAGAGCGCCATCGGGATCAGCGGGACCCCGGCCTCCTGGGCCAGGCGCGCGGCACCCGACTTGAAGCTCTTCAGCGTGAAGGACTGCGAGATGGTGGCTTCCGGGAAGACCCCGACGATCTCGCCGGAGCGCAGCGACTGAAGCGCGTGCGCGTACGCGTCCTCACCCTGCTTGCGATCCACGGGGATGTGCTTCATTCCCCGCATCAGCGGACCGGAGATCTTGTGCCGGAAGACCGACTCCTTCGCCATGAAGCGGACGAGCCGCTTCTGCGGAAGGGCGCCGAGCCCGGTGAAGATGAAGTCGAGATAGCTGATGTGGTTGCTGACCAGTACCGCACCACCGGTCTTCGGGATGTGCTCCGAACCCTGAGTGTCGATCTTCAGGTCGAGCGCCTTGAACATGGTGCGAGCGGCGCCGATGACCGGTCGATAGACGAGTTCTGCCATCTGGGGAAGACCCTTCTTCAGTGCCTGGGGAGGGTTCTCCCGGCGGAAGTTACGCAGCCGTAGGTTTTCGGCATTGTGGCGATGGTGCCCCATGCGCGAGCCGCTGGCCAGTCCCGGCGGACGTGGGACGCGAGATTCTCGTCACGTGCGTATCCGCCGGGAACTGCGGGAATGCCGGGGCGGCCGACGGTGCTGACCCGTGGTGAAGAGCTCTGATCAGGAGGCGCCAGGTGGACGGCCGGACACACAGGCAGCGGCTCGACGCCGCCCAACTCGGCGCGGAACTCGGGGAACGGGCGACACTCGTCCAGTTCTCCAGCGCCTTCTGCCAGCCCTGCCGGGCCACGCGCCGCACGCTCGAGGAGGTGGCCGGGATGGTCGACGGCGTCGCCCATGTCGAGATCGACGCCGAGTCCAGCCTCGCCCTGGTGCGTCAGCTCGGCATCACGAGCACCCCGACCGTCCTGGTGCTCGACGCCGGGGGAGAGGTGGTCCGCCGGGCGTCCGGTCAGCCCCGTACCGTCGACGTCGTGGCGGCGCTGGGGCACGCCATATGACGGACCGTGACACATCTCCCACATTCCCGGACACTCTTGACGGGGCCCGCCACGCATCGTCAGTCTGACGTTATGCCGCCAGAACTCCTTCTCCACAGCCGGGTCCACGTGGACCTCGCACGCGACGCGAGTGCGCGCTGTCCGGGTGCCTGAGCATCCGCGGACCCGTACGCCACTCTCGCAGAAGGACACCTCCATGACGGCAACCCCGGATCTCGCCACCGCCCTGACGGCCGCGACCCCCGAACTCCTCCGCTCCGTCTTCCGCCGCCACGCCGCCGGCGTGGCCGTGATCACCGCCGCGGGGGACCGCCCGGTCGGCTTCACCGCCACCTCGCTGACCTCCGTCGCCGCCGAGCCTCCGCTGATCTCCTTCGGCGTCGGCACCTCGTCCTCCAGCTGGCCCGTGCTGTCACGGGCCGAACACGTCGGCGTCCACATACTCGGCGAGCACCAGCGGGAACTGGCCGCGACCTTCGCCCGCAGCGGGGCCGACCGCTTCGGCCCGTCGACCGACTGGAGCAGCGGCCCCGAAGGCGTTCCGCTGCTCGCCGACGTCTCCGCCTGGCTGGTCTGCCGCGTGGTGACCCGTGTTCCCGCAGGGGACCACCGCATCGTCATCGCCGAGGCCGTGGCGGGCTCGCACACCGGACCGGGCCGCCCGCTCGTCTACCACCAGGGACGCTTCACGGCTCTGCGAGACTGAGGTCACGCACGCACAGGTCCGCCGCGTTGGCAAGGTCACAGTGCGCACCGCTTGCCCGCGGGCGGGACACTGGGTGTACTGGCGAGTAATATCGGGCGCGGAGCCTCGGTCGTCCTGACCGGATCCGGCCCGACAAGGCGCCTATGCTGCGTGCAACAAGGCAGCCCGGAAAAGACGATGCAGTAGGAGAGCCGGCGTGAGCTTGAGGATCGTTGTCTGTGTGAAGTACGTGCCCGACGCGACCGGTGACCGGCGTTTCGCCGATGACCTGACGCTGGACCGTGATGATGTCGACGGTCTGCTCTCGGAGCTGGACGAGTACGCGGTCGAGCAGGCGTTGCAGATCGCGGACGGGGCGGACGATGCGGAGATCACCGTGGTGACGGTGGGTCCGGAGGATGCCAAGGACGCGTTGCGCAAGGCGTTGTCGATGGGTGCGGACAGGGCGGTTCATGTCGAGGACGACGGTCTGCACGGTACGGACGTGATGGGGACGTCGCTGGTGCTGGCGAAGGCGGTCGAGAGGACCGGTTACGACCTGGTGATCTGCGGGATGGCCTCGACGGACGGGGTGATGGGGGTGCTTCCGGCGCTGCTGGCGGAGCGGCTGGGGGTGCCGCAGGTGACGCTGCTGTCGGAGGTGTCGGTGGACGGTGGTGTGGTGGTCGGGCGGCGTGACGGTGACACGGCGTCCGAGCGGCTGGAGGCGTCGCTGCCGGCGGTGGTGTCGGTGACCGACCAGTCGGGTGAGGCCAGGTATCCGTCGTTCAAGGGGATCATGGCGGCGAAGAAGAAGCCGGTGGAGTCGCTGGATCTGGATGATCTGGGTCTGGAGGCGGACGAGGTGGGTCTGGCGGGTGCGTGGACGGCGGTCGAGTCGGCGACCGAGCGTCCGGCGCGGACGGCGGGCACGATCGTGAAGGACGAGGGTGAGGGCGGCAGGGAGCTGGCCGGGTTCCTCGCGGGCCGGAAGTTCATCTAGCTCTCCGGTTTTCTCCTGGTGGGGGCGTGTGGGTCTCTGCCTGTTCTGTCCGTCTCGTCTGTCTCGTCTGTCTGGAGTGCGTGTCATGGCTGATGTTCTGGTTCTGGTCGATCATGTGGATGGTGCGGTCCGCAAGCCGACGCTGGAGTTGCTGGCGCTGGCGCGGCGGCTGGGTGATCCGGTCGCGGTGGCGTTGGGTGCGGGTGCGGGGGCGACCGCGGGGGTGCTGGGTGAGCACGGTGCGGTGAGGGTGCTGGTCTCGGAGGCTTCCGAGTTCGGTGATTATCTGGTGGTGCCGAAGGTGGACGCGCTGGTGGCGGCGTTCGGGGCGGTGTCGCCGGTGGCGGTGCTGGTGGTGTCCTCGGCGGAGGGCAAGGAGGTCGCGGCGCGTGTGGCGCTGCGGATCGGTTCGGGGATCATCACCGATGCCACCGATGTGGAGGCGGGGGACGGGGGGCCGGTGGCGACGCAGGCGGTGTTCGCGGCGTCGTACACGACGAGGTCGCGTGTGTCGCGGGGTGTTCCGGTGATCACGGTGAAGCCGAACTCGGCTGCGGTCGAGCCGTCCGCCGCGGCGGGTGCGGTGGAGGATCTGGCGGTGTCGTTCGGTGACGCGGCGTCGGGGACGAGGGTGACCTCGCGGACGCCGCGTGAGTCGACGGGGCGTCCGGAGCTGACGGAGGCGGCGATCGTGGTCTCGGGTGGGCGTGGGGTCAACGGTGCGGAGAACTTCCCGCTGATCGAGGCTCTCGCGGACTCGCTGGGGGCGGCGGTGGGCGCTTCGCGTGCCGCGGTGGACGCGGGCTGGTACCCGCACACCTCGCAGGTCGGGCAGACCGGCAAGTCCGTCTCGCCGCAGCTGTACATCGCCTCGGGGATCTCCGGCGCGATCCAGCACCGGGCGGGGATGCAGACCTCGAAGACGATCGTCGCGATCAACAAGGACCCCGAGGCCCCGATCTTCGAGCTCGTCGACTACGGCGTCGTCGGTGACCTCTTCACCGTCGTCCCCCAGCTCACCGAGGAGATCACCGCCCGCAAGGGCTGACCCTCCCCGGCACGAACCCCGCTCCGGGCCGCACGGTGAACCCCACCGCGCGGCCCGGAGCCGTTCCGGGCGACCATTGACGCAGGTCGAGTGGGCTTATAACTTCACTATACGGATTGTTGGTTCCGGGAAGCGGAAACGGCGAGAGCGTGGAGGGTGCGGTCATGGGTCAGCAGGAGAAGGTGGCGACGAGCCTCGCCGGCGCGGTCTGCGAGGAGATCGGCGCCTCCCTCGCGGCGGTCGACGCGGAGCTGGCCCGCCGCTATCCGGGCGACCCCGGTACCCGTC
The DNA here is from genome assembly GCF_030817475.1 of Streptomyces sp. V2I9. NCBI lineage: Bacteria > Bacillati > Actinomycetota > Actinomycetes > Kitasatosporales > Streptomycetaceae > Streptomyces > Streptomyces sp. V2I9. The sequence continues at coordinate 289,172 of NZ_JAUSZJ010000002.1, read as the reverse complement.
AACCCGTGCACACCGTCTACGTGCCCGGTGACGCCTTCGAGCCCGGCACGCTGCGTTCCTGGGGGGACCAGGCGCTCGCCGCCCTCGACGAACACGCCCCCGACGCCTCCTCGTTCGCGGCCGTCCTCGGCATCCCCGAGGAGCTGGCGGTGCCGGTCCACGACCGGGTGCGCGCCAAGCTGGAGCGCGAACCCGTCGAGGACCTGCGGATCGACTTCGAGGACGGCTACGGCCCCCGCCCGGACGCCGAGGAGGACCAGGCCGCCGCCCATGCCGCCCGGCTGGTCTCCGATGCGTACGCGAACGGAACGGCCGCTCCGTACACGGGTATCCGGATGAAGTGCATGGAGGCCGGTGTGCGCGACCGGGGCATCCGCACCACGGACGTCTTCCTCAGCGGGCTGATGGAGGCCGGCGGGCTCCCCGAAGGGCTGGTGCTGACGCTGCCGAAGGTCACGTACCCCGAGCAGGTCACCGCCTTCGTCCGCCTCCTGGAAGCCTTCGAGGAGGCGCACGGCCTGGACGCCGGGCGCATCGGCTTCGAGATCCAGATCGAGACCAGCCAGTCGATCATCGCGGCCGACGGCACCGCCGCGGTCGCCCGCATGATCGACGCCGCTCGGGGCCGGGCGACCGGACTCCACTACGGCACCTTCGACTACAGCGCCTGCGTCGGGGTCAGCGCCGCCTACCAGGCCGGCGACCACCCGGCCGCCGACCACGCCAAGGCCGTCATGCAGGTCGCCGCGGCGGGCACGGGCGTACGTGTCTCCGACGGTTCGACCAACGTCCTGCCCGTCGGCCCGACCGACCAGGTCCACGAGGCGTGGCGGCTCCACTACGGCCTCACCCGCCGCGCCCTGGCCCGCGCCTACTACCAGGGCTGGGACATGCACCCCGGCCATCTGCCGACGCGCTACGCCGCCGTCTACGCCTTCTACCGGGAGGGCCTGGAGCCGGCCGCTGCCCGGCTCGCCGCGTACGTGGCCAAGGCCGGTGGCGACGTCATGGACGAGCCCGCCACCGCCAAGGCGCTCAGTGGCTACCTGCTGCGCGGCATCGACTGCGGGGCGCTGGACACCGGCGAGGTCGCCCGGCTGACCGGCCTGACCCGTGCCGATCTGGACGCCTTCGCCTCGCCGCGCCGGGGCGATCTGACGGTCACGGCTCCGTAGCCGCCCGCACGCCGTGGCGTCACGCGGCCCCGCCGTGGCCCCCGGGCGCCCGGTCCGGGCCGAACACCGCTCCGGACCGGGCTCTTGCGCGCCTTCCGGCGGTCCGCGCGCCGTCGCGGGCGCGCGTCCCGCGCCGTGCGTGCCTACGGCTCGTCCGGTCGGTACGGGTGCCCCACGCCCGCGCCGCGCACGTCAGGGCGCGGGTCCCGTCCGGACGGGCGCCATGGCCGTCCGCCCCCGGCCCGTGGCGGGTCAGGCGGGCGGCAGTTCGCCCGAGCCGCGGGGGATCAGCGTCGTCGGCAGTTCCACCCGTGCCGTGGGGTGGGCCGCTCCGTCGAGGCGGCGGAACAGGCGCTCGGCGGCGGTCCTGCCGACCGCCGCCGCGTCCTGCGAGATCACGGTGATGCCGAGCAGGTCGGCCAGTTCGATGTCGTCGAAGCCCACCAGCGCCACCGGACGCTCCCGCTCCGCGAGCACCCGCACCGCCGTCACCGTCACCCGGTTGTTGCCCGCGAACAGAGCGGTGACCGGTGCGGGGCCGCTCAGCATCGCCTCGGCCGCGGCCCGGACCCGCTCCGGCTCGGTGGAGCCGAGGGAGACCCAGCCGTCCTCGACGGTGATGCCGGCGTCCGTCATGGCGGCGTGGTAGCCGCGCAGGCGCTCGGTGGCCGTGTGGATACGCGGCCGGTCGCCGATGAACCCGATCCTGCGGTGGCCGTGGGCGATGAGGTGCGCCACGCCCTCCCTGGCCCCGCCGAAGCTGTCCGAGAGCACCATGTCGACGTCCACATGGCCCGCCGGGCGGTCCACGAAGACCGTGGCGATGCCCGCCTTGATCTCCGGCTCCAGATAGCGGTGGTCGTCGCCCGCCGGGATCACGATCAGGCCGTCCACGCGGCGGGCGCACAGCGCCAGCACCAACTCCTGCTCCCGCTCCGGGTCCTCGGCGCTGGAACCGTTGATCAGCAGCGCCCCGTGCGCACGGGCGACCTCCTCCACCGCACGGCTCAGCGGACCGTAGAACGGGTCCGCCAGATCCTCCAGGACCAGTCCGATGGACGCCGTACGGCCCTTGCGCAGCACGCGGGCGCTGTCGTTGCGGCGGAAGCCGAGCGCGTCGATCGCCTCCTGCACGCGGCGCTCGGTGTCCGGCGTGACGCCGGGCTCGCTGTTCACCACCCGCGAGACCGTCTTGAGGCCGACTCCGGCGCGGGCCGCCACGTCCTTCATCGTCGGCCGGTTGCCGTAGCGGGTCTCGGAATGGCGGGCGGTCCGGTCCACGTGCGCTGTCCTGTCGTCGGATACGGGCGGGCTGGCGGTGCTCCGGCCGGGCGTCCGGGCCGGCCGAGCGGGGCGCCGCGGGGGTGATCGGAGGCTGTGGCGTCGAGCATAGGCCCTGGACAACGTTGTCAACAGAATGGAGACTGTGCAAACTAGGGACGGAATCCGCAGGTCCCGCCCCTTCAGCGATCCGGAGAGCCCTCACCGATGCATACCGACCTCGTCGCCGCGCTCGACATCGGCGGCACCAAGATCGCCGGCGCGCTGGTGGGCGGCGACGGTTCCCTCCGCGTACGGGCGCAGCGGCCGACGCCCGCCAGGGAGGGTGCTGAGGCGGTCATGGGGGCCGTGGACGCGGTGCTGGGCGAACTGATGGCCTCGCGGCTGTGGAGCAGGGCCGGTTCCGTCGGCATCGGCAGCGCCGGTCCGGTGGACGCCGCCGCGGGCACGGTCAGCCCGGTCAACGTACCCGGCTGGCGGGACTTCCCCCTGGTGGAGCGGGTGCACAAGACGACGGGCGAGCTGCCCGTCGCGCTGGTCGGCGACGGGGTGGCGATGACGGCCGCCGAGCACTGGCTCGGCGCCGCCCGCGGCCACGACAACGCGCTGTGCCTCGTCGTCTCGACGGGCGTCGGCGGCGGGCTCGTCCTCGACGGCACCCCGCGCCCCGGACCCTCGGGCAACGCCGGGCACATCGGCCACATCAGCGTCGACCTGGACGGCGACCCGTGCCCCTGCGGCGCGCGTGGCTGCGTCGAAGGCATCGCCAGTGGGCCCAACATCGCCCGCCGCGCGCTGGAGAACGGCTGGCGGCCCGGACCGGACGGGGACGCGACGGCCGCCGCGGTGGCCGTCGCCGCCCGCGCCGGGGACCCGGTCGCCATCGCCTCCTACGAGCGCGCGGCCCGCGCCCTCGCCGCGGGCATCGCCGCCACGGCCGCTCTGGCGGACCTCGACATCGCGGTGGTCGGCGGGGGAGTGGCCGGGGCCGGGGACGTGCTCTTCGTCCCGTTGCGCCGCAGCCTGCGCGACTACGCCACGCTCTCCTACCTGCGCCGGCTCACCGTCGCGCCCGCCGTGATGGGCGCCGACGCGGGCCTGGTCGGGGCCGCGGCGGCGGCCATCGCTCTGCGCTGAGAGCCGGAACGGCCCCGTCCGGTCAACGCCGTCGCCGTCACGGGGTTTCCGCGGCAGGGTGTTGCGGGCAAGCCACAGGGGGCTACGGAAGAGGGGGAACCGTGATCGTCTGGATCAACGGTGCGTTCGGTGCGGGCAAGACCAGTGCCGCGGGCGAGCTGGTCGATCTGATCCCGAACAGCACGCTGTACGACCCGGAGGTCACCGGCGCGGGACTGCGCGCCCTGCTGCCGCAGAAGCGGCTCGCCGAGGTCACCGACTTCCAGGACCTGCCGATCTGGCGGCGGCTCGTGGTGGACACGGCGGCGGCGCTGCTCGCCGAGGTGCCGGGGGCACTGGTGGTGCCGATGACACTGCTGAGACAGGAGTACCGCGACGAGATCTTCGGTGGTCTGGCCTCCCGGCGCATCGCCGTCCGCCATGTGGCGCTCTCACCGGAGGAAACGATCCTGCGCGGCCGGATCGCGGGCCGTGAGGAGTTCCCCGGCGACGCCGAGCAGAGCGAGCGGGTGCGCCGGTGGGCGTACGAGCACATCGGCGCGTACCGCGACGCGCTCGGGTGGATCGCCCGGGACGCGTACCTGGTCGACAACAGCGCTCTCACCCCGCGCGAGACCGCCGAGCGGATCGCGGACGCCGTGAGCACCGGCACCGCCATGCCGTGCCCGATCGTGCAGAGTCCCGAACCGACCGCCGAGACGGTGGCCGCCGGGGTGCTGCTCTTCGACGAGCGGGACCGGGTGCTGCTCGTCGACCCCACCTACAAGCCGGGGTGGGAGTTTCCCGGCGGGGTCGTGGAGGCGGGCGAGGCCCCCGCGCAGGCCGGTGTCCGCGAAGTCGCGGAGGAGATAGGGCTCCGACTCGACCGGATCCCGTCGCTGCTGCTCGTCGACTGGGAGTCGCCCCGCCCACCCGGCTACGGCGGGCTGCGCTTCCTCTTCGACGGCGGCCTGCTCCGCTCCGAGGACGCCGACCGGCTGCTGCTGCCCGGCTCCGAGCTGCGCGGCTGGCGTTTCGTCACCGAGGCGGAGGCGGCGGGGATGCTGCCACCGCTCCGGTACGAGCGGCTGCGCTGGGCGCTGCGGGCGCGCGAGCGGTCGACGGTGCTCAACCTGGAGGCGGGCGTTCCGGTGGGCCGGGCGGGGCTCGACGACTGAGGAGCGGCGGCTGATCACCGTTGTCCGTACCGGAGTTCCGCGGCGGGACGTGCCCGGCCGGCGCGGGCCGTGGGGCCGGGTCCGCGGCGTGTTCCCCGGTGACACGAGGCGACCGTCCTCGTCGCGGTCATCGAGGACCGGCTGTGGCCGGCGTCCGTCGCAGGCGCACCGCAGGACCGCCGCCGCCCGGCACCTCAAGCGCTGTGCGCCGCGGCCTCCATCACCGCGGCCGCGTTCTCGGTGAGCGGGTCGCCGTGACCGAAGCAGACGGTCCGGGGAGCGAGCGCGGCCAGCCGCCGGAACGTGGACCGCGCCTCGGCACGGTCCACGTTGAACACGCCGAGCATCACCCGCTCCGCGAAGGCGACGGTGTCCCCGGTGAACAGCACGCCGTGGCGCGGCAGATGGAGCGCGATGGAGCCCGGAGTGTGACCGGGGGCGTGGACCACCCGCGCCCCACCGCCGAACGGCAGCACCTCGCCGCCGCCCACCTCGCGGTCGACACGGGTCGGCGGGGCGTCGGGGCACGTCAGCCCGTGCTCCCACAGGGGCCGTTCCCAGTCCAGCAGGTCCGGCTCCGGTACGGGGCGCTCGCCCCGGATCACCGGGGCGTCCAACGTGTGGGCCACGATCTCCGCGCCGTGCCGGTCCGCCAGCTCCCGGGCCGCGCCCACGTGGTCGCGGTGGCCGTGCGTGAGGACGATGCGGCGGATTCCGGCCGGATCGTGGCCGAGCGCGCGGATCGCGTCCTCGATCGCGGCGGCCGATGTGACGTCGCCCGCGTCGATCAGGGTCAGGTCCGTTCCGTCGCGCCAGAGATACGCCTGGCCGATCCGGAAGCGGAACATGTGCACCTGGGGGAGTACCTCGACGAGATCCATGCGGCGAACGTATGCGGCGCCGGACGCGCGCCGCACGGATCTACGCTCCCGGCGACTTCGCCGACGGCGTACGGGGGCCAGGAGCCGCCCGTGACGCCGGCGATGTGGCGGCGGGACCCCGCAGCGCACTCAGACCTGCTTCGACTCCGCGTAGTTCCGCAGGAACAGTGCCTCGGCGACCGACATCCGCTCCAACTCCTCGGGCGACACGCTCTCGTTCACCGCGTGGATCTGCGCCTCGGGCTCGCTCAGCCCGATCAGCAGGATCTCCGCCTCGGGGTAGAGGCCCGCCAGCGTGTTGCAGAGCGGGATGGAGCCCCCCATGCCGGAGGACTGCATCTCCTGGCCGGGGTAGGCGTCCCGCATCGCGTCGGCCATCGCCGTGTAGGCCGGGCTGGTCATGTCGGCCCGGAACGGCTGGCCCTGTCCCACCTGCTCCACCCGCACCCGAGCCCCCCAGGGGGCGTGGGACTCCAGGTGGGCCGTGAGCAGCTTCGTCGCCTCGGCGGCGTCGTGGCCCGGCGGCACCCGCAGGCTGATCTGCGCCCGCGCGCTCGCCTGCACGGACGGCGTCGCGCCGACCACCGGCGGGCAGTCGATGCCGATGACGGTGACGGCGGGGCGCGCCCAGATCCGGTCCGCGACCGTACCCGTGCCGATCAGCTCCACCCCGTCCAGCACCTTGGCGTCCTGCCGGAACTCCGCCTCCGGGTACTGGATGCCGTCCCAGTCGGCGTCGCCGGTCAGACCGTCGACGGTGGTCGTCCCGTCCTCGGCGCGCAGCGAGGCCAGCAACTGGATCATCGCGGCCAGCGCGTCCGGGGCCGCGCCGCCGAACTGCCCCGAGTGCAGGTTGCCTTCGAGGGTGTCGAGCTGGACCCGCAGCATCGTCATCCCGCGCAGCGTCGCCGTGACCGTCGGCAGCCCGACCCGGAAGTTGCCGGTGTCGCCGATGACGATCGTGTCCGCGCGGAGCAGCTCCGGGTGCGCCTCGGCGTACCGCTCCAGGCCACCCGTGCCCTGCTCCTCGGAGCCCTCGGCGATCACCTTCACCGAGACCGGGACGCCACCGTCCGCCTTCAGGGCGCGCAGCGCGAGCAGGTGCATGATGAACCCGCCCTTGCAGTCGGCCGCGCCCCGCCCGTACCAGCGGCCGTCGCGCTCGGTCAGCTCGAACGGCGGGGAGATCCAGGCCGACTCGTCCAGCGGCGGCTGCACGTCGTAGTGGGCGTAGAGCAGCACGGTCGGCGCCCCGGCCGGTCCGGGCAGGTACCCGTAGACGGACTGCGTCCCGTCGGGGGTGTCCAGGAGGGCGACGTCCGTGAACCCCTCGGCGCGCAGCGCGTCGGCGACCCAGTTCGCCGCACCCTCGCACTCGCTCCTCGGGAACACCGCCGGGTCCGCCACCGACTGGAACGCCACCAGCTCGGCCAGCTCCTCCCGGGCGCGGGGCATCAGCGAGGCGACGGTCTCGTGGATCGGACGGGCGGTCATGGGCACGCTCCTCGTGGGTGCGACGTTAGGAGTAGGGCGCGGTGAGTACGCGTCCGGGTGCGGCGCCGTCCTGGCGGCGACGCGTGTACGACGAAATCATGGCCGATCCTCCCACAGGAGGGCCGGGCCGGAACGCGCCGTAGGATGCCGTGAGCAGCTTGGGGCCACTGGTCGGATCAGGAGCAGAAGCACATCGTGAGCAGCGAGAACGCAGACGCCGGACGTGAGCCGGAAGAGTCGACCGTGTGGGATGTCGTCGTCGTCGGCGCCGGACCGGCCGGCGCATCGGCGGCGTACGCGGCAGCCGTGGCGGGCCGAAGGGTTCTGCTGCTGGAGAAGGCGGAACTGCCGCGCTACAAGACCTGCGGCGGGGGGATCATCGGATTCTCGCGGGATTCCCTGCCGCCGGGGTTCGAACTGCCCCTGAAGGACCGCATCCACGCGGTCACCTTCTCGCTCAACGGCAGGCTGGCGCGCACCCGCCGCTCCCGGCGCATGCTCTTCGGCCTCATCAACCGTCCGGAGTTCGACGCCGGTCTGGTCGAGGAGGCGCAGAAGGCCGGGGCCGAACTGCGCACCGGGGCGTCGGTGGTACGTGTCGAGCAGCACGGCCCCGCCGTCCCCGACCGGCGAACGGTCGCCGTGGTGCTGGCCGGTGGCGAGACCGTGCTCGCGCGGGCGGTCGTCGGCGCGGACGGCAGCGCGGGCCGGATAGGAGCGCATGTCGGGGTGAAGCTCGACCAGGTCGACCTCGGCCTGGAGGCCGAGATCCCGGTGCCCGCCACCGTCGCGGAGGACTGGGCGGGCCGGGTGCTCATCGACTGGGGTCCGATGCCGGGGAGTTACGGCTGGGTCTTCCCCAAGGGGGACACCCTCACCGTCGGCGTCATCTCGGCGCGCGGCGACGGCGCGGGCACCAAGCGGTATCTGGAGGACTTCATCGCCCGCCTCGGCCTCGCCGGGTTCGAGCCCGCCGTCTCCTCCGGCCACCTCACCCGCTGCCGCAGCGACGACTCCCCGCTCTCCCGCGGCCGGGTCGTGGTCTGCGGGGACGCCGCCGGACTGCTGGAGCCGTGGACCCGCGAGGGCATCTCCTTCGCGCTGCGCTCCGGCCGGCTCGCGGGCGAATGGGCGGTCAGGATCGCGGAGTCGCACGACGCGGTGGACGCCCGCCGCCAGGCGCTCAACTACGCCTTCGCCATCAAGGCCGGTCTCGGCGTGGAGATGGGCGTGGGCCGCCGCATGCTCAAGCTGTTCGAGCGCCGCCCCGGTGTGCTGCACGCGGTGCTGACCGGCTTCCGCCCGGCCTGGAAGGCGTTCGCCGGGGTCACGCGGGGGACGACGTCGCTGGCGGAGCTGGTCCGTACGCACCCGCTGGCGCAGCGAGCACTGCACGCGATGGACCGCTAGGCCCTCTCGTCACGATCGCGCCCCCTCGCCTGTTCACGGGCACGGGGGCGCGATCAGGCGGTTTCGGTGATGCGGAAGACCGGGTGGTCCGGGCAGGCGGCCAGCAGCTCGGCGTCCGTGGACTTCGCCGTGACCCCCTGGAAGTACTGGTCGACCTCCCAGCCCCACCGCTCCAGATAGGCCCGGACTATCCGGGCCTTCGCCGCGTCGTCGGCGATCTCCACAGCCGTGAAGCGGCTGACCTTGCGCCCCAGCCGCAGTTCTCCGCCGCCCGCGACGCGCATGTTGCGCACCCACTGGGAATGGCCCCGTGCGGAGACGAGGTACCGCTCGCCCTCGAAGGCGTGAGTGTTGACCGGGACGCGCTGCAGTTGCCCGCTCCTGCGTCCGCGCACCGACAGCTCGGCGGACCCCATCAGGCTGAGCCCGTGCCGGGCCAGCCGGCCGACGATCTTGTTCAGCCACCGGGCGGAGGAGCTTGCCCGGAGGTAGTACGCCTGCTGCGTCATGGTGACTCCCGCGTGTGAGCGCTGCTGTCGAGTGAAGAAGATCGAGAGCGGTGCTCTCGCTTGAGATCAGTGTGTACGGAAGGCGACCCCAAAGCAAGAGCACTGATCTCGCTGATGACTGGTGTTCTCGTTCCTGGTCGGTGCTCCGTGCGCATGGCAGACTGATCGCATGAGCACCATCCGAGGAGCCAGGGAACGCGCCCGCGTCGAAGTGACGGCCGCCATCAAGGACGAGGCCAGGAAGCAGCTCGTCGAGGAGGGTGCGGCCAAGCTCTCGCTCCGGGCCGTGGCCCGCGAGCTCGGCATGGTCTCCTCCGCCCTCTACCGCTACTTCCCCAGCCGCGACGACCTGCTCACCGCCTTGATCGTCGACGCGTACGACGCGATCGGGGCAGCCGCGGAGGAGGCGGCCGAGCGGGCGGAAGCCGTACCGCCCACCGGACGCTGGATCGCCGTGGCCTGCGCCGTACGCGGATGGGCGCTCGCCCACCCCCATGAGTACGCCCTGATCTTCGGCTCGCCCGTTCCCGGCTACACCGCCCCGATGGACACCGTGGGGCCCGCCTCCCGCGTGGGCCTGGTCTTCATCGACATCGTCCGCGCCGCGTGCCGCGCGGACGATGTCGCCGTGCCCTTGCTCGCGCCGGAGCTGCGTTCCGACGCGGAGAGGATGGCCGCGGAATTCGCCCCGGACGTACCCCCGGCCGCCGTAGCGGCTCTGGTCGCGGCCTGGGCCCAGATCTTCGGCCTGATCTCCTTCGAACTGTTCGGCCAGTTCAACCGGGTCGTGGAAGCGCGCGAGCCGTTGTTCCGCCAGGCCGTCGGCGAACTGGCCCGCTCGGTCGGCCTGCCCGCCGTCGAGACGGGCTGACGGCGAGCCCGCACCGGCCCCCGGCGGTCGCTCCGCAGTGGTGCGGGAACGGCGGGAGCCCGCCGGACGTGCGTCGCGGCGGGCCCTCGCCGGTGTCCGGGTGTCGGACGCCCCGGACGGTCGTTCCATGACGTGCTTCCTCGGTCGGCCGGGCTCCTGTCGGGTGCTCGGGGCGCGGGCTTCCACCCGGGTGCGGCTACTCGATGGGCCGGGCGTACGGGTGCCCGGCCGGGCGTGCTGGTGGTCAGGTGCGCGCGTCCGACGTGGCGTTGCGGGCCCCGTAGCCCAGGGCCGCCGCTGCGGCCGCCAGCAGGGCGACCGTCGTCAGGGCCGTCGGCAGGGAGAACCGGTCGGCGAGGAACCCGATCGCGGGCGGACCGAGCAGCATGCCGCCGTAGCCGAGGGTGGACGCCGCCGCGACGCCGTTCGGGCCGGCCAGTTCGCCCGCACGTCCCACCGCGACGGGGAAGATGTTGGCGAGGCCGAGTCCGGTGACCGCGAAACCGGCCAGCGCCGCCCAGGTGGTCGGAGCCAGTGAGCCCAGGAGCATCCCGGCCGCGGCCGTCGCCCCGCCGAGGACCAGGGTGCGGGTCTGGCCGAGCCGTTCCAGGAGCAGTGTCCCGGTCAGTCGGCCCGCCGTCATCGTCAGGGCGAACACCGCGTACCCGGCGGCGGCGACCCCCGGGTGCGCGCCCAGGTCCTGTTCCAGGTGCAGCGCCCCCCAGTCGGCCAACGCCCCTTCTCCGTACGCCGTGCAGAGCGCGATCACGCCGAAGAGCGCGACGATCCTGCGGGCACGGGGCGACAGGCGCTGCCGGGGTGCCCGCGCGCCGACGGCCTCGCGGGTGGCGGGGGCCGGTCGGTTGCGCAGCAGCGAGGGGCCGGTGAAGACCGTGACGAGCAGGCCGATCCCGGCCAGCGCGAAGAGATGGGCGGAGGCGGACAGGCTGCCCGCGACCAGGCCGCCGAGCCCGGCGCCGACCATGCCGCCCAGGCTGAATGCCGCGTGGAAACTGGGCATCACCGGCCGGCGCAGGGCGGCGACCAGGTCGACGGCGGCGCTGTTCATCGCCACGTTCATCCCGCCGTACGCCGCACCGAACACGAGCAGGACGAGACCGAGGGAGAGTGCCGAGTGGGTCTGGGCGGGCAGTGCGATGCTCAGCGGGAGCAGGACGCCGCAGGCCACGGTGACGGCGTGACTGCCGAAGCGGCGGCAGAGCCGGCCGGTGAGCATCATGGTGATGACCGCTCCGGCGGACACACCGAGCAGCGCGAGGCCGAGGGTGGCGGCGGAGGCGCCGGTCTGCTGCTTGATGGCCGGGATGCGTACCACCCAGCCGGCGAAGAGGAACCCGTCGAGGGCGAAGAACACGGTCAGCGCGGTACGGAGGCGGGCCGACGAGGGTGGGGCGGTGTCTCCGCCAGGTCCCCCCGGTAGGGCCGTCCGCAGTTTGTTTAGTTGCGGCACAAACTCAGCATAGGGGTGCTCCGAGCGCGGACGCAACACCGCCGCACCCCTGCGGACCCCGGCCGAGGCCCGCAGGGCGGGGGCCGTTCGAGCGGGGGCGCAGGCCGCCCGGCAGGCGGTGCCGCGACGGCGGGCCGGAGCGTACGGCCGTGGCCGGAAGCGGCTCCCCGCACCGGGTCCGGGCGTCCGGGGGGTGTCCGGATCATGGGAGACTCACCCCCATGAACGGCAAGGCGACGACCACCCGGACGAAGTTGGAGAGGGGCCGCAGCGCGCTCGGGCCCGCGCTGGAACTGGTCCACACCGGCCGCGCCCCCACCCGTGCCGTCCTCACCTCCGAACTCGGCGTCACCCGGGCCACCGCCGGGGCGGTCGCCGCGGAGCTGGAGGCGCTCGGCCTGATCCGGGTCGACTCCAGCCCCGGTTCGGCGGCCGGCTCCCAGGGCCGCCCCTCGCACCGGCTTTCCGTCCTGGAGACCGGACCCGTCGTCCTCGCCGCCCAGGTGCACGCCGACGGCTTCCGGGCCGCGCTCGTCGGCCTCGGCGGCCGGATCGTCGCCACCACGCCGGGGTGCGTCGCGGTGATGGCCGACCCCGCCCAGGTGCTCGGCGAAGTCGTGGGCGCGGGAGCGGCCCTCCTGCGCGAGAGCGGTCTGCGCTGCGTCGGGGCCGGGCTCGCGGTGCCGTCCGCGGTCGCCGAACCGGAGGGGACCGCGCTCAACCCCCTCCACATCGCCTGGCCCGCCGGCTCTCCGGTCCGGGACATCTTCGCCGCCTGCGTACGCGAAGCGGGCATCACCGGTCCCGCGTTCACGGGCAACGACGTCAACCTCACCGCGCTGGCCGAGCACCGCCACGGCGCGGGCCGGGGCGCCCAGCACCTCCTGTGCGTGGCCACCGGCCACCGGGGCGTCGGCGGGGCGCTCGTGCTCGACGGCCGCCTGCACAGCGGGAGTTCCGGACTGGCGCTGGAGGTGGGCCACCTCACGGTGAACCCCGAGGGCGGGCCCTGCCACTGCGGCGGGCGCGGCTGCCTCGACGTGGAGACCGACCCGCTGGCCTTCCTCACCACCGCCCGCCGCGAACCTGGCCCCGCGGAGTCCCTCCTCAAACAGGCCGGGAACCTGCTCCGCACGGAGTACGACGACCCCGCCGTGCGCCGGGCGGCCGAAGAACTGATCGACCGCCTCGGCCTGGGCCTCGCCGGGCTGGTCAACATCCTCAACCCGGACCGGATCATCCTCGGGGGACTCCACCGCGACCTGCTGGAGGCGGATCCGGAGCGGCTGCGCGCCGTCGTCGCCGACCGCAGCCTGTGGGGGCGCAGCGGCAGCGTACCGATCCTGTCGTGCACGCTGGCGCACAACAGTCTGGTGGGCGCGGCCGAACTGGCCTGGCAGCCGGTGCTCGACGACCCGCTCGGCGCCCTGGCCTGAGCGGCTGTCCCCCGAGCACCGTACGGGGAGGAGCGCGCCCCGCCGACCGCTCGGCCCGCCGCCGCGCCGTTCCCGTCCGCCCCGGTCAGCCGACGACGGCCGACCGGGCGGGCAGGGACGAGAGGTCGTCGGGAGCGATGGGGACGGACCCGAACGGCCCGTCGGTCATCGACCCGTAGACCGCGAGCGGCGGCAGCGTCGAGGCGCCGGTGGTCGCCGACAGGGTGAACCAGACGGCCTTCCCCGCCGTACCGACCGGCCGCACGCCCCAGCTCTCGCTGACGGCGGCGATCAGAGCCAGACCCCGGCCCGACGTGGCGAACGAATCCGCCTCGTTCACCGTGGGCAGTCGCGGATCGTGGTCGTGGACGGAGACCGTCAGCCGGTCGAGCAGCAGCTCGATGTCGACGGTGCATGACTTGTCCGGCTGTGCGTGCCGGTGGACATTGGTGAGAAGCTCGGTGACGCCCAGGGCCGCCTGGTCGATCAGAGGATCGAGATGCCAGTAGCGCAGTTGCGCCGAGATGATCCTGCGGACCTGACCGATCCGCGACGGCATGGCCTGGAGCGCCACCGTGCAGTGCCTGCTTGGCTCGCTGATCACGGCTGCGACTCCCCGAATTAGGTCCGGAAGAAGAGAGACGAACGGCGACGGCGGACGACCGACTGCCGAATCCGCTCTGCTCCTGTCGTATCTGCTCGTGTCGCGCGACCCGGTCCGCGGAGCGGATCGCCCTGTCACCGAGAGTGCACCTTCAGTGACATGGGACCAGCGTGGCCCAGGGGTTGCGGCTCCGCAACTCGCGGTGGAGCCCGGCGACCCGGCAACCGGCCCGCCGTCTCCGTACCGGCCGATTCAGTCCCGGCGGCCGCGCGCGCTGCGCAGTGCCTCCAGGAAGCGCCGCAGCGGAGCCGCGCCGTCCCGTCTGCGGCTGCGCTGCCCCATCGTCAACCGATAGCGCACCCCGTTCACCCGCGCGATGACGGAATCCGCCGCGATGAACCACCACTTCCGCGCGCTGACCGTACCCACCGGTGCACTGTCGATCTCACGCCCGCTGCTCGTGAGGAGCGACAGCCGCCCGTCCTTCACCACCACCTGACCAGCCCTGGTCAGCGATCTGGTGAACCGCTCGATCCTGACCCCCGACGCACTGAACTCGACATCCGCCATCGCGGATTCGCCCCCCTTCGTCACCTCTCCTGCTGTGCAGTGTGCACGGGCGGGAGCCGCACCGCCAGAGGGCCCGGAAGGGCGTCGGAACCCGTGCGCACCGCCCGTCGCAGCAGCACCCGGCGCGGTGCCCAAAGGCAGGGCTATGGGCCCTCCAAGTAATCGTTTGCGCAGGTGGCGCGCCTATCGTGGAAGCAGGATCCGGGACCGCCACACGCATGGTCCCGGAGCGACGACAGAGCAGTGCGACCCACAGGAGCGGGCCCATGGACACCACGGAAATCGCAGCCGGGCACAGGGCCAGGGCGACCGTCGACGTCGACCGCAGCGACCCGGAGTACCGGGCCTGGCTGAAGGAGGCCGTCCGCAAGGTCCAGGCCGACGCCAACCGCTCCGCCGACACCCACCTGCTGCGCTTCCCGCTGCCCGAGCGGTGGGGCATCGACCTCTACCTCAAGGACGAGTCGACGCACCCCACCGGCAGTCTGAAGCACCGTCTCGCCCGCTCCCTGTTCCTGTACGGGCTCTGCAACGGCTGGATCCGGCCGGGCAAGCCGGTCATCGAGGCGTCCAGCGGCTCGACCGCCGTGTCGGAGGCGTACTTCGCCAAGCTGATCGGCGTCCCGTTCATCGCCGTGATGCCGCGCACCACCAGCCCCGAGAAGTGCCGCCTCATCGAATTCCACGGTGGGCAGTGCCACTTCGTGGACGACTCGCGCACCATGTACGAGCAGTCCGCCGCGCTCGCCGCCGAGACCGGCGGACACTACATGGACCAGTTCACCTACGCGGAGCGCGCCACCGACTGGCGTGGCAACAACAACATCGCGGAGTCGATCTACCAGCAACTGCGCCTGGAACGCTTCCCGGAGCCCGCCTGGATCGTCGCCACCGCCGGGACCGGCGGCACCTCGGCGACCATCGCCCGCTACGTCCACTACCTCCAGCACGACACGCGCGTCTGCGTGCCCGACCCCGAGAACTCCTGTTTCTTCGACGGCTGGACCAACCACGACCCGCTCGCCGCCAGCGACCAGGGGTCGCGCATCGAGGGCATCGGCCGCCCGCGCATGGAGCCCAGCTTCGTGCCCGGCGCCATCGACCGCATGATGAAGGTTCCGGACGCCGCCAGCGTCGCCGCCGTCCGCGCCCTGGAGCAGGCCATCGGCCGCAAGGCGGGCGGCTCCACGGGCACCGGCCTGTGGAGTGCGTTCAAGCTGATCGCCGAGATGGTGGAGCAGGGGGAACAGGGCAGTGTCGTCACGCTGCTGTGCGACCCGGGCGACCGCTACCTGGACAAGTACTACTCCGACTCCTGGCTGGAGGAGCAGGGCCTCGACATCGCCCCGTACACCGCCGCCATCGACACGTTCCTCGCCACCGGCGCCTGGCCCTGCTGACCACAGGGAGCTGCCGCCGCCCCGTGGAGGACGGTCCGGAGCCGGATGCCCGTCGCGGACACCTCCGGCAGTCCGCGGCGTGTGGGCCGGGCACATCTCGGGGCTTGCCCGGCCGCACATCCCGGCCGCACATCCCGGCCGCACCGTCAGTCGTCCGTATCGCTGCCGGACGCCGGCCCCTGGCGCCTCTCCTCCTCCGCGGCCGCCTTGGCGATGTTGCGGGCCATGCCGCCGAACACCACCGAGTGGAAGGGCCATACGCTCCACCAGTAGGCGTGGCCGGACAGCCCGCGCGGATGGAACAGGGCGCGCTGTCCGTACACCGTCCGGCCCCGGTCGTCGCGGCGCACCGACAGCTCCAGCCAGGCGAGCCCCGGAACCCGCATCTCGGCCCGCAGCCGCAGCAGTTCGCCGGGAATGATCTCCTCCACCCGCCAGAAGTCCAGTGAATCGCCCACGCGCAGATGCTGGGCGTCCCGCCGGCCGCGCCGCAGCCCCACCCCGCCGACGAGCCGGTCGAGCCAGCCGCGCACCGCCCAGGCCAGCGGGAAGGAGTACCAGCCGTTCTCCCCGCCGATGCCCTCGATCACCTGCCACAACGCCTCAGGCCCGACCGGTACGGCCAGCTCCCGTTCGTCGCGGTAGAGGCTGCCGCCCGCCCAGTCCGGGTCGGTGGGCAGCGGGTCGCTCGGCGCACCCGGTACCGAGGCGTTGGACCAGCGGGTGTCGACCCGCGCCTCCTGGATCCGCTTCAGGGCCAGCCGCAGCGCCCGGTCGAAGCCGATGGTCCCGTCCGGCGGATCGGGGACGTACTCCTTGATGTCGTGCTCCTGGCAGACCACTTCGTGGCGCAACGACTCCGTGAGCGGCCGGGCGATGGAGCTGGGCACCGGGGTGACCAGGCCGACCCAGCGGCTGGAGAGTGTCGGGGTGAGTACCGGCACCGGCAGGATCAGCCGCCGCCGCAGCCCCGCCACCCGCGCGTAGCGCTGCATCATGTCCCGGTACGTCATGACGTCCGGTCCTCCGATGTCGAACGCCCGGTTCACCTCGGCCGGCAGCGCCGCGCATCCCACGAGGTACCGGATGACGTCCCGGACCGCCACCGGCTGGATGCGGGTCCGCACCCAGCTGGGGGTGATCATCAGCGGCAGCCGCTCGGTGAGGTACCGCAGCATCTCGAACGAGGCGGAACCCGAGCCGATCACGATCGCCGCGCGCAGCACCGCCGTCGGCACACCGGAGTCCAGCAGGAGGTGCCCCACCTCGGCCCGCGAGCGCAGATGCGGGGACAGATCCCTCTCCGGCACTCCGGACGGGGTCAGCCCGCCCAGGTACACGATCCGGCGCACCCCGGCGGCCCGCGCCCGCTCCCCGAAGTTCCGGGCCGCCCGGCGGTCGGTCTCCTCGAAGTCCGCACCGGAACCGAGCGCGTGCACCAGGTAGTACGCCACGTCGACGTCCCGCATCGCCTCGGTCAGGGAGTCGGCGTCGGTGACATCGCCGCGCACCACCTCGACCCGGTCGGCCCAGGGGTAGTCGCGCAGCTTCTGCGGTGTTCTCGCCAGGGCGCGCACCTGGTACCCGGATTCGAGCAGGGCGGGCACCAGCCGTCCGCCGATGTAACCGGTCGCCCCGGTCACCAGGCAGCGCGGGACCGATCCGTCGGACCGCACCGGAGCGTCGGGAAGCCTCAGGTGGCCGGAGTTGTCGTCAGAGCCGTCGTCACGATCCGTCATCTGTCCGAGTCTGGCACCGGTCGGCGCGCGCGACCGCCGGGGCACTCCGTACGGCGGCATCGGAGTCATCGGTACGGGGGCACCGACGCCGCCGTACGGGGAGGGCCGACAGGCCCCGCCCGTGCGGGCCGCCCCGCGCTCGGAGATGCCCCGCGGAGCCGGTCAGGATCGACCGGACCTCCCCGTGTCACCCGAGGGTGTCGCCGGGGGAGGCGAGAAGGGCGTCCAGAACCCTGCCGAACATCCGTCGCCCGGCCGAGGCGAGCAGCGGGTCGCCGAGCCGGGGCACCAGCCGCACCCGCAGCTCCTCGACCCAGACCACGTGGGAACCGGAACCCGTGGGCAGTACGTCGATCGAGGCCCGGCCGAGCACCGCGGCCCCCCGCTTCTCCAGTCGGCAGACCCCGGCCCGGCCCCCGGCGGGCGGCGTCCACCGCACCACTTCCATCGGATCGTCGAACGCCAGCGGGCCCACTCCCGTACGGGCGACGAAGACGGTGCCGAGCCGTGAGGGAAGCCCGGTCGGGACCGAGATCGAGGTCAACGGCACCTGCGCGGCATGGCGTTCCCAGTCGGTCACCCGACGCCACGCCTCGGCGGCGGGGAGAGGGGAGAAGCGCTCGATCCGGAAGACGGCCACTCCGCGATCCTAGCCGGACACTCCTCAGGGCCTGGCCCCCCGGCGCGCGGACCGGAACCCGCGTGGTCCGCGTCAGACCTCCGGCGCGGGCGGGAGGCCGGCCGGCCCGGCGGAGGAGTCGCCCGCCACCAGCAGCCCCGGCAGATGCTCGCCGATCTCCGCGCGCAGCTCAGGAGCCAGGCCCGCGTCCGTGACGAACGTGTCGACCTCCTCCAGCGCGGCGAAGGAACTCAGGCCCACCTTGCCCCACTTGGTGTGATCGGCCACGACCACGATCCGGCGTGCCGCCCGCACCAGGCGGCGGTTGGTCTCCGCCTCCGCGAGATTCGGCGTGGAGAGTCCGGCCTCGGCCGAGATCCCGTGCACGCCGAGGAAGAGCACATCGAAGTGGAGGGAGCCGATGGCCCGGTCCGCGACCGGCCCCACCAGCGAGTCCGACGGCGTACGCACCCCGCCCGTCAGCACCACCGTCGCCGCCCCTGGACGCGCGCCGCCGCCCCCGGCCGGACGCTGCGCGTCGTGGAACACGTCGGCCACCCGCACCGAGTTGGTCACCACCGTCAGGTCCGGCACGTCCACCAGCCGCCGGGCCAGTGCGAACGTCGTCGTCCCGCCCGAGAGCGCGATGGCGCTGCCCGGAGCCACCAGCGCCGCCGCCGCCCCCGCGATCTCCTCCTTGGCGCCCGGCTCCAGCGCCGACTTCGCCTCGAAACCGGGCTCGTGCGTACTCGCCTCGACGACCGGGACCGCGCCGCCGTGGACCTTCTCGATGACACCCTGACGGGCCAGCGCGTCCAGATCCCGGCGGATCGTCATGTCGGAGACATTCAGCTTGCGGGTCAGTTCGTTGACCCGGACCCCGCCACGCCTGCGCACCTCGTCGAGAATGAGCGCACGCCGCTGCTCCGCGAGCAGGTTCTGATTCTCGCTCAACGCGGGGCCCGGTCCTTCCCTCTGCTGTACGGTCCGCAGCGGTCTGCGCGACACGCTCATCCTGCCACGCACGCATGTCCGACGTATCACCCGGGGAGATTCCGTGAGACCGCTCACGCACCCGCGCCGCACCCGGAATCCTGGGTCCGGACCGCCGGCGGGGCGCAGGCCCGGAGCCCCGCCCCGCGTCCACCGCTCCTGTGCACCTCCTCGTCGGCCGGTGAGGCCGACACGCCCGAGAAAGAGTTCTCCCCTTGGCTTCTGCCGCCCCGCCTCCGCCCCCGTCCCCGTCTCCGACCTTCCCGTCCCCGCAGCACACCGGGACCGCACTGGAACTGCTCGTCCACGGCGTCGGCGGCACCACCCCGCAGGAGATGCTGGACGACCCCCGCACGGTCCGGGTCACCGGTGACGGGACCGCCGCCGTGTACCGGCGCTCCGAGGACGTCGACGGGGAGAAGCACCCCGAGCGCTACCGGGACGAGCCGGTGGCCGAGGCGTACTGCTGGTCCGGCCTCACCTCCGGCAACAGCTCCCGTGCGCTGTGGCTCCTGCTCCTGCCGTTCATGGTGGTCAACCTCGCCCACTGGATGCGCCCCGCCGCCACCGGCCGCAGCCGCGCGGTCCGGCTGTACGGCGTCCTCGTGCGGCTTCTCGCGCTCAGCCTCACCGTGCTTCTCACGGCGGCCGCCTGCGAGGTCGCCCTGGACCTGGTGGCCTGGCAGTGCGCGGGCGCCGATGCCTGTGCCGGACGACGCTCCTGGCTCGGCTTCCTGTCGGAGCGTCAGGGCGGCTGGTGGTCCCAGCCCGGCCGCCGCCTCGCCGTCGCCGCCGTCGTGCCCGCCGCCCTGGTGGGCCTGCTGTGGTACCTCTCCAACCGGACCTGGAGCGCGTACGAGTCCCAACGCCCGCTGGACGAACAGGACTTCGACGAGAGCGACCCCTTCGGCTCGGAAGAGGCCCACGGTCCCGGCGCGCCCGAGCCGGATGCCGAGGGGTGCCCGCGCCCGACCGTACCGGTCCGCCCCGCGCTCGGCAGGCCCGGCTTCTGGTACGGCCGCCGGATCGTCGCCCGGCTCCGCGCCGCCCACACGGCCGCCGGGTTCCTGACCGTCGCCGCGGCCGTCGTCGGCGCCGCCGCCCGGCACGACCGGGGCGCCGACGGGCCGGTGCCGGCGTTCTTCGGCGCGGTCGTCGAGGCCGGCATCGCCGTGTGCGCGCTCGTCACGATCGCCGTCGTCTGCCGCCGGGGACGCAGCGAACGGATCCGGGACACCCGCCTGGACGCCGCCCTGATCACCTGTCTGCCCGGCTCCGCGCTGGCGCTGCTCGCCCTCGCCGTCGTGCACGCCTCCTGGTCGCGCCCCGACTGGCAGTCCTCGGGCAGCCTGCCCGGCGAGACCACCTTCCGGCTCCTGGCGCTCGGCCAGGGCCTTCTCGTCGTCGCGCTCGCCGTGGTGGCCCGCGTCCTCCACCGGCGCACCCCCGGCCCCCGCACGGTCCTGCGCGGACTCGGCGGTCCCACCGTGGCCATGCTCGCCTGCGCCCTCGCCGGTGTGATGACCGGCGGCGTGGCCCAGCGTGTCGCCGACTGGCTCGACGGGCCCGGCACTCCGGGCATGGGCCACGACACCGACATCCCCGGTCCGCCGGTCCTGCTCAGCTGGCAGGCGTCCGTCATCCCGGTGCTCCTGCTGCTCCTGCTCGTCCCGGTCGTGCTCCTGATCGTCCGCACCGCGCGCACCGCCCGCCGCCTCGGCCCGGTCGTCGAGGCGGAGTACGCCCCTGAACCGGCCGACGAGGGCCGGACCCGCCGCATCGCCCGGATCCGCGCGGCCGCCGCCCTCACCGACTCCGCGCCCTGGATCGTCGGCGTGGTCTCCGCCGCCACCCTGCTGCTCGGGACGGGGGCGGTCGTCGGCTCCTGGCGCAGCGACGAGGTGCCGGGCCGGGCCGCGGACGGCGCCGGGCCGCTCCTCGAATCGCTGGCCGACGCCGCCCAGTCGACCGGTTCCTGGCTGATCGGCTTCGGCTTCATCCTGTTCGTCGCCGGCGGCCGACGCGCCTACAAGGACGCCTCGGCCCGCCGCACCATCGGCATCCTCTGGGACGTGGGCACCTTCTGGCCGCGCGCCGCCCACCCCTTCGCGCCCCCGTGCTACGCCGAGCGCGCCGTCCCCGACCTCGCCTCCCGGATGTCCGCCTGGACGGCGACCACCCCCCGCGGCCGGCTCGTCATCTCGGGCCACTCGCAGGGCAGCGTCCTCGCCGCGTCCGCCGTCTGGCAGCTGCCCGACGCGACCCGCCGCCGAGTCGCGCTGCTCACCTACGGCTCGCCCCTGGAGCGGCTGTACGGACGGTGGTTCCCGGCCTATTTCGGCCCCGAGCCGCTGCTCGGTCTGCACCGCTCGGTGCACTGCTGGCGCAACCTGTGGCGGGCGACCGACCCGATCGGCGGACCCGTCCGCATCTGCGCCGACCCGGACCCGGGCGTCGACCGGGGCCCCCTGAAGGACCCGCAGGGGTACGGGCGGACCACGAAGCTCCCGCTGCCCGAGCCGATACTCGGCCACTCCGACTACCAGGCGGACCCCGCTTTCGCCGAGGCACGGGCCGATCTCCTCGACGCACTGGGGCCGCTGGTGCCCCGGCAGGCCGAGTCCCGGCTTCAGAAGGGAAGTTCGGGGAGGTCCTCCGGGTAGAGCAGGGTCAGGTCGTCCGTGCTCGTCTCGGCGAACTGGGCGACCCGGCCCGCGTGCCGCTCCACCATCGACTCGAACGTCTGCCGGGCGGTGCGTCCGTTGCCGAAGGCGGGCCCCTTGGGGAGCTCCGTGAAGTACTTCAGCAGAGCCTCCCCGGTGCCCGCCGCCAGGCTGTACTCGTGCTCCTCCGCCTGCTGTTCGACGATCCGCAGCAACTCCTCGGGGAGGTAGTCGCCGAAGGTGATGGTCCGGGAGAACCGCGAGGCCACTCCGGGGTTGACGGTGAGGAACCGCTCCATCTCGAGGGTGTAGCCCGCGACGATCACGACCACCGCGTCCCGGTGGTCCTCCATCAGCTTCACCAGCGTGTCGATGGCCTCCCGCCCGAAGTCGCGGCCGGAGTCCTCGGGGGAGAGGGCGTACGCCTCGTCGACGAACAGCACCCCGCCGCGCGCCCGGTCGAACGCCTCCTGGGTGCGGATCGCCGTCGAGCCGATGTGCTCGCCGACCAGGTCCACCCGCGAGACCTCGACCAGATGGCCCCGCTCCAGTACGCCGAGCGACGCCAGGATCTCCCCGTACAGCCGGGCGACCGTGGTCTTGCCCGTGCCGGGGGAGCCGGTGAAGACGAGGTGGCGGCGGACGGAGGCGGCCTTGAGCCCGGCCTCCTGGCGGCGGCGGCCCACCTCGATCATGTCGGTGAGCGCCCGCACCTCGCGCTTGACGTTCTCCAGGCCCACCAGCGCGTCCAGTTCGCCGAGGACCGCCGAGGGGTCCCGCGCCGGTTCCGCCGGGGCGGCCGGCTCCGGGGCGGGCCCGACCGGACGCCCACCGGGCGGCGAGCCCGGCGGACCGGGCGTCGTCCGGGTGGCCGTCAGCACCGCGGGCGCCGGGGCCGGGGCCGTCCGCAGTGCGCTCTCGTCGCTCGTGCAGTCCTCGACCACCGGGCCGGTTCCGGCGGCGCTGTCGCCCTCGGGGAACTCGTACCCGCCCCGCGCGCACCGCTCGGTACGGCAGCGGCTCAGGGTGGTGCGGCAGCCGTCCATGACGTGGAAGCCGTAGCCCTCGCTGCCCGTCACCCGGCAGCCGTCGAAGGTGCCCCGGCCCTCGGCCGAGACGTAGAAACCCGCCTCGGCCGGCGAGGTGACCGTACAGCGCTCGATGGTGGGGTCCGCTCCCTTGGTGACGATGACGCCCGTCTGCGCCGCGTCGATGGTGCAGTTGGCGAGCGTGCCGCCGCTGCCGTGGTCGCGGAACCAGGCGCCCGTCGACGCCTCCCTGATCCGGCAGTCGTCCAGCTGGGCGGTCGCCCCGTCGCTCACCGAGACGGCGGTGTTGCGGATCTGGGAGAGGTCGCTGTCCACGACGTCGGCGCGCGAGCCCCGGTCGAGGACGAAGAGCGCGTCGGGCACGTCGTGCACCCGGCAGGCGTCCAGTACCACCGTCGCGCCGTCGCTGACCCAGACCGCCGGGTAGTCGCCCGTACTGTCGTGTATCTCGCACTGGTTGGCGTCCACCCGCGTCCCCGGGTCCCAGACCGAGAGCCCGTTGCGGCCGAAGCGGCGGACCGTGGAGCGGGTCAGCGTGAGCACCGACCGCGACCGCAGATCGACGGCGTTCTCCGGGATGTCGTGGATGTCGCAGTCGGCGAGCGTCAGCACCGCGTCGGTGTCCAGCGTGACGCCGTCCGCCGACGTGCGGTGCACCGTGCAGTCGGTCAGGTGCGCCGAGGCGCGGGCGGTGACCTGGACGCCGCTGCCCTTGATCTCGTACACCTCGCAGCCGAACGCCTCCAGCCCGCTGCCCTCGCCGATGACGCCGATGCCCGCCCCGGACGCGTGGTGGATCCGGACGCGGTCGAGCCGCGGATGCCCGCCGTCGCGGACGGAGATCCCGGACTGGCCGGCCGAGACGATCTCGCACTCCTCGAACACGCCGCCCGCGCCGTCCAGCACGGCGATGCCCACCCCGGCCGGATTGTCGACCGTGCACCGCCGCACGGTGGGCCGGGCCGCCCCGCGCACCTCGATGCCCGCGGCGGACCGCGTCACGATGCGCAGGTCCCGCAGCTCCGCCGTGCCGTCCTCGATCAGAAGTGCCGGGGCCGCCGCGTCCTGGCCCTCGATGTGGAGGTCCTGGACGACGGCGGAGGCGCGCACCGTCAGCGGTACGCCGTCGGCCGGCGCGATCCGCACGGAGCCGACCGATCCCTCGGGGCCGCGCAGCGTCACCGCGCGGTGGACGACGAGGTTCTCCCGGTACGTTCCGGGCGCGACGGTGAGGACGTCGCCGTCGGCCGCGGCCTCCAGGGCCGCGGAGAGGGAGGCGTACTCGCCCGTGCGGCGGCGCCATCGCGATGTGCCGGTGTGCGTCACCTGGACCGTGCCCTGTGCCATGGCGTTGCTGTGCCCCCACCTCGTGCTGTGCGATGCCTCGGGCCCGTCCGTCCCCGGGGAGGCGGACGGGTCGGACCACCGTAGCGCGCGTGAGGGGAGGGAGTTGACGAGTCGGCCCCGCCGGGAGCCGCGGCTTTCGACGGGGCGGCCGTGGTCAGCCGCCCGTTCCGGTCCTGCCCCAGAGCGGAGCCGTCGCGGCCCACTCCCGGTCGAGCCGTTCGTGGCGCCGCCGCACCATGCGCCCCACGACCACCCGCCGGCCCGCCTCGACGCACCCGGCGGCGAGCAGGAAGGCGCCGACGCCGCCCAGCACCGCATGGGTCCGGGCGGTCCGGCCGTCCATCGGCGGCGGAACCGCCAGACCCGCCGCGTCCGTCCAGATCCGCAACGGGGACCCCGGTGGACCGGGACGCGACGCGGTGGCCACCTCCCCGGTGCGCGGGCTGCCGTCCGGCGCCTGCCAGGAAGCCGTCACCCGTGGGTGCGCGCTCCGTCGAACCCCGCCCTCGGGATCGCCGCCGAACCGTTCCCGCCGGGGCGCCGGGCCCACCACGACCGCCTCGACCGCGCGGCGCTCCGCGTGCTGGGCCCGTACCGACCGCTCCAGCGAGGCGTCGGCGACCGCACCGCCCGCCCACCCGGCGACCGGGGCCCCGACCAGGAGGAGCAGCAGCGCCCCGAGCGCCACCCACGCCTCGTGCCGGTCGGCGGCACCGCGCAGCGGATCACACCGCCCGCGCAGCATCTCCCACAGCACGCGCACCCCTGAGCCCCCGTCCCCCTCGATCGGCCACCGGCCGGGCGGGACCGGGGTGCGGCCGGGCATCGGAGGCACCCCCGTGTCCAGGGCGCGCGGGACGGCGGGTGCGCCCCCCGGCGCACAGTGCCGCACGACGGAATCGAGGTTCAGTATCCCCGGCCCTGGTACGGCCGGTTGTACGGGTCCTCGTACGGCGACTGCGCCGGGGCGGGCCGCGGCGAGGCCGGGCGCATCGCCTCGTACCCGGTGGCGGGCGCGGGGCGCGGCGGCTGGGGCTGCTGCGGATAGCCGCGCACGGCCGAGGGCTGCTGCGGGATGTACGGCGCGGGCGCGTGCTGCAGCTGGGCGGGCTGCATCGGCGCGTGCTGCGCCGGAGCCTGCTGGTACTGCGGCATCGGCTGCTGGTGCGGGTAGCCGTAGGAGCCGGTCTGCTGCGCCGGGGCGGCGGGCAGGGCCGGCAGCGCCGACGGCAGGGCCGGAAGGTAGCTGTTGCCCGTGTCGTAGGCGGCCGGGACCTGGATGGGGGCGATCTGAGGGGTTCCCCGCTCCGCGACCAAGGAGTCGTAGATCGGAGTGTCGGGGAACGACGCGGCGCGGTAGCCGCCGCCGAAGGTGGAGCGGGGGGACGTCATGCCACCTAAGTTAAGCCCACGATGTGCTGGATGGGGAGCCCCAATCTTCGGGTTATCCGATTTATTCCGGTTGTATCTGGCCGACATGCCTAAACATCGCTAAAGCCCCTGTTAATCGTCGGGCGTTCGCCGCGGAACCCACCCCTCCGGCTGCGGACGGGGGAGCCGGGCGACGACCCCGCCGAGGCCGGCTCCGCACGTGTCTTGACGAGTGGTCTCCACCACCAGCACCGTTGGCGGGTCCGGTCCACCCGGCGCGGGGGCGAGTGGCCGGCCTCGCCGACCGTGGAAGGAGAGGTACGCCTTGGAACGACGGGGACTCGACCGGAAGCAGGTTCTCGGCCTGGCGGCCCTGGGTGCCGGAGCCATGGTGCTCGGGCCGGGGACCGGCAGGGCGGAGGCCGACGCGGGCGCGGCCGCACCGGATGCCGGGGAGACGATCGACGAGGGCGTCACCTGGCGGGACGTGCGGCAGTGGGGCGTCGAGGGCAAGGGCTGGGAGGACACCGCGCTCTTCTACGACCGGCTGCCCGCGCGGGCGGAGGCTTCCGTGCGACCGGTGATCTGGCGGCTCAGCCGCAACTCCTCGGGCATGCAGGTGCGCTTCCGGACCGACTCCGCCGCCGTGTACGCCCGTTACGTCCTCACGTCGCCCAGCCTGGCGATGCCGCACATGCCCGCCACCGGGGTGAGCGGCCTCGACCTCTACGCGCAGGACTCCCGCGGCCGGGAGCGCTGGGCGGGGGTGGCCAGGCCGACCGCCCGTGCCGTGGAGGCACGCCTGGTGAGCGGCGTCGATCCGGGGATGCGCCGGTACACGGCGTATCTGCCGCTGTACAACGGCGTCGAGTCGCTGGAGATCGGAGTGGAGCCCGGCGCCTCGTTCCACCCGGTGGCGCCGCGGACCAGGGGAACGGTCCTCTTCTACGGATCGTCGATCGCGCAGGGCGCCTGCGCCTCGCGGCCCGGCATGGCCTTCCCCGCCATCCTGGGCCGACGCTTCGGGCGGCCGACCGTCAACCTCGGGTTCTCCGGCAACGCCTTCATGGAACCGGAGGTCGCCGATCTGCTCGCGGAGCTCGACCCCGCCGTGTACGTCATCGACTGTCTGCCCAACATGGGGCCGGAACTGGTGGCCGAGCGCGGCGAGCCGTTGATCCGCCGCCTCCGCGCGGCCCGCCCGCACACTCCGATCGTGATGGCCGAGGACCGGACGTACTCCCACGCGTGGCTGGTCGGGGCGCTCCGCGAACGGCACCACGGCAGCCGGGGCGCGTACCGCGAGGTCTATCGCAACCTCCGCAGGTCCGGGGTGCGAGGGCTCAGCTACCTCCGGGGCGAGGACATCCTCGGTGACGACGACGAGGCGACGACCGACGGTTCGCACCCCAGCGACCTCGGCATGGCGCGTTACGCCGACGCCTACGCGAAGGTGCTCCGGACCGTGCTGTGACGGTGGGTCCCGGAGCTTCGTCGTGCCCCACGGGCCCCCACCGCGCGGCCGACCCGGCCGGGCGGTCGTCCCGTCGTCGCCGGGCGGTCGCCCCGTTGTTCCCGGACCGTCGTCCCGGTGATCTCGAATCGGCGGGGAACGATCCGTTCCGCCATTCCGGATGAGGGAGAACCCGCCCGTCATGCAGACGTCACGAGTGCCAGAGGTGGAAGTGCCGGAAGGCCAGGAGGGAAGAGTGCCGGACATGCGGGTGTCCGGGGCGCGTACGAAGAGGAAACTGCTCGGCTCAGGCGTGGTGTTGTCCGTCCTGCTGGCGGCGAGCACGCTGCCCGGTCCCGCCACGGCGACGTCCGGCGGGCCGGGACCGGAACGCGTGCTGCCTCTCGGCGCACCCGGCCTGAGCGAGACGCGTACGACGACGACGCTCCAGGCCGGCGTCACCCTCACCCGCATCGTGCGCGGCGCGGATGCTCCGGCGCTGCCGTGGACGGTCGAGATGTCCATTCCCGCCGGTCGGACGTCACCGGACCCCGACGCGCCGCCGACCGCCCTGAAGGACCGGACGAGTGCCGAGGAACTGGTGGGCGTGCTGCGAGGCGGGGGCTTCGACGCCCGGACCGAGAAGGTGACCGCACAGGCCGTCGCCGACTACGCGGGTGGCACGCTCGGCTGGCGCGTCCGGGTGGGCGCCTTCGACTCGCAGTCCGCCGCGGACGCCGAACGGAGCCGGCTGAGGGCGGCGGGCCACGCCGGGGCGGCCACGTACACGGGCTGGGACGGGAACGCCGAGGACCGGGGTCCATGGCGGGTCGATGTCCTCACCATCGATCCGCGCCGGTTCCGGGGCAGCCTCGAAGCGTCGTACGGCGCCGATCTGGAACAGCGCGAGAAGACCAGCCGTCTGGCCGCGGACCGTGGTGCGACGGCCGCTGTCAACTCCGGCTTCTTCGTCCTCGACCCGCGCTCCGGAGCCCCCGGGGACCCGGCCGGAGTCGGTGTGTACGACGGCCGGACACTGAGCGAGCCGGTCAGCGGGCGTCCCGCTCTGATGACCGGCGAAGACGGCCGGAGCCGGATCGTCCGGACCACCTGGACGGGACACATCGCCGGCCGCGCCGGGAAGCTGCCGCTGGATGGGATCAACCGGGTACCGGGCCTCGTCAGGAACTGCGGCGGCACCGCGGACGACACCCCCACCTCACGGCCCCTGCACGATGTGACCTGCAACGACGAGGACGAACTCGTCGCCTTCACGGCGGACTTCGGAAAGCGGACTCCGGCGGGCGAGGGCGCCGAGGCCGTTCTCGACTCCCGCGGGCTGGTGGTGGAACTCCGGTCGCCGCGCGGCGGAGCACTCCCGGAGGGTGGCGGTTCCGTCCAGGCCACCGGCGACCGGGCCGAGGCGCTCGCGCGGCTGGCCCGGCCGGGGGAACGCCTGCGCGTGAGGACGGGGCTGCTCGACGGGCACGGCCGTCCGCTGTCCACGCCGCCCTCGACGAGCATCCTCAACGGCGGGCCCGAACTGGTCCGTGACGGCAGGGCCCATGTGACGGCGGCTGCCGACGGCATGGTGCACGCGGACAACCCGAGCTTCTTCTACGGCTGGACGCACAAGCGGAACCCGCGCACTCTGGCCGGGATCGACGCCACCGGACGGACCGTGCTGGTCACGGCGGAGGGGCGCGACACCGACGCGCTCGGGCTCAGCATTCCCGAGAGCGCGGCCGTCGCCCGGTCGCTGGGGCTGCGGGACGCGGTCAACTTCGACGGCGGCGGCTCGACGGCCATGGTCGTGAACGACCGCCTGCTGACCGACCCGTCCGACGCCGGCGGTGAACGGCCGGTCGGGGACGCGCTGTTGATCCTGGGTCGCCGCGACTGACGTCGATCGTCGCCCTCCTGGCCACACCGAGGAGCCTCGGAGACTCCTGGAACGCGACGGGGCGGCGGACGGCAACCGCCGGGGGAGTCCCGAGACCGGCGGGGGACGCTCCGTCGCGACGGGGCACTAGGTTGTGGGGACATGCCTGCGGGCAGCCGGATTCGCGATGGGGGCGACCATGACCATGCACAAGGGAAGCAACGTTCCGGTGCCGGCCGGCACCGTACGCGTCGAGGTGGGCCGACAGGCCGCGCCCGGCGCCCCGGACGTCGACGCCTCGGCCCTCCTGCTGGTGGCGGGCAAGGTCCGCGACGACGCGGACTTCATCTTCTACAACCAGCCCTCCCACGCCTCCGGCGCGGTCCGGCACGAGGGCAAGCAGACCGCCGGCGACCGTGTCACCGACACCCTCGTCGTCGATTTCGGGAGGATCGAACCCGCGATCGAGCGCGTCGTCATCGCGGCGTCGGCGGACGGCGGCGCCTTCGGCCGGGTGGCCGGGCTCCACGTGCGGATCACCGACGCGACCAGCGGCGCGGAGCTGGCCCGCTTCGACAGCACGGACGCCACGGTCGAGACCGCCTTCATCCTCGGCGAGCTGTATCTGCGCCAGGGAGCCTGGAAGTTCCGGGCGGTCGGGCAGGGGTACAGCAGCGGCCTCGAAGGACTGGCGACCGACTTCGGTATCTCCGTGGACGAACCGCAGCACGCACCGCCCGCCCCACAGGCCCCCGCCGCCGCTCCGTCGCAGCCCCGGCCCGCCGCACCGGCCCCGGTCGCCCCGGCTCCGCCCGCCCCCGCGCCCGTACGGCTGACCAAGGTCACGCTGACCAAGAGCGCCCCGTCCGTCTCGCTCACCAAGCAGGGCGGCACCTCCGGCGCCCTGCGCGTCAACCTCAACTGGGAGGTCCGCAAGCAGTTCAAGGGCTGGGGAGCGAAGCTCGGACGGGCCGTCGCCATGCATGCCGACCTCGATCTCGACCTCTGCGCCCTGTACGAACTCACCGACGGGCGCAAAGGCGTCGTCCAGGCACTCGGCAACGCCTTCGGCGCGCTGGACAGGCCGCCCTTCATCCACCTCGACGGCGACGACCGCACCGGCGCTCTCTCCACCGGCGAGAACATGACCATCAACCTCGACCACAAGAACCTGCTGCGGCGCGTCCTGATCTTCGTCACCGTCTACGAGGGCGCGCGGAGCTTCGCCGACCTGCACGCCACGGTCACGCTCCAGCCGCAGAACGGCGCGCCCGTCGACTTCTCCCTCGACGAGTGCACCGTGCCCTCCACCGTCTGCGCCCTCGCCCTCATCACCAACGACGGCGGCGACCTCACCGTGCAGCGCGAGGCCCGCTACCTCGTCCCGGACCGGGGTGTCAGCCCGCAGCGCACCATCGACGCCGCCTACGGCTGGGGCATGAACTGGACGCCCGGCCGCAAGTGACCCGCCGCCGTCCGGCCGGCCGGACGCGTCCCGGCGGCGTCACCGGTCGGGCGCGGCCTCCGGGCGTGCGTAGGTGCGGCCCTTCCAGGCGGCGCCCCGCCCCCGGTAGTGCTGCACCGCCGAGTCCACCGTCATCAGCAGGTACAGCACCGCCGTCACCGGCAGCAGCGGCCCCAGCCACGGCGACTGCCGGTAGTACGCCAGCATCGGCAGGTACGTCACCGTCATCACCGCCCACGCGGCCCCGCCCGCCCAGGCCGCCGCCGCGTCGCCCGTCAGCACGCCCGCCACCAGCGTCCCGGGCGGGGCCACGTAGACGAGCAGCAGCCCCGGCACCGTCCCCGCCAGCAGCAGCGGGCTGTGCCGCAACTGCGCGTACGCGCTGCGCGCGACCATCCGCCACAGATCCGCCAGCCGGGGGTACGGACGCACACTGTCCACCCGCTCCGCGAGCCCGAGCCAGATCCGGCCGCCCGCGCGCCGCACCTCACGGGCCAGCGACACGTCGTCGATCACCGCCTGCCGGATCGAGTCCGGAATCCGCGCACGCTCGGCGGCCCCGGTGCGCAGCAGGACGCAGCCCCCGGCCGCCGCCGCGGTCCGCGACCGGACCCGGTTCACCCGGCGGAACGGGTAGAGCTGCCCGAAGAAGTAGACGAAAGCGGGCACCACCAGCCGCTCCCAGAAGCTCTCCACGCGCAGCCGCGCCATCTGCGACACCAGGTCGAAACCGCCCTCGCCCTCGGGTCCGGCCGCGGCCACCAGATCGCGCAGGCTGTCCGGCTCATGGGCGATGTCCGCGTCGGTCAGCAACAGGAAGTCCGGCCTCCCGCGCCGGGCCACCGCGATCCCGTGCCGCAGCGCCCAGAGCTTGCCCGTCCAGCCCCGCTCCGGCTCCCCGGGCGTCACCACGGTCAGCGGCAGACCTCCGCACCGGGCGGCCAGGTCCCGGCCCAGCTGCCCGGTCCCGTCGCTGCTGCAGTCGTCGACGAGGATGATCCGGGCGTCCCCCGGATAGTCCTGGACCAGCAGCGACGGCAGACTCACCGGCAGCATCTCCGCCTCGTCGCGGGCCGGCACCACCACCGCCACCGACGGCCAGCGCACCGGGTCGCCGCGCCGGGGGAGCCGTTGGTCCGTCCGCCAGTAGAAGCCCTGCCCCAGCAGCAGCCACACCCACGCGATCAGTGAACCCACGGCGATCCAGGCAACGGCGCTCATCCGCCGAAGTCTGCCCCACCGAGCCGGGTCCGCAAGGGCTGTCGGCTAGGGTGACCGGGTGAAGATCGCGCTCATGGACTCCGGAATCGGCCTGCTGGCGGCAGCGGCCGCCGTGCGCCGCCTGCGGCCCGACGCCGAACTGGTGCTCTCCTCGGACCCCGGCTCGATGCCCTGGGGGCCGCGCACCCCCGAGGACCTGACCATCCTCGCCCTGGACGTCGCCCGCGCCGCGGCGGCCCGCCGCCCCGACGCGCTGATCATCGCCTGCAACACGGCCTCGGTCCACGCCCTGCCGGCGATCCGCGCCGAGCTGGAGCCCGCGCTGCCGGTCATCGGGACCGTCCCCGCGATCAAGCCCGCCGCGGCGGGCGGCGGCTCCGTCGCCATCTGGGCCACCCCGGCCACCACCGGCAGCCCCTACCAGCGCGGACTGATCGCGGAGTTCGGCGGCTCCGCCGAGGTAACCGAGGTCCCCTGCCCCGGTCTCGCCGACGCCGTCGAGCACGGCGACGAGTCGGGGATCGACCGGGCCGTCGCCGCGGCGGCCGCCCTGACCCCGCCCGACGTCCGGGCCGTCGTCCTCGGCTGCACCCACTACGAGCTGGTCGCCACCCGCATCCGCGACGCCGTCCAGCGCCCCGGCCGCCCGCCGCTCGCCCTGCACGGCTCCGCCGGAGCGGTCGCCGCCCAGGCGCTGCGCCGGATCGGGGCGGACCCCGCCCCGACGGCCGAACCCTCCGGCGTGCTCACCGTGCTCCAGGGCGGCCGCGTCGCCACCCTTCCCGACGCCGCGCTGACGTACGCGGAAGGCCGCGTCCTGGCCGCCGGAGCGCCCGTCCGCTGACCGGCCCGCTCAGCGGCCCGCGTAGCCCGATCGGCCCCCGCCGCCCCGGCCGGGCGGGTCCGACGCGGCTACGCTGCTGGATATGACGGACCGCCCCGAGCCTGCCGCCCACGGGTCCAGCCAGGCGCCGCCCCCGGAGTGGAACGGCCGCGCCACCAACCGGTTCCAGTGGCTGCCGGCCCTCGCGGGGGCGGGCTGCGTGGCGCTCGGCATCGAGCTGGCCGTGGACGGAGCCTGGACCTCCGGCATCGCCCCGCTGCTCATGTCGGTGATCGGCTGCCTCGCCGCCGGACTGCTGATCCTCTTCGGCACCCTCGCCTTCGTCCATGTGGCGGTCAGGGTGGACGGGGACAGCCTGGAGGTCCGCTGCGGCCACGCCGGGCTGCCGCGCCGCCGGATCCTGCTCAGCCATGTGACGGGCGCGGAGTTCGTCCCCTGGATCACCCCGCGCCAGTGGGGCGGCTGGGGCTACCGCTGGCGCCCCGAACAGGGCACCGCCGTCGTCGTCCGCAAGGGCGAGGGCATGGCCCTGCGACTCGGGGACGGCCACGTCTTCACCGTCACGGTCGACGACGCGGAAGCCGCCGTACGGTTCATCCGCGAACGCCTGCACCTGCCGGCCACGGGCCGACGGCCCCGCGACTGACCCGGCCGACGGCATCGCCCCGCTCCGCCGCCGTCGCCGGGCCCCGCCGCCCGCGTCCCGGCCCCGCTCAGGTCGACGCCGCCGCTCACAGCCGCCCACCGTAGACTCCGGCGGGTGAGCGCCACTATGACACCCGTCGACGATGCGCCGCCTTCGGCGGCGCCCCGGACCAACGGACTGCCGCGCCGGCTCCTCCGCCCGGCCGCCGCCGTACTCTGCGGGCTCCTGCTCTATGCGAGCTTCCCGCCCCGGCCCCTGTGGTGGCTCGTCCTGCCCGGGTTCGCGCTGCTGGGCTGGTTGCTGTACGGGCGCCGGCTCCGCGCCGCCTTCGGCCTCGGCCTCCTCACCGGGCTCGGCTTCATGCTGCCGCTGCTGCGCTGGACCGGCGAGGACGTCGGCCCGGTGCCGTGGCTGGCCCTGGCCACCGCCGAGGCGCTCTTCATCGCCGTGGGGTGCCTGGGCATCGCCGCGGTGACCCGCCTCGCCTACCGGCCTGTCTGGGCGGCGGCGGTCTGGACGCTGGACGAGGCGGTCCGCGCCCGCATCCCGTTC
Source organism: Streptomyces sp. V2I9 (assembly GCF_030817475.1). Lineage (NCBI taxonomy): Bacteria > Bacillati > Actinomycetota > Actinomycetes > Kitasatosporales > Streptomycetaceae > Streptomyces > Streptomyces sp. V2I9. The sequence goes on along the minus strand of NZ_JAUSZJ010000002.1, from coordinate 255,932 downwards.
GACGGCTTCCCCTGGGGCAAGATCGCCTTCGGCCAGTCCGAGAGCGCCTTCCTGCCGCTCGCCGCGCTCGGCGGCACCCCGCTGCTCTCCTTCGCCGTCGTGCTCTGCGGCTTCGGCCTCCACGAGGCGGTACGCCAGGTCATGGCGTACCGGAGCACCGGGAAGGTCCCGCGCGCGGCCGTCGCCGGGGCCGCCGTGAGCGTCCTCGTCCCGGTGGCCGGAGCCCTCGCCGCGCTGCCGCTGGTCGACGACTCCGCGGAGAACGGCACCGCCACCGTCGCCGCCATCCAGGGCAACGTCCCGCGCCTGGGCCTCGACTTCAACGCCCAGCGACGCGCCGTCCTCGACAACCACGCCCGGCGTACCGCGCAGCTGGCCCGGGAGGTGAGGGCGGGCAAGGAGAAGCAGCCCGACTTCGTCCTGTGGCCGGAGAACTCCTCCGACCTCGACCCCTACCTCAACGCCGACGCCCGTGACGTCATCGACGACGCCGTCAAGGAGATCGGCGTCCCCACGGTCATCGGCTCAGTGGTGGAGAAGGGCCCCGACAGCCTCCGCAACACCCTGATCGAGTGGGACCCGGACAAGGGCCCGGTCGACACCTACGACAAGCGGCACATCCAGCCGTTCGGCGAGTACATGCCGATGCGCACGGTCGCCCGCTTCTTCAGCGAGGACGTCGACCGGGTACAGCGCGAGTTCGTGCCCGGCACCGAGGTGGGCGTCTTCGACCTCGCGGGGACGAAGGTGGGGCTCGTGACCTGTTACGAGGCCGCCTTCGACGACGCCGTACGCGACACCGTCACCCACGGCGGACAGATGATCGCCGTGCCGAGCAACAACGCGACGTTCGGCCGCAGCGAGATGACCTACCAGCAGTTGGCCATGAGCCAGGTGCGGGCCGTCGAGCACGGGCGGGCCGTCGTCGTCCCCGTCACCAGCGGGGTCAGCGCGGTGATCCGGCCGGACGGCACGATCGTCGAGAAGAGCGGGATGTTCACCCCCGACGCCCTCGTCGACGAGGTCCCGCTGCGCTCCTCGCTCACCCCCGCCACCCGCATGGGCCCCCTGCCCGAGGGCGTCATCGCCCTGCTGGCCGTGGCGGGCCTGGGCTGGGTGGGCGTCTCGGCGCTCCGGGCACGCCGGGCCGGGGGCACCACGCGGTAGCGCCCGGCCCGGCCCCGTAGGCTCGGCCCATGGCAACTCCCGACTTCATCCGTGAGATCCGTGCCACCGCCGGGCACCAACTGCTCCTGCTGCCCGGCGTGACGGCCGTCGTCCTCGACGACGAGGGCCGCGTGCTGCTGGGACGGCGCGCGGACACGGGGAAGTGGTCGGTCATCGGAGGGATCCCCGAACCGGGGGAGGAGCCGGCGGCGACGGCGGAACGCGAGGTGCTGGAGGAGACCGGGGTGCACTGCGTGGCCGAGCGGGTGGTGCTCACCCAGGCGCTGAAGCCCGTGCAGTACGCCAACGGCGACCGCTGCCAGTACCTGGACGTCACCTTCCGCTGCCGGGCCACGGGCGGCGAGGCACGGGTCAACGACGACGAGTCGCTGGAGGTGGGCTGGTTCCCGCTGGACGGGCTCCCGCCGCTCGGTGAGTTCGCCCTGTTCCGGATCAAGCAGGCCCACACCGAAGGCCCCGCCTGGTTCCAGCCAACCCCGCGCACTCCCTGAAGCTGAAGGGCCTCACCCCTCGGAGGCGTCCGCGCCCCGGAGCGCGAAGGTGATCTGGATCCGTTTGCCGCCGTTCGGCAGCGGGGCGATGACGGAGGTGTCGGCCAGCGCCAGGACCAGGGCCCAGCCGCGTCCTCCCGGAGCGGTCGGGTCGCGCAGGGCGAGCGGTTCGCCCACGGGCCGGCGCGGATCGGCGTCCTCGACGACGATCACCAGCCGGGTGCCGCAGGCGTCCAGATACGCGTCGAAGCCCGTCAGCCCACCGGCGTGGCGCGAGGCGTTGGAGACCAGTTCGGTCACCGCGAGCTGGGCGTCCATGAGCACCCCCGGCGTATGAAGGGGAGAAGCCGTGAGCAGCCCGGCCAGGGCTTCTCGTGCATCGGCCGCCGTCTTCACCGAGAGATGGTTCCGTCCCGCGCCGGGAACTTCCGGGAAAGGAGAGCAGACGTCGGCAGGGGACATGGGGGCGGGGCCTCTCATCGCTGGTGGCACGACAGGTGTTCAAGGGGCCGTTGCTGGGCCGTAAAGGGACATCTGCCCCACCACCGACCGAGCACGCCGGAATGCGGGGTACTACCGGTCCGGGTGGTCGCCCCGGGCCGCGCGGTGAGGCCGGGGAACCGTCATCGCGCGGGACAGGTCGTCGACGATCGTGAAGTGCTCGTCGGTCGCGGTGATCTCCAGCAGCCGCCGCAGCGGGGGCGCGATCGGGCCGACGAGGACCATCGCCCCCGACCTGTCGTCCATGTGCTGCTGCGTCTCCACGAGGGTGCGCAGCATGGATGAGTCGGCGAAGGTGACCGACGAGACGTCGACGGCCAGGACTCGCGGGTTCTCGGCGAGCGCTCCCCGCACCGCTTCGGACAGGCTCTTCGCGTCCTCGAAGTCGAGGTCGCCGCGGAGACGCAGCACCGTCATGCCGGGCGGGACCTCGGTGGGCTGCGACTGTCTGTCGTCCTTCATGCCGCTCATGCTAGAGCCTGTCGTCCCACCGCCGTCCGTCAGGGCGGCCCCCGTGACGTCTGCCGCTCGTCGCGCAGCCGCCCCCCGGGGCAGACGCGTGGCCGTACCCCCGGCCAGGGGCACCGGACCCCGAGCCGGAACAGGCAGGATGCCGAACCGCTGTCGTACGACGGGCCCGGGCCGGGTACAGCACCCCCGGCGGAACGCCGGCGGCCGGCGGGTGGCAGAGTCCGAGCGTGGCGAAGGCCGTGCGTCGCAGTCCCGCCGGGGCGGTGGCCGAGGACGCGGAGGGAGGGGCTCGGGGTGATGGGTGGCAAGGACGAGGTCCCGGTGGACGGACTGTTCGCCGCGGATCCCGAGATCGGCCGTGACCTGGCCCGAGTGGACTGGGCGGCGACCCCGCTCGGCGATCCGGCCTCCTGGCCACAGAGCCTCAGGACGACCGTCGACATTCTGCTCTCGTCCCGGTTCTCGATGTGGATGGCCTGGGGGCCGGAGCTCACGTTCTTCTGCAACAGCTCCTATCGCCGCGACACCCTGGGCCAGAAGTACCCGTGGGCGCTGGGCAGACCCATCCGCGAGGTGTGGCCGGAGATCTGGGACGACATCAGTCCCCGCGTCGACAGCGTCCTGGCCCACGGGGAGTCCACCTGGGACGAGGCGCTCCTGCTCCTGTTGCAGCGTTCGGGCTTCCGTGAGGAGAGCTACCACACCTTCTCCTACAGCCCGCTGCGGGACGACGCGGGCCGCCTGGTCGGTGTGCTGTGCGTGGTCATCGAGGAGACCCAGCGCATCATCGGCGAGCACCGGATGGCCGCCCTGCGCGATCTGGGGTCGGATCCCGCGGCGGTCCGCACGGAGGAGGAGTTCCTCGAATTCAGCGCCCGCCAGCTCGACCGGCACCCGTACGTCCTGCCCTTCACCCTGACCTACCTGTTCCAGGACGACGGACGGGCCCGGCTCGCCGCCACCTCCGGTATCCGGCCCTCCCACCCCGCCGCCCCGGTCGAACTCGCGGACAACGCCACCGCCCCCTGGCCGGCCGGTGCCGCGCTGCTCGGTGAAACCGAAGCGGTCGACCTCAGCGGCGCCCCGTTCGGCGGACTGCCGCACGGCCCATGGGACGAACCACCCGCGCAGGCGCTCGTCGTCCCCCTCGTCCAGCCCGGCGCGCCCCCCACCGGATTCCTGGTGGCGGGTCTGAACCGCTTCCGGGTGCTGGACGACGCCTACCGGGGCTTCGTCGATCTCGTCGCGGGGCACATCGCCGCCGGCCTCGCCAGCGCCCGCGCTCACGAGGCCCAACAGCGCAGGGCGGAGGAACTGGCCGAGCTGGACCGGACCAAGACGGCCTTCTTCTCCAACATCAGTCATGAATTCCGTACTCCGCTCACCCTGATCACGGGACCGGTCGAAACCCTGCGGCAGCAGTTGGCCGACGACCCCGTCTTCCGGGAGGATCTGGACGTCATCCACCGCAGCGGCCTGCGACTCGGCAAGCTCGTCACCGCCCTGCTGGACTTCTCCCGCATCGAGGCCGGGAGGATGCAGGCCGGCTTCGAGCCCGTCGACCTCACCGCGGTCACCGCCGAACTGGCCGGTGTCTTCCGCTCTGCGGTGGAACGGGCCTCCCTCAGGTACGAGTTCGTCCCCGCGACACTCGGCCGACCGGTCCTCATCGACCGGGGCCTGTGGGAGAAGGTCGTCTTCAACCTGCTCAGCAACGCCCTCAAGTTCACCTTCGAGGGGGTCATCCGCGTGAGCGTAGGGGAGTACGCGCACGGCGCCGAGGTCACCGTCGAGGACACCGGAACCGGCATCCCGGCCAGGGAGATGCCCCGGCTCTTCGAGCGCTTCCACCGGGTGGAGCACGTCCGGGCCCGCTCGCACGAGGGCAGCGGAATCGGCCTGGCCCTGGTCAAGGAGCTGGTCGAGCTGCACGGAGGTACGGTCTCCGTCAGCTCCGTCGAGGGCCGGGGCACGCGGTTCACCGTCCGACTGCCCTTCGGATCGGCCCACCTGCCGGCCGACGCGGTCCGCGAGCCCGGCCCGGACCATGCCGCCCCGGCCGCCGGCGTCACGGCCGAACCCTTTCTGGCGGAGGCCCTGCGCTGGCTTCCCGACCCTCCGGACGGGGACCTCACCGAGATCGGCGAGCCCGCCGCCGAGCGAGTACCCGTGCCGGCCGTGACCGGCGCCCCTCCGGGTCCGTCCACCCGGAACGCCCCCGCGCGGGTGCTCATCGCCGACGACAACGCCGACATGCGCGGCTATCTCACCCGGCTCCTGCGGGGCGCGGGCCATCAGGTGCTGGCGGTCGCCGACGGCCTGGAAGCGCTGGACCGGGTACGGGCGGACCTGCCCGAGCTGGTGATCAGCGACGTCATGATGCCGGGCCTGGACGGCCTGCGCCTCGTGACCGCGCTGCGGGAGGACCCCCGTACGGCAACGGTGCCGGTGCTGCTGCTCTCCGCCCGCGCCGGGCAGGAGGCGTCCATCGAGGGATTCGACGCGGGGGCCGACGACTACCTGGTGAAGCCCTTCGCCGCCACCGAGTTGCTGGCGCGGGTCCGCGCCGTCGTCGCCATGGCGCGGCTGCGCGGCCACCACACCCGGTGGCACGGGGCCCTCGTCGACTCGCTGCAGGACGCCTTCTTCGTCTGCGACGCGGACGGCACGGTGGTCGAGACCAACGCGGCCTTCACCCACATCCTCGGCTACGGCCCCGAGGGGCTGCCCTACCGCCCGCCTCACCCCTGGTGGCCCGACGCCGCCGCCGATCCGGAGGCCCACCGGCAGGCCACCCTCTCGCTGACCCGGATGACCACGCTCGACCACGGTGTCTTCAGCGCCCCGGTGACCCACCGCGACGGCCACCGCCTCTGGGTCCACGCCAGCTTCAACCGGGTCCAGGACCCGGACACCGGCCGTACGGCCATCGTCGGGACGCTCCGCGACGTGACGGCCGAGCACTACGCCATCCAGCGCGAGAGCGCGCTGGCCGCACTGGGAGAGCGACTCGCCGGGGCGGGCAGCGTCGAGGAGGCCCTCGCTCACGCCATCCACGTACTGCACGACCTCTGGCGCGCGCACAGCGTGGTGGCCGCCCGCTTCGATCGCGGCGACACCACCGCCCCGCGGCGCCTCACCACGACCACGGGCACCCGGGAGACGCCCGCCGAGCCCCCCGCGCCGCGATCCCCGGAATGGAGGGACCTCGACGAGGCGCGGCGCGCGGCCCTCTCCGGGCTCGCATCGGCCCCGACCCTCACACCCGTCCCCGGCCTCGGCGGAGCGGGCATCCGCATCGACCATCCGGACGGGCCTCTCGCCCTCTGGATCGAGCTGGGGGAGCACCGCTTCTTCACCGACGAGGACGAACTCCTGCTCTCGCTGCTGGCCGGCCGCCTCACCCAGGGGCTGGCCCGTGCCCGCCGGATCGACCAGCAGCGGGAGACCGCCATCGCCCTGCAGCGAGCGATCCTCGGACCCTCGAACCTCCCCGACGGATTCGCCGTCCGCTACGAGCCGGCCGGCCGGCCGTTGGAGGTGGGCGGCGACTGGTACGACACCTTCGCCCTGCCCGACGGCCGAATCGGCATCGTGGTCGGGGACTGCGTCGGCCGAGGGCTGGAGGCCGCCGCCGTCATGGGGCAGCTGCGCAGCGCCTGCCGGGCGCTGCTGATCCAGGACCTCGGCCCGGCCCGCGCGCTCATGGCTCTGGACAGCTTCGCCGCGACCGTTCCCGGAGCGATGTGCACCACCGTCTTCTGCGGGGTTCTCGATCCCTCGACGGGGGAACTGCGGTACTCCAGCGCCGGGCATCCGCCCGGCATCCTCCGCGGCGCCGACGGCTCGTCCCTTCTCCTCGAAGGGGGACGAGCGCTTCCCCTGGCCGTGCGGCCCGGCCGGACGCGTCCCGAGGCCGCCGCGGTCATCCCCGGCCGCTCCGTCCTGCTCCTGTGCACCGATGGGCTGGTGGAGCGCCGGGGCCTCTCCCTCACCGACGGCTTCGACCAGGCCGACCTGGTTCTGCGACAGGGTATGCATCTTCCGCCCGACCAGTTGGCGGACCACCTCATGTCCCGGCTCGCCCCCGCCGGCGGATACACCGACGACGTGGCGCTCATGCTCTACCGCCACCCCGCCCGCCTGGAGACGTCCTTCGCCGCCGACCGGGACCGGCTCGCGGCCGTCCGGGACGAGCTGCGACGCTGGCTGGCAGCGTGCCACGTCCCCGGACCCACCGCCCGGGGCGCGCTGGCAGCCGCCGGCGAGGCGGTCGCGAACGCTGTGGAGCACGCCTACGCGGACGGTACCGACGGCACCGTCCGTCTCACCGCCCGCGCGACGGGCGACCGGTTGCACATCGAGGTCGCCGACGCCGGCAGCTGGCGGGAGCCCGACCCGCGATGTGCGACCGTACGCGGACGCGGCATCCCCCTGATGCGTAGGCTCATGGACCACATCACCCTGACCCCCGGTCCCGGAGGCACCACCGTCGGCATGGATACGAGGATCGTCCCGTGAGCACCTCCCCGACCCTGACCTCCCGCCGACACCCCGATGGTGGGGTCGGCCTCGCGGTGACCGGGGAGATCGACCTGAGCAACAGCCATCTGCCGGCAGCGGCCCTGGACGAAGTCTCCGGTCCGGTCCGGTGCGGCTCGACCTGACCGGTGTCACCTGCCTCGACAGCGCAGGTCTGAGCGTGCTCCTCACCCACGCGAGCGAATCGAGGTGCCGGCCACCCATCTGTTAGCGCCGGTGCCCAGCGTGTCCGGCCTCACCGATCTCTTCTCCGGCCCTTCTGAGGGCTCAGGGAAGGGCGCTCCGGCTTCTTCCTGAGCGATTCCGGTTTCCGCCCCGCCTCGCCCCGCGCCGCCTCCCGCGGCAGGGCGGCCGTGTCGAGCGCCGTATCCCGTCCGGGGAGTACACCGAGTTGAGGACGGCCGGGCGGGCCGGGTCGTGGGCGGCGTCTGCGGAGGGCCCCGTCCGCAGGTGTGTTGCGGTCGGTGCCGCCATCCCTGTAATGATTGCCTGATGGCAACTATCGTAGGTCCGCCGCCCGGCGGCTCGATCACGTCGGAGCTGATCCAGGACCCCGCCGTATGGCTGGTGCGCATCACCGGGAGATCGACGTCGACCATGTCGAGCCCCTGCGCCTCGCCCTGTCCGCGGCGATCCGCACGGGCTCGCCGGTGGTGGTGGACTGCTCCGGCATCGGCTTCGCGGACTCCTCGTTCCTCAACACCGTCATCGTCGGGGCGTGTTCGGTGCCCATCCACCTGGCGGGCGTGCCGGACGGACTCGCCAGGTTGTTCCAGGTCACGGGGACCACGTCGCTCTTCCCCCACCACCCCGACATCCCGTCCGCGCTGAGGCGATGCGCGGAGCGGGCGTAGGGCCGCGCGGCGCACAGGGCGGTCCTGGAGGGCCGCGGCGCTTCTCGTGTCCATCACGGGCGTGCTCGCCGCATTCACCCCCGCTCCACCTCTTCCCCGGTCCGGACCCTCTTGACGATTGGTCCAGGCCTTCCTGGGGTCGCGGCGACACTGCGAGGGTGCCGAGGAGAGAGCTACGCGCTCATGGCCGCGCAAGGTTGACGGGCCAGGGATTCCCCTGTCCCCCTGGAGCCACTCATGGGGCTGCCTTGAGTACAGAAACACGATGACGCCGTACCGGACCCTCACGGAGCGCCTCCCTCGGCAAGCGGTCCAGGGTCATGGCGGGTGCCACGGCGCTTCTCGTGCCGCTGGCCGCCGTGGTGGCCAGCGGCGACCGTCGGCACCAAGACGGCGTGGGCCAGGAGCCAGGGCCTGGGCGGCGCGTTCTTCTGGGAGTTCAACGGTGACACAGCCGACGGCGAGCTCGTGACGGCCATCGACAGCGGTCTCACCTAGGTTCTGTCCGGCGGATCATGTGACCTTCCGACTGGTCGCTCGTTGGTCCGGTCATGGGTCGGGGGGATTTGACGAATCGCGAGTGGTCGTTACTGGAACCGCATCTGCCACCTCTGGGTGGCCGGGGCGGTCGGTGGAACGACCACCGCACCGTGGTCAACGGGATGCTGTTCCGGATCCGAACCGGTGTCCCGTGGCGTGACCTGCCGGAACGCTACGGCTCGTGGAAAACCGTTTACGAACGGCATCGCCGCTGGTCGGCGGACGGCACCTGGGACCGGATCCTGCATTCGGTCCAGGCCGACGCCGACCTGGCGGGGCGTGTCGACTGGTCGATGGTCGGCGTCGACTCGACGTCCTGCCGGGCCCATCAGCACGCGGCCGGCGCACGCAGGACCCGGCCGCGGGTCCCGAAAAAAGGACGACGCCCCGGCACCACCGCCCCGACGAGGGACTCGGACGGTCCCGGGGCGGCCTGACCTGCAAGATCCACCTCGCCGGCGAAGGCGGCTGCCGCCCCATGGCCCTCCTGCTCACGCCGGGACAGTGGGGCGACGCACCGCAGATGATCGAGGTCCTGGACCGGATCCGAGTTCCGCGGCCGCTTGGCGGAAGGCCCCGGACCCGGCCGGACCACGTCAGCGGCGACAAGGCATACAGTTCCCGCCGAAACCGCCGCTACCTGCGAAGACGCGACATCCGGCACACGATCCCAGAACCGAAGGACCAGCGGGCCAACCGCCGCCGCAGGGGCAGCAACGGGGGCAGGCCCGCCGGCTTCGACCCCGACCACTACCGGCGCCGCAACGAGGTCGAGCGGACCATCAACCGGCTCAAGAACTCCCGCGCGGTCGCCACCCGTTACGACAAGAGGGCCTACGTCTTCCACGGCACTGTCACCGCCGCAGCGATCCGACTCTGGCTCCGTCAGTGATCCGCCGGACAGAACCTAGGGGGTGTCCGGCGGATCTTGACCGGGTCCGCGGTGTCTGGCACGGCACCTCGCGGCGTTGCCGAAACACCCGAATCGCTCCGCGATGAGGGCATTCCAGCGCCTTGCGATGCACCGCACCAGACACCGCGGCCTGTCCGGCCCTGATCCGCCGGACACCCCCTAGCCCCCTGCGCTGCCACGTGCCCGCCCGCCCCGAGCAGGGGCGGGCGGGCACGCGCGTTCCGGCAGGTCGAAGGTGAAGTCCCTCGTCTCACTCGGTGTTGCGGACGTGGTCCGGGGCGGCGTAGCCGGGCGGAACGAAGCAGGCGGTCACGGTCTTGCCCTCTCGTTGCGGATGGTGTTCCCAGCTGTCGGACAGTGCCTCGACGATCGTGAGGCCCCGGCCACCGGTCGCGTCGGGGCCCCGGTCGGACGGGGTCGGCGGATGCGGGCTGGAGTCGTGAACGCTCACGTGCAGGCAGGCGCTGTCCCAGGTCAGGACGAGTTGCGCATCGCTATGAGCATGTCTGTGCGCGTTGGTGATGAGCTCGGTCACCGTCAGAAGCACCGAATCCACCAGATCGGGTGCGCTCCGAGCCCATTCCAGCGAGTCCAGATGTGCGCGCGCCCAGAGACGCCCGGCCCGCACCCCTTGGGACATGGGGAAGGACTGCGCCCAACCCACCGCCCTCATCTCGGAATCGGCCACGCCGGCCCCTCTCTCATTCGGTCATCGAGGATGTCAGGATCGCTCGTCGTCTTCCGCCATCCCTCCTACCCGCCCGTGCCGATATGACGTCCGGCCGGCCGCGGGCCACATCCAGGCGCCAGGGTCCGACCCGGCCGGACATCCCCTAGCTCACCGTGAACGCCTCCGTCGCCCCCGTGAACGGAGTGATCCTTCCGAGCAGGCTCTTCGCGTCACCGTGGTGCACGATCCGGTAGGAGCCGGGGGCGGTGTCCGGGGCGATCTTCCAGGTGATCGTCGCCTTCGAGGTGCCGGTGAGGCCGTCGAGCCGGGTCCAGCGGTAGGTGGTCTCCCAGTCGCCGTCGTCCAGCACCCGCTTCCACGTGCCGTTCTCCAGCCGCTGGACCTCCAGGAAGGTGGAGCCCCGGCGGACGTTGTTCTTCGGGTGGCCCGTGGCGAACTCGGCGGTCGCGGTGGAGCCGCGCGCGTACGAGCGCTCCGGAGCCTTCAGGACCGCGCCGAACGCCCTGCCCGAGGGCGGGTTGTCGTACACGACACCGGTCTGGAAGGTGAATTGCCGTCCCGACTCGTCCGGCGGCGCCACGCCCCGTTCCAGTGCGGTGCCCGCGCGCAGGGAATCCGCGATCCTGGCGTACTCCTGCTGGTAGGCGGGCAGGGTGTAGCGGCCGTACAGCGTGGAGCCGCCCTCGTAGTTCTGGGTGTCGTACTCCTCCGGCGTCGTGACGTACTGGCTGTAGGCGTTGGCGTACCCCTGGAGCAGGACGCGGTCCAGCGGGACACCCAGCCGCCCGGCCACCGTGCGGCGTACGCGGAGGCCGGAGGCGATCGTGAACTCGCCCGGCGCGGCCACCAGGTGCAGCTCGCCGATCTTCATGATCTGGAGCGGGAGGGTCTTCGGGGTGACCGGGTGGACCTTGCTCAGCAGACCGGTGGGGATCAGGCTCGCCTTCGGGTACTGACAGGTCTGGAGCCACGAGGGGGTGTCGACGCGCAGCGCGTCGATGATGCTCGCCACCGGCGTGCGCGCGCCCTCCTCGAAGCCGGGGATCGCCGGGCCGTCCTCGACGCTGCCCGCGAGCGTGGACGCGCCCACGACGGCGGGGCAGGTGCGGTGCTCCTGGCCGTCCGAGGTGTACGCGCCGCCCACGGTCACGTTCTCCATGTCGACGTGGGTGAGCCGGGAGTCGACCCCTCCGGCGACGGGCCGCGCGTCCCGGTAGATCTCGCGGGCCTTGTCGAGCTGGCGCTCACCGATGATCCGCGCGTTCTCGAACTCGTCCTCGGTGGGCCCGGAGCCGGGCTTCAGGTTGAGGTTCGGGGACATGTCGCCGGCGTTGGTGTTCGGGAAGGCGGCGACGAAACCGGGGGTGTCGTCGAGGTAGCGCACGCCCTCGTGATCGTGCTCCCAGGCGTAGGAGGCGTAGCCCTTGTTGTCAGGGCTGATCAGCGTGTTCCTGTTGGTGATCGAGGTGTTGTGGGTGGCGAACCAGCTGACCGCGCCCACATCCTTCTCACCCTGCTTGAAGCGCAGCACGGTCATCGCCGGGTCGATCGCGTCGGGGAAGGCGGCCCGGTCGGCGGCCGGGTTGCGGTCGAACGCCGCGCGGGAGCGGTTGACGCTGGCGTTGGTGAGGGTCCCGGTGCCCAGGCTCATGGTGCCGGGCGCGAGGTCCTGATGCGCCTTGGCGACGGAGTCGGTGATGCCGTCGACGATCGCCCGGTAGGTCTCCTTCTGGAAGCCGAGGACGGAGAGGTTGTAGGCGACGTTGTGGGAGTACCCGCCGGGCCCCGAGTGGGTGTGGGTGGCCGACAGCAGGACGTTCGCCTCGTCGTACAGGCTGCCGTAACGCTCCTTCAGCCGGGCCAGGACGCCCTGGCGGACGGACTGGAAGATCATCGCCAGGTCGGCGTTGACGTACACCACCCGCTTGCCGCTCGCCCGGTCCACGACGACGAAGGCGCGCGACCGCTGGCGCTGGTGGATGCCCGAGGTCTTCTGGCCGAAGCTGGAGTACCCCATCATCCCGGTCTCGGCGGCCTCCCCCGTGACGTCGGAGATGCCGCGCCCGACGAGGTAGGCCGCCTCGGCGGCGGAGTCCGACGCCGCGGCGGGCGAGGGACCGCCGAGGGTGACCGCTCCGAGGGCGATGGCGAGTACCGCGACGGGGAGCCTGCGCCGTGAGCGGCGGATGCTGGGGGGTGGCATGGGACCTCCTGGGGCGCGAGCCGGGACGCCCGGACCCCGGGGGCGGCGGCTCACCGTCCGGGAAGGGTCGGGGCAGTGCCCCGACCGTAGGGCAGTGTGACCTACGTCGCATAGATGTCTACCGGCCAGTAAAGCCACGTGCTCCGACGGCTGTCCGCAGCCGCGCGGCCCCCGCCCGCCGCCCGGCCCGTACAGGAGCGGCTGTACGGCGGTGCGAGGGGCGGGGCGCGACGGCAGGGGACTGGGCGCGGCACGGGGGCGTCCCACCGCGTGCCGGACCGCCGCGCGCCCTCAGTGCGGCGGGCCCCGCCACAGGTTCCGCACCCGCAGCCACACGTCGCGCGCCTGGCGGCCCGCCGCCGTCCGGCTCCTCGCCACCAGCTCACGGGCCTGTTGGGGCGTCTCCACCATCGGTCCCGAGCCGCGCAGCGGACGCCCCGCCGTCTCGTGCAGGAAGAAGGTGGACACCAGCCCGATGACTCCGGCGGCCATCAGGTAGTACGCGGGCACCATCTCGTTCCCCGTGGCCTCCACCAGACCCGAGGCGAACAAGGGGGTCGTACCGCCGAAGAGCGACACCGAGATGTTGAAGGCGATCGACAGCGCGCCGTACCGCAACCGGGTCGGGAACAGCGCGGGCAGCGTCGAGGCCGCCGTACCCGCGAAGCAGACCAGCAGCAGGCCGAGCACCCCGCACCCCAGCGCCGGCAACAGGATGCCGCCCTGCCGGATCAGCAGGAAGGCGGGCGCGGACAGCGCGATCAGGGCCAGGCTGCCCGCCATGAACACCGGTCTGCGGCCCCACCGGTCGGAGGTCCGCCCCACGGTGGTGATCAGCAGCACCACCAGCAGCATCGTGCCGAGGACCAGCAGCTGCGAGGTGGTCTCCGGCTCGCCCAGGGTGGAGGACATGTACGTGGGCAGATAGGACGTCACCATGTAGTTGGTGACGTTGTACAGCAGCACCAGGCCCATGCAGATGAGCACGGCCTCCCAGTAGTCGGTGAAGATCTCCTTCAGCCGCCCCTTGCCCGACTGCCGGGCCTCCTCCACCGGATCGTCCCCGCCGCCGGGACGTGCCTCGGCGGCGCTCCGGTACGCCTCCTCCTGCTGGAACGCGGGCGTCTCCTCCAGCTTGAGCCGCATGTACAGCCCGATGATGCCCATCGGACCCGCGACGAAGAACGGGATGCGCCACCCCCAGTCCGTCATCCCGTCCGTGCCGAGGACGGCGGTGAGCACGGTGACCAGACCGGAGCCCAGCGAGTAGCCCACGAACGTGCCGAAGTCGAGTCAGCTGCCCAGGAACCCGCGCCGCTTGTCGGGGGCGTACTCCGCGATGTACGTGGTGGCGCCCGCGTACTCCCCGCCGGTGGAGAAGCCCTGCACCAGCCGGCAGACCAGGAGCAGCAACGGAGCCGCGAAGCCGACCGCCGCGTACGTGGGCAGGAAGCCGACGGCGAACGTGCTCGCCGCCATCATGATCATCGTGAGCGCCAGGACCTTCTGCCGCCCCACCCGGTCGCCCAGCGGTCCGAAGACCAGCCCGCCCAGCGGACGCACCAGGAAGGCCGCGGCGAAGGTCGCGAACGTGGACACCACCTGGGTGCCCGGCGAGCTGGCGGGGAAGAAGACCTTGCCGAGCGTTCCGGCGAGATAGGCGTAGACCCCGAAGTCGAACCATTCCATCGTGTTGCCGAGGGCCGCCGCCGTCACCGCGCGCCGGACCTTCGGCGGATCGGTGACGGTGACGTCCCCCTCGCGGAACGACTTCTTGCGCCGGCGGATGAGCGTGCGGACCATGCGCTCCACGGCCACGTTGTCGTTTCCGCGCCGGGGGGTACGCCCCCGCCGTGCCGGTCCGGCCATCGTCCGCCCTCTCCGCCCGCGAGGACCACCGTCGTGGTGGGGCACGGGGCGTCCCGGAGCTCAGCGCCTCCGATTCTGGCCCCGTCGCCCGGACCCGGCCTCCCAGGCGGCGCGCACGGGTGAGGAGGGCTCAGCGGGCGGCGGCGGGCGGGTGGACCGTCACCTCCCCGTGGGCGGAGAGCGCGGCGGGCAGGTCGACGGGGGCGCCGCGCAGGACGGCGTCGAGGAACGACCGGGTGGCCCCGGCGGTGATCCGGGTGCTCTCCGCACGCCCCGGGGAGCCGACGACGCCGGGGACCGGCGGCAGGTGGAGCGGGGCGTCGGTGAAGGTGAGGTGTGCGGCGCCGGGCACGGTCAGCCGGTAGTTCGTCGCCCCGCCCCGCTCCAGCACTCGCGTGAGCCGGGGCAGGTAGTCCGGGTCGGTGTCCGGCCCGATCTCCTGGGTCAGCGCCAGCATCGGCTGCTCGAAGCGGCCGCCGACGGGCCCGCGCGGGAAGCCGTCCAGATCGACGACCGCGTCGAACCGGGCGTCCTGTCGGGCCGCGAGGAGCGCTGCCGCGCCCCCGATCAAGTGCCCGGTCGCCGCGACCCTGGCGGTGTCGAGCCGCCCGGTCAACGGACCCTCGACCGCACCGCTCTCCAGCCGCTCCAGCCGGGTGAGCACCGCTCGCAGATCCGCCGGCCGTGCCCGCGTCCGCCCTTCCGCCAGCGCCTCGTCCTTCGCGGGGTCGCCGGTGGCGGTGACCCGCGTACGGAGGGTCCGGCCGTCCGACAGGACCACGGCCGCGGAGTCGTACGGGTGGTCCACGGCGGCCACGACGTAACCGTGGGAGGCGAGTTCCTCGGCACAGGCGGTGTTCTGGGTGCGCACGCCGCCGAGGCCGGGGGAGAACAGCACCACGGGGAAGCGGCCGCCGTCGTCCGCGACCGGTGCGCCGGGCACCGCGTGGCTCCGGGCACGCGGCAGCCCGTCGAGGAGGAACGCGGGGACGCCCGAGTAGTCGGCCAGCGCCGCCGAGACCGTACGCGCCTCCGCCTCGGTCCGCCCGAGGTACGGCGCGCGTCGGGCGTCCGGCGCGGTGTGCCCCGCCGGGTACCAGAGCTGCGCCACGAGCGGCCGCGGCTCCGTCCTCCGCCTTGCTCCCGCCGGGAGCGGCTCCCCCTTCCGGCCCGCCCGGTCCGCCCGCTCGGACCACTCCAGCGTCTGGGCGCCCACCGGGAACCGTCCCGACGGCTCGGGGAAGTCCGGCACCGGAAACGCCCAGGCGGCCACCGGCCCCGCGACCACGAGCGCCACGCCCACCACCGACCCCGGCAGGGCAAGCCACCACCGGGCCCGGCGCGGCGTCCGTCCGGAGCGCCGCGCCGGCCACGGGGCGAGCGCGAACGCCCCCGCGACGGCCGCCGCACCCACCACCGGCGCCAGCTGCCAGCGCGGTCCCGCCACGGCGAGAACGGCCACCGACCCCGCGAGCAGTGCTCCCGAGGCGAGCGCGGCCGGGCCGCGCCACCGCTCGGGAAGCCAGCGGGCCAGGACGAGGACGAGGGCGCCGAGCACCGTCAGGGCTTCGGGCGCGGACAACGGCAGCCCGGTCGATTCGGTCATGCGGCCATCGTCGGATCCGGGGGCCGCCCGGCGCATCGCGCTCACGTCGTGACCGTGTGCGACCTGAGGCGCGGACGCGGGACCCGTCCGTCATCCTGTACGGGTACACGGCGTGGCTGGTCGAAGCGGCGATGGACGTGGGACAGTACCTTCCTGCGGAACCGGGGGGTTCCGCGCACGGGGGGAAGGTGGGACATGGATCTGTTCGACGCCGAGATGGGCGGACGGGACGATCAGGGGCTGGATGCCGGCGGCGGCTGGTCGTGGTGCGGTGTCATCACCGTCGGGGTCCTCGTCCTGCTCGTGGTGCTGGTCAGCTGGCTCCTCGGGCTCGTGGGCCGGATCCTCTGAGCGCGCCTCTCCCCGGCCCGTCCCCGCTGCGTGCCGCCGGGCGGCGCGGTACCGTCGCCGACAGAGGCCCGGCGGCCGGTGCGCCCCCGGCCGACCGCCGTGTACGGACAGTCGGCAGAGGAGAGTCATGAGCGTCGTCGACGACGATTTCCGCCGCAGGATCCGGTCCGACGTCCCGCACTCGGCGCGCGTCTGGAACGCCTGGCTGGGCGGCAAGGACCACTACCCGGTGGACCGGGAGCTCGCCGACGCGGTGAGCGCCGCCTACCCGCAGATCGCCGACATCGCCCGCGCCTCCCGCGCCTTCCAGATCCGGGCGATCCACCACCTCGTCTCGGAAGGGGTACGTCAGTTCCTCGACGTCGGCACCGGGCTCCCGGTGGCGAACAGCACGCACGAGGTGGCGCAGAGCGTCGCGCCGGAGTCGCGGATCGTCTACGTGGACAACGACCCGATCGTCCTCGCCCACGCGGAGGCGTTGCTGACCGGCGCGCCCGAGGGCCGCACGGCCTATGTGGAGGCCGATCTCTCCGACGTGGACGCCGTGGTGGACGAGGCGGCGCACACCCTCGACCTGTCCCGGCCCGTCGCCGTGCTCCTGCTCTCGACCCTGGGACACCTCGTTCCGGCCGAGGGCGTCGACGTCGTGCGGCGGTACCTGGCGCGGATGCCGTCGGGGAGTTTCCTGGTGCTCTGCGACACGGTGAAGACCCCGCAGACGCTGGCGGCACAGGAGGCGTACGCGTCGGGCGACAACCCGCCCTACCTCGTCCGGGAACCGGAGGAGATCACCGGCTGCGCCGAGGGCCTTGACCCGGTCGATCCCGGTTTCGTCCCGATCGACCGCTGGCGGCCCGAGGAGGACGACGCGGTCCCGGTCGACCAGTGGGGCCTCGTCGCCCGCAAGCCGTAACCCCTCGGCGGGCGCGGCGCGGTCCGGGCCGCCCCGAGGACGGCGGGTCCGGGGGAGTCGGGCGCCGCCGTCGTCCGGTCAGTCGCCGCGGCGCCGGGCGGCGGTGTCCTCGCGCAGTCGGCCGGTGTGGTGGGTGAGGGAGTCCACGCGGTCCGCCAGCTCCCGGTGCGCCGGGGTGAGGTGGGGGTGGAGAGCGGTGAGCGGGGTGACCAGGGCAGCGGCGTCGTCGTCGCCGAGCGCCTCGCGGAGCCGGTCCAGCGAGGGGTCCGCCGCGGTGGGTAGGTCGGCCAGCGCCGTGATCTGCCCGGCGAGCGACCGCAGGTCCGCCGCGTTCCGCCGGGCCCACGCGGTGATCGACCGGTCTCCCGCCCGGCGGTCGCGGGTCGCCCGCACCCGCTGCTCCCCGGTGCTGCCCTCGGGGCCGGGGCGGAGCCGCAGATAGCGCCGCTCGGCGGCCTGGCGGCTGGCCACGCCCAGCGGATCGGCCAGGTCGGCCCAGCTCGCCCCGGCAGCGCGGGCCGTCTCGATCAGGCCGGTCTCCCAGCCCGCCAGCTGTTCCCGCACCTCGCGCAGGAGCTGGAGCGAGGCCAGGGCCTGGGCGCGCTCCGTGGCCGGGGGCGGGCCTGACGCCGCTTCCTCGGTGTCCACCCGCGCCTCGCGGACCGCCTCGTCGATGGTCCGGAGGGCCGCCCACGCGGCCAGGAAGGAAACGGCGTCCGGGGCGGGGTCTCGGGGCGGGTCGGGCTGGGCCGGTGTGGACATGGGGGCTCCTCGGGCGCTCGACAGTTTCGTCATCGGTCCGGCGACATGCCATGTTGTCATCGAATGGATGACATGCTACAACGAGGGCAGGTGAAAAGCGCGGGCTGTCCGCCCGAACGACCGGAGGTGTTTCCCGTCATGCTGATGCGTACCGACCCCTTCCGTGAACTCGACCGGATCACCGAGCAACTCCTGCGCCCCGGCACCTGGTCGCGCCCTTCGGCGATGCCGATGGACGCGTACCGGGAGGGCGACGAGTACGTGGTGGCCTTCGATCTCCCCGGCGTCCCCCCGGAGGCGATCGACATCGACGTGGAGCGGAACATGCTGACCGTCAAGGCCGAGCGCAGGCCCGCGGTCAACGCCGACCACGTCCAGATGGAGCTGTCCGAGCGGCCGTTGGGGGTCTTTTCCCGCCAGATCGTCCTCGCGGACACGCTCGACACCGAGCGGATCGACGCCGACTACGACGCGGGGGTGCTGACCCTGCGTATCCCCATCGCGGAGCGCGCCAAGCCCCGCAAGATCGCCATCGGCGGGGAGTCCCGGCGCAAGCAGCTCAAGAGCTGATCCCGGTCATCCTGATTCCTCCCCCGGCGGTCAGGTGTGACCCGCGTCCCGGCGGGCATGCGGTGAGCACCTGACTTCGCACCACCTCGCTGCCCGCCCCCGCGCCGCCTCGACGACGAGCCGCGGGGGTGTGCGGCGCATCGACACGAGCAGTACGGACGAGAAGGGCTGCCGCCACGATGATCCACGAGTCCCGGAACACCGGCGCACCGCTGGACGCGACCTTTGACCTGCTGTTGGAGAAGATCCGGTACGAGGGCGCCTATCCCACGCGCGAACGTGCCGAGGAGAGCCTGCGTGCGGTGCTGGGCGCGCTGGGCCGGCAGATCACCGGCGACGAACGGGTCGCGCTGGCTGCCGCCCTGCCCGAGGAGGCCGCCCGCGTGTTCACCGCGGAGGTCCCGGCCGTGCAACAGCTCCCCGGAGCCGCCTTCGTCCGTGAACTCGCCGAGCGGACCGGAGGCACCCCGGCGACCGCCCGGTGGGACGCCGGCGTGGTCCTCAGCCAGATCGCCGCGCTGGTGGGCGACGAACTCGTCGCCGATGTCGTCAGCTGCCTGCCGCCCGGTTACGCGCTCCTCTTCGGCCGCGCGGAACTCCTCGCCCAGGCGGCCTGATCCGAGGACTTCGGGGCGGTCCGGACGCCGGACCGCCCCTCGGTCGTGGGGGCGCACCGGTCGCGGACCGACGGAGCCCGGCCGGGAGCCGGAGGATCCGCACCGTCCCGGCGGAAGGCCCGCAGCGGCTCGCCGCCGACGCCAGGTGAGCACGGTCCGCGCCCGGACGGGATCGTCTCCACGAACGGCCGCATCACGCGCTGCGGCACTGTCGCGGTGAGACGCCGGGCGCTCATGTCCAGCGCCCGGCGTCCCGTGCGGCCGCGTAGCCGGTCGGTCAGGGGGAGGGCTGCCGGCGGATCGTCACCGGCTCGGTCTCCGCATGGTGGTGGCGGCGCGCCCAGTTCTCCAGGGCGATCCGACAGGCGTGGTCGAGGTGGCGCACCCCGGTCAGGTCGAGCTCGATGGGCCGGTCCTGCGGGAGTCCCTCCAGTTGTTCCAGGATGCGGGGCAGCCGCAGGAAGGTGGCGTTCCCGGTGAGGGCCACCACCACCCGGCCGCCGGTCAGCTCATGGGTGGTGAGCTGGATGTGCGAGGTCTCCCAGGCCGACTTGACCACCGCGAGCAGCAGCCCGAGGACGACCCCTTCGAAGAGGTTGGTCACCACGATGGCGATCGCGGTGACCGCCAGCAGCAGGGCTTCCCCCCGGTGTTCGCGCCAGAGCGGCCCGAACTCCCTGGCGGGCACCAGCTTGCACCCGGCGTGCACGAGGATTCCGGCGAGCGAGGCCAGCGGGATGATCCCCACAGCGGCGGGCAGGAGCGCGGCGAACAGCAGCAGCCACAGGCCGTGGGCGACACGGGAGAGCGCGGTGGTCGCCCCGGCCTGGACGTTGGCGGCGCTGCGCACGATGACCGCGGTCATCGGCAGTGCCCCGAGCGCCCCGCAGAGGGTGTTGCCGACGCCCTGGGCCACCAGTTCCTTGTCGTAGTCGGTACGGGGGCCGTCATGCATGCGGTCTACGGCCGCCGCGCTGAACAGGCTCTCCGCCGAGGCGATCAGGGCGAAGGCCAGCACGGTGCCGATGACCGCCACGTCGGCGAGCCGGGTGAACTCCGCCCCGCCGGGGAGGTCGATGGCGTGGAGGAGCCCGTTCACATCGGCCACCGCCGGCCGCAGCCCGGCCAGGGAGGCGACCGCGGTGGCCAGGGCGACCGCGGCGAGGGGAGCGGGGACGATACGGACGGTGGCGGGGAGCTTCGGCCACAGCAGCAGCACGGCGATCGTGCCGGCGCCGAGGCCGAAGGCGGTCAGGGCCTCCTGGTTCGTGACGATGTCGACGGCGAGTCCGGGGAGTCCGGCCAGCTTGGCGGGGCCGCTGCCCGGTTGCTCGAGGTCGGCCATGGCGTACACCTGCCCGAGCACGATGATCAGGCCGATGCCGGCGAGCATGCCCTGCACCACGGAGACGGAGATGGCGCGGAACCAGCGGCCGAAGCGCGCCAGGCCCAGCACCACCTGGAGGAGGCCGGCGGCGAGCACGATCGGACCGAGCGTGCTGAGGCCGAACTCCTGGACCGCCTCGAAGACGAGGACGGTGAGTCCGGCGGCGGGGCCGCTGACCTGGAGCCTGCTGCCCGGCAGCAGGCCGACGACCAGTCCGCCGACGATGCCGGTGACCAGGCCCAGTTCGGCCGGGACGCCGGAGGCGACGGCGATGCCGACGCACAGCGGCAGCGCGACGAGGAAGACGACGAGGGACGCCAGCAGGTCCCGTCGTACGACGTGGGGGTTCTTGAGTTCCTTCGCGGTGATCACGGTGGTTTCCCTTACGGTTACGGTCGTGTCCGGCCGGGGCCGGGCGTGCGAGCGTGGGGGGAGGGGAAACCGTCAAAGGCGGGCGAACTCGGTCCCGCGCTCCGGCCGGTGGACGCTGACGGAGCCGGTGTGCACTTCGTAGTACCAGGCGTGCAGACCGAGCGAGCCGTCCGCGATCCGCTCACGCACCGCGGGGTAGCCGCGCAGGGTGTCGAGCTGGGCGACGGCGTGGGCCTGGACCGCGCCGGGCAGGTCCCCGGCGGGGGGCGTACGGCCGCCCGTGGAGTGCGTCAGCCAGTGACGGACGGCGGGCATGGCGGAGAGGTCCTCGCCGCGGAGGATCGCGCCCACCGCGCCGCAGTGGGAGTGCCCGCAGACGATGATGTCGCGCACCTGGAGCATGCGCAGCGCGTACTCGATGGTGGCGGCTTCGCCGGTGGGCCGGTCCTCCGCCGGGTAAGGGGGAACGATGTTGCCCGCGGTGCGGAGTTCGAAGAGCTGCCCCGGGCGGGCGCCGGTGATCAGCGAGGGCACGACACGTGAGTCCGAACACGTGACGAAAAGTGCTTCGGGGGTCTGGCCGTCCGCGAGGCGTTCGAATTCCTTTGCGTTCGCGGCGACATGCTCGGTGAATGTCCGGGCGTGTTCTACGAGGGCTTGCATGGTGGCCTGCCTCCTGCATCCGGCGGTGCCGGGGAGCGGTGTGGTCGGGTCATATCGGCGAATGGGCTGTGCGCATCCGTAAGGATGTTCGGCATGGGAAAGGTGTTTCACCTGGCAGTTCGCCGTAGGGGAAACCGTCACGGGAAACGCCCCGGCCGTTCCTCGCGGACGCGAACAAGGCTGAGCATATAGAAAAAAACTTTGCTATCGCATTACCTTCTCGTGAAGGATCGCGAATGCGCCACCCGAGTCATTCATTCGGCTTGATCTTTGTGATAGCCAATGGTTGGCGTGTGCCGTACGTGAAGACTGCGACGGCGGTGACGAGGACCGTGTGGAGGCCGGGCCGGGCGACGGTGCGGAGACCGATGGGGGCGGACGTACGGAGACCGGGCGCGGCGGCCGTACGGATGTCAGCCGCGACGTCCGTGCAGAAAGAGATGCGGTTCGGGTGCGCCCGCCGGGTGGTCCGGAGTGAACAGGGCGCTGTGCTCCCACTCCACGGAGACCCCTGCCCGCGCGACGAGGGCGGAGAACTCCTCGGCGCCGAAGCTGGAGACCCGCACCGGCTGTCCCATGAACACCGCCTCGACGCCCTCGGCGTCCACCGGCACCGTCGCGACGGCCAGCAGCCCGCCGGGCCGCAGTGACCGGACGAGCCGCTCCATCAGCCCGCTCTGCTCGTCGCGTTCCATCTGCAGGAGTGCGAAGTACACACAGATCGCGTCGAACCCGCCCTCGGGCAGAGGGAGATCGCGGATGTCCGCACACCGGAACTCGGCCTCCGGCACCTGCCGGGCCGCCAGGGAGGTCATCACCGGCGACACATCGACGCCCAGCACCCGGTGCCCCGCCTCCGCCAGGGTCTGCGCCGTGGGCCGGCCCGTCCCGCTGCCCACGTCGAGCACCCGGCTCCCCGGAGAGAGATCCGCCAGCAGTCGCTCCAGCGAACGACGGTGGGCCGCCGATCCGGCGAAGGCCCGCTCGTACTCCGCGCCCAGCGCGTCGAACACCGCGGCGGCCGCCCGGCCGCGCCTCTCGCCCGAAGGTCCCTGCTCCTCTCGGGACTTCCCGCCGTCACCACATACCTGGCTGTCACCCATCGAGGCGGTCCCTCCGTGCTCCGGCGGCCCGGCCGGCGTCCGCGTGCCCGGCCGCTGTGAGCGTCCCCGTACAGGCGTCTGAGTATGCCGGTCCCCGGCCCTTGAGTACGTTCTCCGATGTTCCGGCGCCACCGGCCGCGGTTCGATGACCGTATGAACTCCGAAGCGCCGCGCCGCGCAGGCCTCCAGCACGTCACCACCGCGGGTTCCGCCCTCGCCGTCACGCTGCTCCCGCTCGTGATCGGCGTCCTGCTGGCCAAGACGATGGCGGCGGACCCGATGACCTCGGTGAACGCGCTCGTCACCAACGGCGGCCACCGGCCTCGGGTGTCGCCGGGGGAGTGGCGCCGGTGCGGCGGCCACGCACTGCGGCGGCTGCGCACCGCCGAGCGCGTGTCCCGCACCCTCATCGGTACGCGCTGACGCCGTCCGGCCGGATCATCCGGCCGGACGGCGTCAGCGCGTACCGGGTCAGCGGACCGGTTGGACCGTCCGTTCCCCGTTCGGCGACGGCTGCTCGAACTGGGTGCGGTACAGCTCCGCGTACCTCCCACCGGCCGCCAGGAGTTCGGTATGGGTGCCGTCCTCGACGATCCGGCCCGCCTCCACGACCAGGATCCGGTCGGCCGCCCGTACGGTGGAGAGGCGGTGGGCGATCACCAGGGCGGTGCGGCCCGTCAGCGCCTCGGCCAGTGCCTCCTGGACGGCGGCCTCCGACGTGGTGTCCAGGTGCGCGGTCGCCTCGTCCAGAATCACGACCCGCTGACGGGCCAGCAGCAGCCGGGCGATGGTGAGCCGCTGGCGCTCCCCGCCGGAGAGCCGGTAGCCGCGCTCGCCCACCACCGTGTCGAGCCCGTCGGGCAGGGAGGCGATCAGGCCGTCGAGCCGGGAGCGGCGCAACGCGTCCCAGACGTCGTCCTCGGAGGCGTCGGGCCGGGCGATCAGCAGGTTGGCGCGCACCGATTCGTGGAAGAGGTGCCCGTCCTGGGTGACCATGCCGAGCGTGTCCCGGATCGATTCGGCGCTGAGGTCGCGTACATCGACGCCGTTCAGCCGTACCGAGCCGGAGTCCGCGTCGTACAGCCGGGGCAGCAGCTGCGCGATCGTCGACTTGCCCGCGCCGGAGGAGCCCACCAGCGCGATCATCTGGCCCGGTTCGGCGCGGAAGGAGACCTCGTGCAGAACGCGCGTGCCGCCCCGGTCGTCGAGCGTGGCGACCTCCTCCAGCGAAGCGAGGGAGACCTTGTCGGCGGAGGGGTAGCCGAAGGACACCTCGTCGAACTCCACGGAGACCGGGCCCTCGGGCACCGGGCGGGCGTCGGGCTTCTGCTCGATCAGCGGCTTCAGGTCGAGGATCTCGAAGACCCGCTCGAAGCTGACGAGCGCGCTCATCACCTCGACCCGCGCGCCGGCGAGGGCGGTGAGCGGGGCGTACAGCCGGGTCAGCAGCAGCGCCAGCGCCACCACGGCCCCCGGCTCCAGGCTGCCGCGCAGGGCGTAGAAGCCGCCGAGCCCGTAGACCAGGGCCAGCGCCAGGGCGGAGACCAGAGTGAGGGCGGTGATGAACGCCGACTGCGCCATGGCCGTACGGACGCCGATGTCGCGCACCCGGTCGGCGCGGGCGGCGAACTCGGCCGACTCGTCCGCGGGTCGCCCGAAGAGCTTGACGAGCGTCGCGCCGGGCGCGGAGAACCGCTCGGTCATCTGGGTGCCCATCGCCGCGTTGTGATCGGCCGCCTCCCGCTGGAGCCCCGCCATCCGGGCCCCCATCCGACGGGCCGGCACGACGAAGACCGGGAGCAGAACCAGGGCGAGGAGGGTGATCTGCCAGGAGATCGTCAGCATCACCGCGAGGGTCAGCACCAGGGTGACGACGTTGGAGACGACGCCGGAGAGCGTGTTGCTGAAGGCCCGCTGCGCGCCGATCACGTCGTTGTTGAGCCGGCTGACCAGGGCGCCGGTCCGGGTCCGGGTGAAGAAGGCGACCGGCATCTTCTGCACATGGTCGAAGACGGCGGTGCGCAGATCCAGGATCAGGCCCTCGCCCAGCGTCGACGACAGCCACCGGGTGAGCAGGCCGAGTCCGGCCTCGACGACGGCGATGAGCGCGATGAGGAGGGCGAGCCGGGTGACCGTGCCGGTGTCCTCCCCGTTCACGATCGCGTCGACGACCTTCCCGGCCAGCACCGGGGTGGCCACCGCGAGGAGGGCGGTGAGGACGCTCACCAGCAGGAAGCGGTAGATCCGTCGCCGGTGGGGCCGGGCGAAGGCCAGGATGCGGCCCAACGCCTTCCGCGAGAACGGCCTGCGGTCCTGCTGGGCGGTCATCGCGCTGTGCAGCGAATGCCACGCCGTGACTTCCATGTCCATGGGGCACTCCGAAGGGTGACGGCCCCCGGTTCCCCCGACGGCCTGCGGGTCCCGCATGCCGACCGGCCGCGGGCTCACTCGGAACGTTAGAACCTCAAGTTTGATTCAGGTCAAGGTCGCCGGGCGTCCGTGTGGCGGCCTTGCCGGGCCGACGGGGACGGTCCGGGCGAGCGGAGGGAGGGGCGGCGTGCGATCGGTCCGAGGGGGCAGGGACGCGCTGGGGACCGGATTCTCGCAGGGCACGGGCCTCGTCCTCGCCGCCGGACCGGCCCCGGCGGGTGCTCCTCGGCCGGTCGGAGCGGTCATACGGGGCTGGCATGATCGAGGGATGAACGAGAGCATCATCGCCGCGTGTGACGGGGCGTCGAAGGGAAATCCCGGACCGGCCGCCTGGGCGTGGGTCGTGGCGGACGCGCAGGGGAACCCGGTGCGGTGGGAGGCCGGCCCGCTCGGCGTCGCGACGAACAACGTCGCCGAGCTCACCGCCCTGGCGGAGCTGCTGGAAGCCGTCGACCCGGCGGCGCGCGTCGAGGTGCGGATGGACTCCCAGTACGCCATGAACGCGGTGACCAAGTGGCTGCCGGGCTGGAAGCGCAACGGCTGGAAGACCTCCGGCGGCAAGCCCGTCGCCAACCGTGAGCTGGTCACCCGGATCGATGCCCTGCTCGCCGACCGCTCGGTGACGTTCCGCCATGTGCCCGCCCATCAGGTGGACGGCGACCCGCTCAACGCGATCGCGGACCAGGCCGCCGACGAGGCGGCGGTCGCCCAGCTCGCGGCCGGTACGGCGCACGGCGCGACGGCTCCGCCGGTGCCCTCGCCCGCACGGGCCACGAAGGGGCGCGCGGGGGGCTCGGGCGGAGCCCCGGGGCGCAGCGCCGGGGGAGCGTCCCGCGGCGGACGGTCCACCGGCACGATCAAGGCGCGGTTCGCCGGACGATGTCACTGCGGACGGTCGTACGCGGCCAAGGAGCCGATCGCGAAGAACCCGAACGGCTGGGGCCACCCGGAGTGCCGCACCGCTCCCGCCTGAGCGCGCGCGGAAGGCCGGCAGACCCGGAAGGCGCCGGGGTCGGGAAGATCCGGAGGGGGCGGCCTCCGGGTGCGGAAGGGGCTCAGAGGATGGCCCAGACCAGCCGGCCCGCCGGCGCCGCGTGAGTGCCCCAGCGGGCCGCCAGCGCATCGACGAGCAGAAGGCCCCTGCCGTCCTCGGCGAGGCGGTCGAGCGCGGCGTCGTCTTCGAGATCGGACGCCGCAGGGACCTCTCCGACCGGAAGCCCGGCCGAGTCGGCAGGGGACGCCGGGGCCGGAATCAGGGCCCGGCCCCGGTTCCACACACAGATGCGTACGCCATCGGCGGAGCGCAGGAGGCGGCAGCGGATGCGCCGGGTGCTGGTGTGCTGCACGGCGTTGGTGACCAGCTCGGTCACTATCAGAGCCGCCGCCTCGACCCGCTCGGCCGGTTCGCCCCAGGCCCGCATGGCCTCCTGGGCCCGGCGCCGGGCTTCCGGTACACCTCCGGGCAGGCGGGGAACCCACCAGCTGAGTGCACCTCGGGCGCCGTGGACACCGCGGCCATCGGGGGCACGTTCCGCGCGTATGGCTATTTCCGACATGTATGCACTCTCGGCGCAAAACGCATACTTTGCAAGCGACAGAGTGTGTAGTGCCCCGCCCCGGGGCTCGACGGAGAAGGCCATCCCATGCGCGCCCGGTCCGGACCCACCGTGGAACACCGCGTCCTCGCGGTCCGCCTCCGCCGGCTGCGGGAACGCGCCGGAATCAGCCTGCGTGCCGCGGCGGAGGCGCTGGACGCCCACCCTGCCACCGTCCGGCGCATCGAACGCGCGGAGACCGGGCTCGACCCCCGGCAGGTCGGCGAACTGCTGCGCTGCTACGGCGTGCCGCCCGCCGTCGCCGAACCCATCATGGCCGGGCTCTCCACCGCGAACCTGCCCGGCTGGTGGCACCGGTGGCGGGACGAGATGGAGAGCTGGCAGCAGGAGATCATCGGCATGGAGTCCTCGGCCGGCCTCGTACGCACCTGGCACCCGGCCCTCGTCCCCGAACTGCTGCGCACCCCCGCCTACGCGGCCGCACTCCACCGCACGCGGTACCCGGACGACAGCCCCGCCCGCCGGGAGCGCCGCGTCGAACTGCTCCTGGAGCGCCGACGCCGCCTGCGCGCACGCGGAGCCGCCCTGTGGGCCCTGTTCCCGGCGGCGGCCCTCCATACGCGGGTCGGCGACCGGGAGACCATGGCCGGACAGCGGGCCGCCCTCGTCGAGGCGATGAAGGAGCAGCACGTCACCGTCCAGGTGGTGCCGCTGGACCATCCGCCGCACCCTCTGACGGGCGTACCGCCCCTCCACATCCTGCGGGTGCCCGTACCCGAGATCGGGGACCGGGCGGTGCTGGAGACGCCCGGCGTGCGGGTCGACCTCGTCGAGGACCCCGATGCCGTGATGGCCCACCGCATCCGGCTGGACGCCGCGTGCGCGGCCGCCCCCGGCCCGGGGACCCCGCTGCCGGAATGACCCGGTGCGGCGGGCCCGCCCCACCGGGCCGGGAAGTGCTGCGAGCCGCCCGCCGGGATGCGCCCCGGCCCGGCTCCGTACACCGTGGGGGAGTGGTGCAGCCGCGCAGAGCCAAGTGGATCCCGCTCGGGGTCGTCGTGCTGAGCGTCGTACTGGACCTGGTGACGCCGTCGGATGTCACCTCCGCACCCCTGCTGATGGCCGCTCCCGTCGCCGCCGCGCCCCTGCTCACCCTGCGCGGCATCATCGCGATCGGCGCGCTGGCCATGGCCGTCCACGCGGCCCTCGCCCGGTACGACGGCACCTTCGGCTGGCAACGGGGTGTCGCCAACCAGCTCACCCTTCTGGCCGTGACCGTGCTGGCCGTCCTGATCAACCGCGCCCTGGAGGGGCGGGACGCCCGGACCCGGCGGGCCCGGCACATCGCCGCCGTGGCCCAGAGCGCCGTCCTGCCCCGGCCTCCCTCGCGCCTCGGCGAGCTGCGGATCGCCGCCCGGTACGTGCCCGCCGAGGACGAGGCCACGATCGGCGGTGACCTGTACGTCGTCCAGGACACCCCGCACGGGGTCCGGATGATGGTCGGGGACGTGCGCGGCAAGGGCCTGGGCGCGGTGAGCGCGGTCTGCGCGGATCTGGGGGCGTTCCGGTACGCGGCGGACGAGGCGGAGGACCTGCCCGGCCTGGTGGCCGCGCTGGAGCGAGCGCTGCTGCGCGAGGGCGGCCGACGGGGCGGACAGGAGCAGGAGGAGGGGTTCACCACCGCGCTGATCGCCGAGTTCTCCGAGGACCTGGACACCGTACGGGTGGTCAACCGGGGCCACCCACCGCCGGTGCTGCTGGACGGGGAGGGGCGGGCCACCCTCCTCGAACCCTCCGAGGAGTCGCCCCCGCTCGGCATGAGTGCCCTGGTGACCCGTGCGTCGCCGGTGGACACGTTCGCCTTTCCGCCGGGTGCCACCCTCGTCTGCTACACGGACGGGGTCACCGAGGCCCGCGACGAGTCCGGGGTCTTCTACGACGCGCACGTCCGGCTGCCCTTCCTCGTCCACCCCCGCGCGCTGGTCGGCGACCCGGTGACTCCGGCGCAGATCCTCCGCCTGCTGATCGAGGACGTCGGGCGCCATACCGGCGGCAGGGTCCAGGACGACCAGGCGCTTCTCGCCCTGCACCGCCCGGCGCGGAGGGACTGAGGTCCCGACCGGCGGTATACGGATGGGTTCCCGACCGGCGGCATACGGGTGGGTACGGAGGAGCCGGGCCTTCGTGCCGGGTGGCGTACCGGCCGGGCAACACGGCACAGGGCCATGGTCGACGAGATCGCGCAGCGCGTCCTTCTGGCGGGCCGCGGTCTCGGGATCCCCGGCGCGGCTGTGCGCGGAAACGGTGACGGCGCCCCGCCCGTCCACGGTCGTCGCCGCCCGGACGGCGTATCCGAAACCGCTTCCGCCCTGGCCCGGACAGCCGCCACCGCAGGACAGCGGGGTGAAGAAACAGGCCCGGCCCGTCCCGCGTGCCCTCCGGGTGACCGCTGTCCGGCGGCACGGGCGCCATGGTCCGCATGGCGGCATCACCGGCTTCCCTCCCCGCCCGGAGCCCTGGCCGTCGGGCTGCCCGGCCTTCACCGTTCGCTGTCAGGGCGCCCGGCCGGGGGTCATGGACGCGCAAAGAACCACGGCTGTCCTGCGACCCGTACACCACTTCGTGTTTGAGGCTCCGATCGTCGGTCACCCGCACGGAAGACACATACGGCAACTGACCTACGACGTATCGACATCGGGAGTGAGCGGAGTTGAGCAGCATGGAGAACTGGCGCCTGCACGCCGCCTGCCGGGAGAAGGACCCGGACCTGTTCTTCCCCATCGGGAGCACGGGACCGGCCATCGTCCAGACCGAGGAGGCCAAGGCCGTCTGCCGGACCTGCCCGGTACAGGCCGCCTGCCTGGAGTGGGCCCTGGAGAACGGGCAGGACTCCGGTATCTGGGGCGGCCTGTCGGAGAACGAACGGCGCGCCCTGAAGCGCCGCAACCGCCGCCGGGCGGAGGCCCGCGGACACGGCGCGGCCTGACCCGCGCGCAAGGCGGGGCGCCGCACGGCGCGAAGCCCTCCGAGTCCGGAGAGGCGATGTCGAGCCCCCGGAGTCCGGAGAGGCGATATCGCCGGCACGGGTTCTGTATCCGGCGGCCGGTGGGTAGACGATGAGCCATGGACTCCACCGTTTGGCTCGTTCTCGCAGCCGTGGCCGCGCTGATCATGCTGGCCCTCGCCGTCGTGCTCCTCGTGCGGGTCGTCAGAGCCAGGAAGCTGCTGGCCGACGCCGGAATCCCCCTGCGCGACAAGGCGCTGGTGTGGGCCGCCATCATCTACACCGTGTCTCCGGTCGACCTGTTGCCCGACCCGGTCTACCTCGACGACATCGGGTTTCTGCTCGTCGCCCTGCGCTCCCTGCACGCGGCCGCTTCGGCGGCCGGAGTGCGTACGGGCGCGGGCGGTCGGGAGAGGAGTCGGCGGAGTGAGGTGGAAAGCCACCCGGACGCGGTGCACTGATGCCCGCGCGCCGACCGCGGCCGGTCCGGGTCGCCACCCGGCCCCGCGGGACCGGCACCGTCGCTCGGCTGCTGGGACCCGTTCGTCAACAGGGGCGACGTGTGGCTCCGCCGTTCCCCGTGGCAGTGGCCGGACGGCGCCGGAGCCGATGACGCGCCCCGGCTCGGCGAGCACGGGCCTCCGGGGGGTGGCGGGGCGGTAGCGCAGGAGGGCCGGGGGCGCGAGGCCGCTGGGTGACGCGGCCTCAGCGGGCCACGGTGGCGAGGATGACCTTCCCGCCGCCGGCCGCGTCGCGGATCCGGACTTCCCGGGCCAGCCGCTGGACCATCGGCCAGCCGAACCCGCCGGTGCGGCCGGTCAGATCGGGCGTGCGGTCCTGCGGGTGCGCCGCACTCGGGTCGGTGACCCGGACATGGACGCCCCTGCGGTCGGCGGTCAGCCACAGGGCGGTGACGGCCCCCGCGTGCCGGACGGCGTTGGTGACCAGCTCCGAGACGAGGAGCAGGAGACTCTGCACCATGTGCGAGGTCGGCGCCGGGTGCAGCCGTGCCACGAACGTGCTGACCGCGTCCCGTGCGTCGGCGGCCCTCTCCGGCCGGCAGACGAAATCGGTACGGGTCTCGCCGTCCGGTGACAAGGTCATGAGAATGCGGTCGTTCATAGCGTTCACCCCGTCGCGTGAGCTTCCTGGCTGACGTTCGGATACCCCGGAACCAGCCGTTCATGGAAAGGGGCGGGGGTGAGCGCGCACGTTCCCCCGAACGGGTCGGTCCTCGCCCCGGACCGGTCGCACCGGTTCCGGCGGGCCACGGCGCGGTACATCGACCGCCGGATCATCGAGGCCGATGCGGAAGCCGGTGAGCGTGACGAGCTGAAACACGGCGCCCCTGGTCACCCGACGAGAAACGGGGGCGGGGCCGGCCGACGGCGACCCCCGCTCGGGATCCGCGCGGGCGACGCGGTCACGCCGTACGTGGACGGGAAGCCGTCCGTGGTGGAAGGGCTCCAGGCCCTTCGCCATACCGTGGCGAGAAGGCGGAAGGGGGCCGTCCGCAGGTACAACTCAGGGCCTATGCGCCGGAGTTGCATCATTCCCAAGGTGGAGACGAGGTGTAGCCCGACGGAGGTTACGTGCACGCGGCCGCTCCTGAAGGATCTCTCCTGTCCGAACGTGTGACCGGAAGGATCGTTTTCGTGCGCAGACGACATCTCGTGCCCCTGTTGGCGGTGAGCGTCACGGCGACGCTGGCCCCCGCGCTCACCACCTCGACGGCCACCGCGGCCCCTGCTGCCGTCCCCGCCGCGGCCGTCCTCCCGGCCGCCGGCAAGAGCGCGCTGGACCGGTACGCGAAGCAGAAGCCGCAGTGGAAGCGGTGCCCCGAGCCCGAGGCCCCGCCGGAGATCCGGTGCGCCACCATCCAGGTCCCGCTGGACTACCGCAAGCCCGGCGGCAAGCGGATCGAGCTGGCCATATCCCGGATCGAGGCCACCGGGCCGGGCAAGCGCCAAGGAGTCCTGCTCTCCAACCCCGGCGGTCCGGGCGGTCCGGGGCTGTATCTGCCGCTGGGCATGGCCGAATGGCTGCCCGCCGCCGCGCGGCAGAAGAACGACCTCATCGGGTTCGACCCGCGCGGAGTGGGAAGCAGCACCCCGGTCACCTGCGGCCTGGAGCCGAAGGAGGAGGACTGGCTGCGGCCGTACAAGCCCGAGACCTTCGCCGACGACGTCGCCTGGGCGCGGACGGTCGCCCGCAAGTGCGAGGAGAAGGCGGGCGACATCCTCCCGCACATCACCACCCGCAACACCGCACGCGACATGGACCTGATCCGGGCGGTCCTCGGCGAGAAGAAGATCAACTACGTGGGGTACTCGTACGGCACCTACCTGGGTGCCGTCTACGCCCAGCTCTTCCCGAAGCGCGCCGACCGGTTCGTCCTGGACAGTGCGGTCGACCCGGAACGCGCCTGGCGCGGCATGATCCAGTGGTGGGCCGAGGGAGCCGAGCCCGCGTTCGACCGGTGGACCGCCTGGGCCGCCGAGCGTTCGGAGACGTACGGCCTCGGTGACACCCCGAAGAAGGTCGAGGGGGCCTTCTGGGACCTGGTCGAGCGGGCCCGGCAGAAGCCGATCGACCTGGACGGGCAGGTGGTCACCGGCGACGACATCCGCATGGGCATGAGGGCCGCGGTCTTCACCCCGCTGTACGCCACCGAGGCGTTCGTGGAGCTGAGCAACGCGGCCGACGGCGAGACCGTCGCCCCGAAGAAGCTCAGGGAATTCCTCCGGCCCGAGGGGCGCCATGCGACGGGCGCGACCGCTGCCACGCCCGCCGACAACGGAACCGCGAGCTTCTGGGCCGTGGTGTGCGGTGACAACTCGGCCGCCTGGTCCCGCAACCCCGAGAGCTACCGGCGCGACGCCATCGCGGACCGGGGCCGCTACCCGATCTTCGGAGACTTCGCGTCCAGCATCAAGCCGTGTGCCTTCTGGGACCGGTCCGTGGAGCGGGCGACCACGGTGAACAACAAGGCCGGCTCCCTGGTCGTCCAGAACGAGTGGGACTCGCAGACGCCGCTCCCCAGCGGCCAGGCCCTCCACCGGCAGTTGAAGGGGTCGAGGATGGTCACCGTCCTCGGCGGCGAGGGACACGGCATCTACCCCAGCGGCAATCCGTGCACGGACGGTGCGGTCAACCGCTATCTGCTGACCGGCAAGCTCCCGGTGAAGGACGTGACCTGCGAGGCGACCGAAGGGTCGAACGAGCAGGCGCGCCAGCACCGCGAGCAGGACGTACTTCCCGTCTCTCCGCTCCCGGTCCGCGCCCCGGACCGCTTCTGACCCCGGACGGCACCGCGGAGGCGGGACCGCCCGGGCCGAGGGTGCGCTCCGCGTCCTGGAGGGTGATGTCCCGGCGGCCTGAGTCCACGCGTTCCGGCGGCTGCTGCCGGGGGCGACCCGAGGCGAGGGCGTACCTCCAGTACGCGGAGCACGCCCGCTGGGAGCTGCTGCGCGCCGCCGGACTGCCCCGGGAGAAGCTGCTGGCCGACGGCATCGGCCCGGTGCAGCTGGAGGTGACGGTCAAGTACCTCCGGGAGCTGCGCGGCGGCGAGCGCGTACGGGTCACCTGCCGGTTCGACTACGGCACGGGAAAGACCTTCACCCTGGAGCAGCGGATCATCAAGGAGGACGGCACCGTGGCCGCGGAGATCACCGGAGTGGGCGGCGTCCTCGACCTGACCGAACGCCGCCTCGTCCCGGACCCGCGGGGCCGCCTGGCCGCACTGGCGGGCGACCCCGACCTGCTGACCGGCTGACAGCCTGTCGGGCATCCGGGGAGGGGGGACGCGGCGGGTGAGGAACCGGCCCTTGGGCCGGGCACGCGGTGCGCGAGGAGCGGGGCCGGGCCATCGCCGGCAGTGCCCGCCTCCGGAAGCGGCGCCCGTGGGGACGGGGTCCGCCCCAGCGGCAGGCGCGCTCAGAGCGCACGCGGGACGCGCGGAACCCATCGACCGGGACCGCCCTGCGGCGGCCACGGGCCGGTCCGACGGCGCGCCCCGGTCGCCGGCACCATGTCCCCGTGCTCCGGGCGCGGGGACACGGCAGCTCGCGGAGCGGCGCTTCAGGCGGCGGTGCCGACGACCAGGTGGTCTCCGGGAATGCCGGCCTTGCCCGGGGCGTAGTAGTCCTTGATGCCGGCGACCCACGTCTCCACCCGGATCCGGTCCCCGTCGGTCGGTTCGAAGGCGTCGAAGAGCGCGTCGATGTTCTCGGGCTCGAACCCGATCGCCCGCATCAGCGCCATGAACAGCGGGCGCTCGATCAGCCCGTCGCCGTCCGGGTCGCCCAGCGCGGCCAGGGCCTCGGCGAACACCGTGATGGTGGCGTCGAACCGCTCCGGCGACAGCACGCACGCCGTGAACTCCTCGAAGCTGATCTCGCCGTCCCCGTCGGCGTCCAGCTCGGTCAGCAGCGTCGTCCAGTACCGCCTGAACGCCGCGCGCATCGCGTCCTTCGCCGCCCGGTCCGACGCGTGCGCCTCGCGGACGACGCGGTCGGCCATGAGATCGAAGTCGTCCTGCTCCAGGACGCCGTTGGCATTGACGTCGAACAGGGAGAAGACGAGCGTGACCCGCCTGGTGGCCTCAGTGCCCATGAACCGTCACCTTTCTCCACACGTCACGTTCCGCCGGCCACGGCCCGGTGCCGGGGCGGCCCACCCACTGTCCGCCGAGGTACGCCCTCCACGGCGAAAGCGCGGGATCTTTCACCTGAAGGACGTAAATGACCTGCGTAAACGTCGAGTTGAGGCAGAGTGGGAAACCTGGCCGATCCGTGCGCCCCTGCCTCCACGCCTGGCCGATCCATGCGCCCCTGCCTTCACGCCGGGCCGATACGCCCGCCCCGCCGGGGAGGCGAACCGCTGAGCGCCGGAGCGCGCGCCCCTCTGATCGGCTGACTGCGCTATGTCACTGACATGTTTCCGTGAGTGACGGGGGATGCAGGGGAGGTCCGGTGCCGGGCCCGCCCCGGCACGTCCCCCTCTTCGATGCGGTCATTGGGAGAACCCCGGTGGAGAACACCTCGGTGCAGAACAAGGAAACCGTACGGAACTGTCCGTTCGACTACGCGCAGCGGCTGGAGTTCGACCCCCAGCTCAGGCAATTGCTGACCGAGGAGCCGGTGTCCCGTATCCGGATGGCCTACGGAGAGGGCGAGGCCTGGCTGGTCACCCGCTACGAGGACGTCCGCACGGTCACCACCGACCGGCGGTTCAGCCGCGGCGCCGTCCTCGGCCGCGACTTCCCCCGGATGACCCCGGAGCCGATCGTCCAGGCCGAGTCCATCAACCTCATGGACCCGCCCGCCAGCAGCCGCCTGCGGAGCCTGGTCGCCAAGAGCTTCACCCCGCGCCGCGTCGCGCAGATGCGCGGCGGCACCCAGCGTGTCGTCGACCGGTTGCTGGACGAGATGGCGGACGAGGGCGCACCGGCCGACTTCGTCGCCCGGATCTCCTCACCGCTGCCGCTGATCACCATCTGCGAGGCGCTCGACATCCCCGAGGCCGACCGCCCCTGGCTCCGCGCCCACGCCATGACCATGATGAACGTCGGGGCCGCAGGCAAGCAGGACGCCGTACGCGCCAAGGCGGAACTGCGCGGCTACTTCCAGGAACTGACCGCCGACCGGCGCCGCTCCCCGGGCCAGGACCTCATCAGCACCCTGGCCACCGCTCGGGACGGCGCCGAACTGCTGGACGACGACGAGCTGGCCGTCATGGCGATGGTCCTGCTCATCACCGGCCAGGACACCACCACCTACCAGCTCGGCAACATCGCCTACACCCTGCTCACCCGACCGGAACTCCTGCGCTCCGTCCGGACCGAACCCGCGCGGCTGCCCCGCACCCTGGAGGAGCTGCTGCGCCACATCCCCTTCCGCAAGGGCGTCGGCATCCCGCGCGTCGCCCTGGAGGACGTGGAGCTCGGCGGCGTCCTCATCAAGGCCGGCGACGTGGTGCACGTGTCCTATCTGACGGCGAACCGGGACGCCGCCAAGTTCGACCGCCCCGACGAGCTGGATCCCGACCGGCCGTCCATCCCCCACATGACGTTCGGCTGGGGCGCCCACCACTGCCTGGGCGCGCCGCTGGCCACCATGGAACTGGAAGTGGCCTTCTCCACGCTGCTGACCCGCTTCCCGGCCCTGCGTCTGGACGTGCCGCCCGAGGACATCGAGTGGAACACGACGTCCATCTGGCGATACCCCCTCGCGCTGCCCGTCACCTGGTGACGAGAGCCCCGCTCCAGAGACCGAGGAGAACCCATGGCGACCCTGTGCAGACCCGCCATCGCTGTGCCCGAGCACGTCATCACGATGCAGCAGACCCTGGACCTGGCGCGGGAGACCCACGCCGACCACCCGCAGCGCGACCTGGTGCTGCGGCTGATCCGGAACACCGGGGTCCAGACCCGGCACCTCGTGCAGCCCGTCGAGGAGACCCTGAAGCACCCCGGATTCGAGGTGCGCAACCGGGTGTACGAGGCCGAGGCCAAGGCGCGGGTCCCCGACGTCGTCCGGCGGGCCCTCGCCCACGCCGAGACCGAACCCGGCGAGATCGACCTGATCGTCTACGTCTCCTGCACCGGCTTCATGATGCCCTCGCTGACCGCCTGGATCATCAACACGATGGGGTTCCGGCCGGAGACCCGCCAGCTGCCCATCGCCCAGCTCGGCTGCGCGGCGGGCGGCGCGGCCATCAATCGCGCGCACGACTTCTGCCGGGCCTACCCCGAGTCCAACGTCCTCATCGTCTCCTGCGAGTTCTGCTCGCTGTGCTACCAGCCCACCGACATCGGCGTCGGCTCCCTGCTCTCCAACGGCCTGTTCGGCGACGCCCTCTCCGCCGCCGTCGTACGGGGCCGGGGCGGGACCGGCATGCGGCTGGAGCGCAACGGCTCCCACCTGGTTCCCGACACCGAGGACTGGATCTCCTACGCCGTCCGCGACACCGGCTTCCACTTCCTGCTGGACAAGCGGGTCCCCGGCACCATGGAGATGCTCGCCCCGGTCCTCCAGGACCTGGTCGACCTGCACGGCTGGTCCGTCCCGGACATGGACTTCTTCATCGTCCACGCCGGCGGGCCGCGCATCCTGGACGACCTCTGCCACTTCCTCGAGCTGCCGCCGGAGATGTTCCGCTACAGCCGGGCCACTCTCACCGAACGCGGCAACATCGCCAGCTCCGTCGTCTTCGACGCGCTGGCCAGGCTCTTCGACGACGGGGGAGCGGCGGAGGCGGCGCAAGGGCTCATCGCCGGGTTCGGGCCCGGAATCACGGCCGAGGTCGCCGTGGGCAGCTGGGCGAAGCAGGGCTTCCCGGCCGATGTGCCGCACGACCTCGACGAACTGGAGCTGACCGCCGACGTTGCGCTGTCCGGCTGAACCCGCTAAGGCGGCCGACGGGCGGGGACGAAGGAACGGGTGTTCGTGCTTCGCGGACGCACTCGCCCCGTGAACGGATCCCCACCCCGAGGAGATTGCATGCGCCTGCCCGCCCGATGGGCCACGGCCGCCCTGCTGCTGATCGCCCCGCTGATCGGCGCCCCGGCCACGGCCTCGGCCGACAGCGGACCGGAAGGGGTCCGGGTGGAGCAGTCCACCCGGGCCGTACCCGGGCAGTACATCGTCACCCTGGAGCCCGAACTCTCGCCGGACACCGTCCTGCGGGAGCTCGGGCTCAGGCCGTTGTTCCGCTACGGAAACGTCCTGCACGGCTTCGCCGCCTCGCTCACCGCCTCCGAACTCGAAGCGGTGCGGACCGTCCCCGGCGTCCTCGCCGTCGAGGAGAACGCCGAGGTGACCGTGGACGCGCCGAGGGCCGGCAGCCTCTTCCGGGCGCCCGCCGCCGGCTGGGGCGCCGACCGCATCGACCAGCGCCGCCTGCCGCTGGACGACACCTTCACCACCACGGCCACCGGCAAGGGGGTGAAGGCGTACGTCGTCGACACCGGGATCGACGCCGCGCACACCGAGTTCGGCGGCCGGGTCGTGAACGGGTACGACGCCGTCGGGGACGGCCGTGCCGGCATGGACTGCAACGGCCACGGCACGCACGTGGCGGGCACGGTCGGCGGCGGCACGGCCGGCGTGGCCCGCGAAGCCTCCCTGGTCAACGTACGCGTCCTGGACTGCGAGGGCCGGGGCACCTGGGCCGGCATCCTCGCCGGGTTCGACTGGGTCGCCAGGGACGCCGGGCGGACCGAGGCCCCCGCCGTGCT
The DNA here is from genome assembly GCF_030817475.1 of Streptomyces sp. V2I9. Classification (NCBI taxonomy): domain Bacteria; kingdom Bacillati; phylum Actinomycetota; class Actinomycetes; order Kitasatosporales; family Streptomycetaceae; genus Streptomyces; species Streptomyces sp. V2I9. The sequence continues at coordinate 218,096 of NZ_JAUSZJ010000002.1, read as the reverse complement.
CAACGCCTCGCTCGGCGGAGCCCGTTCGACATCCGTCGACGCGGCGGTCGAGTCGGTCGCCGACGCCGGAGTGCTGCCCGTGGTGGCGGCGGGGAACGACGACCGGGACGCCTGCGACGTCTCCCCGGCCGCCGCGGACGGCGTGGTCGCGGTCGGGGCGAGCGACCGGCAGGACCGCGAGACCCCCTTCAGCAACTGGGGCTCCTGCGTCGCGCTGTACGCGCCCGGCGCCGACATCGTCTCCGCGCGGCTCGGCGGCGGCACCGTCTCGCTGAACGGCACCTCCATGGCCAGCCCCCACGTCGCGGGCGTCGCCGCCCTGTACAAGCAGGAGAACCCCTCGGCCGCGCCCGGCGTCGTCGCGCGGTGGCTGACGGACACGGCCACCCCGTCCGTGCTCTCCGGCCTCGGCCAGGGCTCGCCCGACCGGCTGCTGTTCACCGGCGGCCTCTGACGGACCGCCGCACGACCGGTTCCCCGGACCGGCCACGGGCCGGGGAACGGTGGCCGCGCGGCGCGACCCGCGCCCCGGAACGGCCGCCCGTGCGAGCCGCCGGTACCGCCCGCGTCACGGGTACGCCAGGATCGCGGGGCGGGCGCGGCTGCGGCACAGTGGGCACATGGACGACCTCAACGCACTCGCCGAGGAGCACCTGGCCGCCGCCCGCGCCTCCGCACACGGCCGCAGCGCCCACCTCCTGCTCCAGCAGCCCCCCTTGCGGCAGACGGTGATCGCCCTGACCGAGGGGACGGCGCTGGACGAGCACAACGCGCCGCCCGCGGCGTCCCTGCTGGTCCTGCGCGGCAGCGTCCGTCTCACCGCCGTCTCCGGCGACGCCGACCTGCCGGCCGGGATCCTGCACCCGATCCCGCAGGAGCGGCACGGACTGCTGGCGCTCCAGGACGCCGTGGTCCTGCTCACCGCCGTCAACGACTGACCGCCCCCGAGGCCGGCGGGGCGCGGCGCGCGATCCCGTCGGGCGGGGAGGGGTGTGCACCGGCCGGGGCGTGGCAGGAGAGGATCGAGCGGAGTCGGCGCGTCCGGAGACGGACAGGCCGTGCCGCCCGCCGCGTCCACCCACGTACCCGGAGTACCAGCTTGCCCACCCAGACCGCGTCCACCGCGGACAGCACCGCCCCCGGACGTACCGCACCGCACCGGCGCGGGCTCACCGCCCTGCGCCGTACCCCGGTCTCGCTGTGGAACGACGACGTCACCGACTGGGCCGCGGCCCTGACGTACTACGCCATCCTCGCCCTGCTGCCGGCGCTCCTGGTCACCGTGTCCGTCATCGGACTGGCCAACCCCGACGCGACCGGCGCGCTGATCGCCGACATCACCGCCTTCGCCCCCGCCGAGTCCGGTGAGGCGCTGCGCAGGCCGCTGGAGGCGGCGACCGGGCAGCGCTCCGCCGTCTGGCTGCTCGTCGCGACCGGGTCCGTGAGCGCCGTGTGGTCCGCGTGCAGCTACCTCGCGGTCTTCCGCCGGGCGATGCACGCCATGCACGGCGTCCGGGACACCCGGCCGCCGCTGCGGCAGGCGCACATCATCGTCGTCTCCGCGATCGGCCTGCTCCTCCTGCTGCTGACCAGCGCCTTCGCCCTCGTGATGACCGGCCCGCTCGCCCGCTGGCTGGGGCGCCGCATCGGTCTGCCGCACGAGGGGGAGAGCCTGTGGGCGGTGATGAAGTGGCCGCTGCTGATGTTTCTGGTGGCCTGCCTGATCATGGTCCTCTTCAGCACCGGCCCCCGCTCCGCGCGCGGCGTCCGCCGGAGCCTGCCCGGCGGGGTCCTCGCCGCGTTCTGCTGGCTGGCCGCGTCGGCGCTGTTCGCCCTGTACGCGACCCGCGTCGGCAGTTACAGCCGACTCTACGGATCGCTGGCCGGGCTCGTCGTCTTCCTGATCTGGGTGTGGTTCGCCAACCTCTCGCTGCTGGCCGGCGCCCAGTTCAACGTCGAACTCCGGCGGGAGAGGCCGGAGAGAGCCACGGGACAGAGGCCCGGTGCCACGGCGGGGCCCGCCGCGGAGGGCGGGCCCGACACGGGGGAGCAGAAGTCCCTGGCCGGGGAGGAAAGGCCCGTCACGGCCGCAGAATGAGGCGGACCGGGTCGCCCTCCTTGGTCTCCATCCGCCGTACCGCCGACGCCGCCTCGTCCAGCGGCAGTACGTCGGTGATCGACCGGGAGAAGTCCAGCCTGCCGCCCTCGGCGAGCCGGACGAGCTGCCTCACGTGGTGGCTCTCCGAGCCGTAGTGGCCCAGGATGCGTTGCTGGAGGTAGCTGAACAGGGTGCCGTGGGCGACCGTCAGCGGCTGGTCGGTCAGTCCCACCAGCACCAGCCGGCCCTTCGGAGCCAGCACGGTCAGCGCCTGCTCGCGGACCGGGGGAACGCCGGCGAAGTCGAACGCGGCGGTCAGACCCGTGCCGTCGCTCGCCCCGAGCACCTTCTCGCGGAACCCAGGATCGGCGGGGTCCAGCGCCAGGTCGGCCCCGAACTCCAGGGCCCGCTGCCGGGCCGCCGGAGCGGGGTCCACCGCGACGACCGGATACGCCCCGACCGCCCGCAGCAGCTGCACGGCGTGCGCGCCGAGGCCGCCCGCGCCCCAGACGCCCACGGCCTCCGCCGGCCGCACGTCGCCGGTGGCGGTCACCGCCGCCCACGGAGTCGAGACCGCGTCCGGGATGATCGCCGCCTGTTCGAAGGAGAGCGAGTCGGGGAGAGCGACGAGGGTGGACGCGGTGGCGAGCGCGTACTCGGCCCAGCCGCCGTCGTAGTCGACGCCCCGCGTGTACGTCCGGCCGCGGCGCTCCTCGCCCGCCTGGAGCACCACGCGGGCGCCGGGCGCCCAGCCGGTGACGTCCGGCCCGGTCTCCGCCACGGTCCCGGCAACCTCGTGGCCCAGCGTGACCGAGTCGCCCTCCAGATACATCGGGCTCAACGTGCCGTCGATGAGGTGTACGTCGGAGAGGCAGACCCCGGCGGCCTCGACCTTCACGAGCACCTCGCCGGGGCCGGGGGCGGGCCTGTCCACCTCCTCCACGACGAGAGAACGGCTGGGGAGGTGGAGACGCGCGGCGCGCATGCGTTCCATGACGGGTCCTTACGGTTCGGATCGGCGGCCTATCGCAAGTCGCCTTGCTTTAAAACGTAGGCCGGTCCTGCGGTTAAAGCAAGTAGCCTTGCGATACGGTTCGCGGATGACCACCGAGAACAGCCCCGCCCCCCTGCGCCGCCGGGGCGAACCCATGCGGCAGGCCGTCCTGGCGGCGACCGTGGACCTCCTCGCCGCCGAAGGGCTGGGCGGCACCACGGTCGCGGCGGTCGCCAGGGCGGCGGGGGTGCACGAGACCTCCGTGTACCGGCGGTGGAAGACCCGCGAGAACCTGCTGCTGGACGCCCTCGGCTCGCACGCCGACGACGCGCTGCCCGTACCCGACACGGGGGACGTGCGCGAGGACCTGGTCCAGCTGATGGCGGCGGTCGCGGACTACCTCGCCTCGCCGCAGGGTGCGGCCCTGCTCCACCTCGGCGCCTCCTTCGACGCGGTTGCCGTCGAGGCGGAGCGCCTGCCCTACTGGGACGCCCGGCTCCGGCGCGGTGAGGACATCGTGCGGCGCGGAGTCGAGCGCGGCGAGCTGGCCCCGGACACCGACCCCCGGCTGGTGGCCGAGACCCTGGCGGGACCCCTGTTCACTCGCGTCCTGCTGACCGGCGCACCTCTCGGCGAGGGGCTCGCGCGCCGGATCGTGGATCTGACGCTGGACGGCGCGCGCCCCCGTACCGGGTGAGGCCGCCCCGCGCCGGGTGCGGTGCCTCGTGCCCCTTGTCGCAGGCGAGGCGCCTCCGCGGCGGGTGCGGTCAGTTCCTGTCGCGGTACCCGGCGACGATCGCCATGGTCTCGCGCAGCGCCCGTACGCCGTCGTTGTCCGCGTCGCCCAGCCGGTGGCCGTTCCATGTCCCCGTGGCGCTGGAGAACCTGCTGATGCTTCGGCAGTGGCCCCCGCACGACGAGCGGTACGCCATGATCGTGTAGCGCCTGCCGTCCTCGGTGATCCAGCCGGTGTTGTACGGCCGGTCACGGCCCACGCTCATCGAGCCGCCCGGATCGCCGGCCAGGGTCCTGCGGTCGTGGGCGAGCCCCAGGGTGTGGCCGATCTCGTGGCTCGCCGAGTCCAGCTCGATGCCGTCGACGTCGACGACCGCGTAGGCGTACTCGTCGGTCGAGGCATCGAGTGCGGGCGTGTAGTCCGCCGTGCCGCCGCCCCGCTCCGGGCGGTCCACGAGGAGGACGACCAGATCGGCGCCGTACCGCGCCCGCTGTTCGTGGACCCGCCGGCCGATCCCCGGTGACCTGTGGTCCTTCAGGGCGGCGTGCGCCGCGCGGAACTCCTCCGGGCCCTCGTGACCGGCCGCCGTGTACGGGTGGACGACGCGGATGGTGCCGCAGAGCCCGCCGCCCGCCAGTGACCGGTTCATCCGGGCCGCGATCCGCTGGGCCGAGGCGGGCACCCGGTGCTCGCCGCCGACGCGTTTCGCGGCCTTCGGTGTGTAGACGGCCAGTACGTCGACGACCGGACACCGCGCCGGCTTCCTCGCCCCGGACGCCGCACGGGCCTCGGCGGCGACGGGGTGCGCCGAGGCGGGCGCACCCGTCGGGGCCGCGCAGAGGGACGCGCCGATGCCGAGGGCCAGGGCCGCCTTCAAGGTCGCGCGCATGGGAGGTCGACTCCGTTCGGGAGGGGGAGGCGCAGGACGCCGAGAAATGACATTCAGTGACCAATGTCTAGCATCTTGTGACTCTATGTGCACGGCGCCGCCGGGACTGACGGGCCGCCGTTTGTTCCCGGACCGGAGGGGTGTGGCCAGGAGGAGCTGGGCAGGTACAGGTGTGCGAACTCGCACCAGGGGTACGGCGGTCGGCGGCGGAGGGGCGTGTGTGACGTGACGGAGCAGAGCGAATGGCGGTTCTCCGACGACCGGGGGCGGCAGTCGGCGGCGCCTCGGCCGCCTCGGCGGGTGCTGGCCTACGTCCAGGCCGGCGCGACTCTGTGGGACCTCGGTATCCGGCCGATGGCCGTCTTCGGGTCCGAGCACGACGGCCCGGACCCCGACACGGCGAAGACCGGGACCCTGCCCTTCGGCGAGGTCGCGTACGTCGGTGCCGGCGGCTCCCTGGACGCCGAGCGGCTGCTGAGCGCGGGGCCGGACCTCGTGGTGGCCGTCAGCTACGGCGGTGGCCACGTCTACGGGCTGACACCCGAGACGGCCGAACGCCTGGAGGAGCGGGTGCCGGTGGTCGTCCTCGACGTCGGTCAGGCCCGGACGTTCGGGCGGATCGGCGACCGGTTCGCCCTGCTGGCCCGTTCGCTCGGGGCCCCGGACCGGCCGGGTGCGGAGCGGGAACCGGCCGCCGCCCGCGAGCGGTTGCGCGCCGTGGCCGCCACCCCGCCGGCCGACGGCCCCCGTGTGCTCGCCCTCTCTCCGGCGAGCCCGGACCGGGCGTACGTCGCGCGCCCGGCGATGTGGCCCGAGTTGCGCGTCCTCACCGAACTGGGCGTCCAGGTGGTCGAGCCGCCCGAGGGGCCGGGGGTCAACTGGGCCACGCTCGACCGCGCCGGCATCCTCGCCCTGCGGCCCGAGGTGATCCTGGCCGACGCCCGCGCCCACGCCGCCCCGCTGGAGGGGCTGTGGGGGCGCGGCGCCCCGCCTGTGCCCGTCATCGCGTGGAACCCCGAACCCCTCTACGGGCCCCGCGACCACGCCCGGTTCCTGGGCCGGGTCGCGGACGCCCTGGAGGCGGCGCGGGCGGGCTGAGCCGGGACCGCCATCACGGGGAGGCCGGGGTGCTCACGGGGAGGGGGGCCGAGCCGGGCCCTGAGCGGCCTCGGTGCCCTGGACCGGGCGGGCTCGAACCCGGCCTCCGGAGACGCCCGCAAGTTTCCAAAAAACATTCTGCAAAAACACTTTGGGAAAGTGCCCGCGCCGTTCTACGCTGCGGTCATGGACAGCGAAGAGAGTCGTCGCACACTCGATCCCGTGGAGGACGGTGCCGCCTTCAAGGCGCTCACCCACCCCCTCCGCCTCACCCTGCTCGGGCTGCTGCGGCAGCACGGCCCGGCCACCGCCAGTGAGCTCGCGGGCAGGACAGGGGAGTCGTCGGCCTCCACCAGCTACCACCTGCGCGTGCTCGCGAAGTATGCCTTCGTCACCGAGGCCGTGCACCGCGACGGCCGCGAACGCCGCTGGAAGTCCGTGCACGCCATGACCTCGTGGAGCAACGAGGCGCTGCGCCGCAGCCCCGGCGGCAGCGCGATCCTCAACGTTCTGCACCGCCGTCAGATCGAGCACCTCCAGCAGTCGTTGGACCACCACGAGGCGGACCTTGAGGACGGCCTGCTGGCTCAGGAGTGGCAGGAGCCCTCGGGCATCAGCGACATGATGCCCCGGCTGACCCCGGAGTCCCTCGCCGAACTGTGGGAGGCGTTCCGGGCGAAGACGGACGAGCTGAGCGCCCGCGACGCCGGGGACCCCCGCGCCGAACGGGTCGTCCTGTTCACCGCCGGACTGCCGTTGGCCCCGCAGCCGGAGGCCGCCCGGGACCGCGCGGACGCCTCCGCCGGGCCTGACGCGACGGACGCCGGAAGCCCGGACGCCACCACCGGAGACGCGTCGTGACGCGCCGCCCGGCCTTCGCCGCCGCCCCTGCGGGCGGCCTCGACGAGGCGACCGCACGCCGCCGGTACGTAGCGGTCTCCTTCCTCTTCTGGTTCCCCATCGGCATGTCCATCGCCCCCGGAGTGCTCCTCTTCACCGAACGGGGGATGGGCCTCGCCGCCATCGCGGGCTTCTTCGCCGTGCACTCCCTCACCGCCGCCGCGATGGAACTGCCCACCGGCGGGCTGTCCGACGTCATCGGGCGACGCCCCGTCCTGGCCCTCGCCGGACTGCTCAACCTCACCGCCTTCACCCTCATCGGCCTCGGCGCGGCGGGCTGGGCCATCGCCCTCGGCATGGGCCTGATGGGCCTCGCCCGCGCCCTGTCCAGCGGACCCGCCGAAGCCTGGTACGTGGACACCGTCCACGCCCACGCCGGACCCGACGCCGACCTGCGTACGGGCCTGGCGCGCGGCGGGTCCGCCACTTCGGCCGCTCTCGCCATCGGGACCCTGCTCGGCGGCGGACTGCCCTGGCTGCTCGGACTCGCCCCCGGTGCGGGGGAGTGGCTGACCGGCGCGACCGGCGGGCTCGTGATCCCGCTCTCCGTTCCCGCCCTGTTCGGCGCGCTGGTCGAACTCGTCTTCGTGCTCTACGTGCTCAGCTCCCTGCCCGAACCGCCCCGGCCCCGCACCACCCTGCGCCTGGTCGTGGGCGGTGTGCCCGCCGCCATCGCCGCCGGTCTGCGACTCGGCGCCCGCGACGCCCTGATCCGTCGCATCCTGCTGACCGCGAGCGCCGCCGGGGCCGCCCTCGCCGCCGTCGAACTGCTCACTCCGGGCCGGGCGGCCGCCCTCATGGGGACCGCGGAATCCGGCGCCCTGGTCTACGCCGGGCTCGCCTGCGCGGGATTCCTGTGCTCCGCGATCGGCAGCCAACTCGCCCCGCTGGTCGCCCGGTTCTCCGGCGGCAGCGAGCGCGCGGTGCTCGTGAGCCTCGCGTTCACGGTGCTGGGGCTGACCCTGCTCGGGATCACCGCACACACGATGAGCGCCCTTGCCACCGCGGTGGCCGTCGCCGGCTACGGGCTCGTGTACCTGGGACTCGGAGCCGCGGGCCCCAACGAGAACGACCTGCTGCACCGCCGCGTCGACGCCTCCGGCCGCGCCACCGCCCTCTCCGTCCAGTCGCTCGCCCTGCAACTGGTCGCCGCCGGGGCGGGACTGGGCGCGGGCGCCCTGCCGCCGGGCCCGCTGCCCTGGCTGCTCGCCGCCACCGCCGTGCTGGCCGGCGCCCTCCTCTGGGTACGCCGGACCGCCCCCGCGAAGCCGCTCGCCGACACCGCTCCCCGTACGGAGGCGGCGGTGAACCCGTAGGGCGTGACGGCCCCGGTGAAACGTGCAGGAATCCTGTCCGGCGGAGCCTCCGGAACCGCCGCCCCACCACTCGCCCTTGAGGAGAACCGCCCATGCCCGACCACGGCGAACTGCTGGTCATCGGTGAATGCGTGGCCGACATCGTCCAACTCCCCGGAGAGGCCCCGCGTGTCCATCCGGGCGGCAGCCCCGCCAACGTCGCGTACGGCCTGGCCCGTCTCGGCCACCGCACCGTGCTGCTCACCCAGCTCGGCGCGGACGACAACGGGCGGCTCATCCGGGCGCACCTGGCCTCCGGCGGGGTCGACGTGCGCACCGACGGCTCCGCCACGGCCACGCCGTCGGCCGCCGTCACCCTCGACGCGGCCGGGCGGGCCACGTACGCCTTCGACGTCACCTGGGACCTCTCCCCGGTCGCCGTCGCCCCCGCGCCGGCCCATGTGCACACCGGGTCGATCGGGGCGGTGGCCGCGCCCGGATCGGCCACCGTCCTGGACCTCGTCCGCTCCGCCCGGCCCACCGCGACCGTCAGCTACGACCCCAATGTGCGGCCCGCCCTCATGGGCGACCGCGCGACGGCTGTACGCCGGGTCGAGGAGTGCGTGGCGCTGAGCGACCTGGTCAAGGCGAGCGACGAGGACCTGGAGTGGCTGTACCCGGGGGAGGAGCCGGACCGGATCGCGGAACGCTGGCTGGGGCTCGGCCCCGCCGCCGTGCTCGTGACGCGGGGAGGCGACGGGGCCCTGGCCCTCCTGCCCGGCGGCCCGATCCCGGTCGAGGCGCCGAGGGTCGAGGTCGCCGACACCGTCGGCGCGGGCGACGCCTTCATGTCGGGGACCCTCCACGCCCTCGCCGCGCACGGGCTGATCGGCGAAGGCGCGCGGGAACGGTTGCCCGCCGTGGACCGGGACACCGTCGTCGACGTCCTGCGCCACGCGGTCGCCTCCGCCGCCGTGACCGTCTCGCGGGCCGGGGCCAACCCGCCCGGCGCGCACGAGCTCCGCGACGCCCTCGCGCACAACTGACGCACCATCATGACCCGTTCGGCGCAGTCGAACGCATCCTCGTGAGACGTTCCGCCGTTCGTCAACCGGATGCAGTACGACAATGGATCGGGGCGACGGGTGGCGAGGAGACGGGCGGCCGGCAGCGGTACGGAGCCGGGAGCGCGGGCGGGCGTCTTAGCGGCAGGACCACGCACGGCGGTGCTGCAGAGCGTGGCGGGCTGGGTGCCGGGCGAGCCGGTCGCCAACGACCGGCTCCCCGCCGACTGGGAGGTCGACGACGCCTGGGTCCGCCGCCGGACCGGCATCGGCAGCCGGCACCGCGCCGGACCGGACGTCGCGACGGGCGACCTCGCCTACGAAGCGGCCGCCCGGCTGCTGGCCCGCGCCCCGGCGAGGGGCGAGGTGGACGCGGTGGTCCTCGCCACCGCCACCCCCGACCACCTCTGTCCGGGCACCGCCCCCGCGCTCGCGGCCCGCCTCGGGCTCGGCACCGTACCGGCCCTGGACATCGCCGCCGTGTGCAGCGGCTTCGTCTACGGCCTCGCCGTCTGCCACGGCCTGGTCGCCTCGGGGCTCTACGACCGCGTCCTGCTGGTGGGTGCCGACGTCTACTCGACCTGGCTCGACCCGGCCGACCGCTCGGCGGGCGTCGTCTTCGGCGACGGGGCGGGCGCCGCCCTCGTGGCGGCCGGGCTGCCCGGCGACCCCGGCGAACTGCTCGCGTTCGACCTGGGCAGCGACGGCACGGGCTACAGCCTGATCACCGTCCCCGGCGGCGGCGCACGGGAACGGGCGAGCGGCAAGCCGCCGGGCCCGGGCGACGCGTACTTCCGGATGCGGGGCGCCACCGTCTACCAGCACGCCGTCGAACGGATGACCGACTCCTGCCGGGCGCTCCTGGACCGGGTCGGCTGGGACCCGGCCGAGGTCGACCGCTTCGTGCCGCATCAGGCCAACGCCCGCATCCTGCGCGCCGTCGCGGAACGCGTCGGCATCGCCCCGCAGCGGTGCGTGACCCATCTGGAGCAGGTCGGCAACACCGGAGCCGCCTCCATCCCGCTGGCCCTGGCCGACGCGGCGGACGGGGGCCTGCTCCGCCCCGGCGACCGGGTGCTGCTCACCGCTTTCGGGGGCGGACTGACCTGGGGCTCGGCGGCACTCCGCTGGCCCGGGACCCCGCAGACCATGTGCACGGATTCGATGGAAGGAACACAGCATGTCGCTCCCCGCTGATCAGGCCGCCGAGGCCCGGACCGCCGCCGTCGCGGTGACGGGCGTCGGCCTGGTGACACCCGCAGGGGCGGACGAGCACAGCTTCTGGGAGGGACTGTGCTCCGGGCACTCCACCGCCCGGCGGTGCGACGAACTGGCCGGACTCCCGGTCGACTTCGCGTGTCCGGTCGACGGCATCGATCTGGACGCGGCGGTGGGCGGCCGGTCGGTGTGGCGGATGGCCCGGTTCGTGAAGCTGGCGCTGGTGGCCGCCCGGCAGGCCGTCGCCGACGCCGGCCTCGACCCGGTCCGGTGGGACGGCAGCCGGGTCGGCGTGGTCCTCGGCGTGGGCGTCGGCGGTGTCTCCGTCCTCGTCGACAACGCGGCCAGACTGGCGGCCTCGGGCCCCGACGCGGTCTCCCCGCTGCTGGTCCCCATGATGATCCCCAACGCGGCGGCGGGCGAGGTCGCCATCGCGCTCAAGGCCGGCGGCCCGAGCCTCGCCCCGGCCACCGCCTGCGCCTCCGGGGCCACGGCCGTCGCCGTCGCCCGCGATCTGCTGCTGACCGGCGGCTGCGACGTGGTGGTGGCGGGCGGCGCGGAGGCGGTGCTGACCCCGCTGGTGGTCACCGCGTTCGCCCGGATGGGCGCGCTGTCCACCCGTGGCGGAGACCCGGCGGCCGCGTCCCGTCCGTTCGCCGCCGACCGGGACGGCTTCGTCATCGGTGAGGGCGCGGCCATGCTCGTCCTGGAGCGCGAGGAAGGCGTACGCGCCCGCGGGGGCCGCGCGCGCGCCCTGCTCACCGGGGCCGGCTCCAGCACGGACGCCCACCACCCCACCGCCCCGGCCCCCGACGGGTACGGTGCCCAGCGCGCCGTCCAGGCGGCCCTCGACCAGGCGGGCTGGGCGCCGGGCGATGTCGACCACATCAACGCCCACGGGACCTCCACGCCGCTCAACGACGCCATGGAGGCCACGCTCGTCTCCCGGCTCTTCCCGCACCGGCCGTCGGTCACCGCGCCCAAGGGCGTCCTCGGGCACACCCTGGCGGCGGCGGGCGCGATCGAGGCGGTGGCCACCGTGCTGACACTGGAGCGTTCCACCGTGCCGCCGATCGCCAACCTGGACGCGCTGCCCGATGCCTTCCCACTCGACTGTGTGACGAAGGAACCCCGCCACCAGCGGGTCGAGACCGCGCTCAGCCACTCCTTCGGCTTCGGCGGCCACAATGTCGCCCTCGCCTTCCAACGTGCCTGATATACGGGGGCATTTCAGGACGGCGAGGGGTGTCCTCGCCGTTCCTTGATCGTTACTGTGTTGTGACCGTACCCATGAATGACGCGGCCTCGCCGTCCACGAACGACCTGCTCACCACCGTGCTCTTCGGACCGAACTTCCGTCAGGAACACGGATTCTGGCGTCGCCTGCTGACAACAGAACCGTTTCGTCGCCCCGGTGGCGGCACCCCCGACGAACGACTCGCTCTCTCCTACCACCGGCTGCGCATCCTCAACAACGCGCTGGACAGCGGTGCGCGGGTGGCCGCCGACCCGCGCGCGCTGTCCGCCCTGCATGAATGGCTCGGCCCGGTCGACCCCGCCCTGACGACCGTGGCGGGCATCCACTACAACCTCTTCCTCGGCAGCCTCCTCGACCACGACGCGGGCACCTCGCGCGACCTGTCCGACTTCCTCGCCCTGCGCCGCGTGGGCACCTTCCTCTGTACGGAGGTGGCGCACGGCAACGACGCGGCGGCGATCGAGACGACCGCGACGTACGACCGTGAACGCGACGGCTTCGTGCTCCACACCCCCCATGCCGGGGCGCAGAAGTTCATGCCCAACACCAGCCCCGCCGGAGGCCCCAAGTCCGGTGTGGTGGCGGCCCGTCTGCTCGCCGACGGCACCGACCACGGGGTCTTCCTCTTCCTCGCCCCGCTCACCGACGCCCACCGCGCCCTGCCGGGGGTGCGGGTGCGGCGGCTGCCCGCCCGGATGGGGTCCCCGGTCGACCACTGCCTGACCTCCTTCGACCGCTGCTTCGTCCCGCGCGGGGCGCTGCTCGCCGGGCAGCAGGGGCGGATCGGCGACGACGGCCGGTTCCGCAGTGACGTACCCAACCGCAGAAGGCGGTTCCTCGCCTCCATCGGGCGGGTCACCCCCGGCAAGCTCTCCATGAGCGCCTGCGCGGTCGGCTCCGCGCGGGTCACCCTGGCCATCGCCGTCCGGTACGCCGGACACCGGATGATCTCCGCGTCCCGCGCCGCCCGGCAGGTCCCGGTGTACGCGCACCGCACCCACCACGGGCCGCTGGCCGGGGCGATGGCCACCGTCTACGCGATGAGCCTGCTGCACCGCAGGGCCCTGGACCGCTGGGAGTCGGCCCCGGAGGCCGACCGGGACGAGGCGGAGCGCCTGGTCGCCGTCGCCAAGGGGTGGATCACCTGGCGGGCGCGTGACGTCATCGTCGAATGCCGTGAGCGCTGCGGCGCCCAGGGGCTGTTGGAGAACAACGGGATGACCGAGCTGTTCACCGGCATCGAGGGCGCCATCACCGCCGAGGGCGACAACCTCGCCGTGCACGCCAAGGCCGCCGCCGAGATGCTGTTCAGCGCCACCGAACGGGAGGCCGTCGAGGGCGACGGCCCCGGAGACCCGGGAGACCCCGCCTTCCTCGGCAGCCTGTTCGGGGCGGTGGAGGACCTCTGGTTCGCCCGTGCCCGCGCGCGGATGAGCGCCGCCCCGCCCGGCGACCCGCTCGGCCGCTGGAACGCCGCCTCCCCGGCCGCGCTGCGCGGTGTCGAGGCCCACGCCTACCGGCAGGCGGACGAGGCGTACGCCGAGGCCGCGGCCCGGCTGCCCGAGGGCGAGGCGCGCGAACGCCTCACCGAGCTGCGGCGGCTCTTCGCGCTCCGGTGGATCGACCGCAACAGCGGTGACCTGCTCGCCGCCGGACGGCTGACCGCCGATCAGGTCACCTCGCTCCCCGACGCGATGGAGGAGGCGGTCGCCGTGGTGGCCGAGCACACCCCCTCGCTGGTGGCGACCTTCGCGCTTCCCGAGCGCCTGATGTCGGACTGGCCCATCGCCGGCCCCCGCTACGCCGACGTCTACGACGACCCCGAGGGCCCCTGGCACCGGGGCCGCAGGGCCGGAGCCCGCAGCCGGGCGGGGGAGTTCCGCCGGCCCGTCTGCGGCAGCAGGAGGCGACCGCTGCGGGAGAAGGTCGCGGCGCTCGGTACCCGAGGGGTGCTGATGGCGTATTGGGGGACCGCGTCGGTGCTCGCCCGATGGTTCGAGAAGCCGCAGGTGAGCGCTGACGAATCGGTTCACCCGAAGGCGTAACCGGAATATCTTCATCCAGTTATTTCGGGCGGTGGGCCATCGCGTTCCCCACCCCCGGCAGCAAACCGCTCCACCCAACGAACGCCGACGAGAGGAATCACCATGACGACCATCCACCCCAAGATCACCGAGGTGCTGACCGGGACGTTCAAGGTGCCCGCCGCCGAGGTCCTGCCGGAGTCCACCATGGACAGCCTGGAGATGGACTCCCTCGCGGTCGCCGAGTTCGCCGTCATCATCAAGGAGACCCTGGGCGTCACCGCCGACTCCGAGAAGCTCTACAAGGACGCCACGCTGGCCGACATCACCGCGTACATCGACGCGGCCGTCGGCAGCATGGAGGCCGAAGCGACGGTGCCGGTGAGCAACACCCGATGAAGCGACCCGCCATCGCCGTCACCGGGCTGGGAATGATCACCCCGGTCGGCCACACCACCGACACCACCTGGGACGGAGTCCGCGCCGGCGTCTCGCCCGCCGCGACCGTTCCCGAACTCCGGGGCTGCGCGGTCGACTTCGCCTGCACGGTCTCCGGCATCGACCTCGACGACGCCGTCGGCGGCCGGACCGCCTTCCGGATGGGCCGGTACGTCAAGTTCGCCCTCCTGGCCGCCCGCGAGGCGGTCGCCGACGCCGGGCTCGACCCCGCGCAGTGGGACGGCGCCCGGGTCGCCGTCGTCGTCGGCACCAGCAGCGGAGGATCCGCCGGGCTCACCGAACAGGCCGTCGCGCTGGACCGGCGAGGCCCCGAGGCCACCTCTCCCTCGGGCATCCTGCTGACCATCCCGAGCATGCCCGCGGCCGAGATCGCCATCGACATGAAGGCCACCGGCCCCAGCCTCGCCCCCTGCACGGCCTGTTCGTCGGGGGTGACCGCGCTCTCGGTCGCACGGGACATGCTGACGCTCGGCCACTGCGACATCGCCATCGCCGGGGCCACCGAGTCGATCGTCTTCCCGGTCGCCATGACCGGCTTCGGCCGCTCCGGCGCGGCGGCACCGCGGGACGGCGACCCCGCCCGGCTCTGCCGCCCCTTCGCCGCCGACCGGGCCGGGCTCGTCATGGGCGAGGGCGCCGCCGTCATGGTCCTGGAACGGGCCGAGGACGCCCGGTCCAGAGGAGCCGCCCCTCGAGCGCTGATCGCCGGCACGGGCGCCACCACGGACGCCCACCACCCCACCAGCCCCCACCCTTCCGGGGCGGTCGCGCGGGAAGCCGTCGACGCGGCGCTGCGCGACGCGGGCTGGCAGGCCGGAGACGTCGACCACGTCAACGCGCACGGGACGTCGACCCCCCTCAACGACGCCACCGAAGCCGCGCTCATCAGCCGGGCCTACCCGCACCGGCCGCCCGTCACCGCCCCCAAGGGCGTCCTGGGCCACTGCATGGGAGCGGCCGGCGCCATCGAGGCGGGCCTGACGATTCTCACGCTCCAGCACGGGGTGATCCCGCCGATCGCGAACCTGGACGCCCCCGAGCCCGGATTCGACATCGACTGCGTCACCAAGGCCCCGCGCGTGACACCCGTACGGCGGGCCGTCAGCCATTCCTTCGGCTTCGGCGGCCAGAACGCGGTGATCGCCCTCCAGGCCGCCCCCTGACCTCGGGATTCCGTGCCGCTCGGACCGGGTGAACCACGGGTTCCGGCACCCCGGCGGAGCCCTCCACGGGCCGGTGCGGCGGGCCGATCCCACGCCGCACCGGCCCCGCGCACCGGCTGGTCGCACCGTCCCTGGTCCGGGCGAAGGCGCGTGATAGCTTGCCGGGGCCAGTCGAACCCCAGCGACGGGGTCAGGGAATCCGGTGCGAACCCGGAACTGACGCGCAGCGGTGAGGGGGACGGGCGGGGCCACGGCCACTGGAGCGCACCCGCGCTCCGGGAAGGCGTCCCGCCCGGACGAACCCGAGTCCGAAGACCTGCTGGCGCCCGCGCCCGTACCCGGGCGCGGGAACCGTACGACGGGCTCCGCGACAGGGCCCAGAGACACCGAGGTCCTTCGTGCTGCCCACAGCCACCTCCGCCCCGATACGTACCGCCGCCCTGTTCGCGGCGGGCCTGCTCACGCTGACCGCCTGCGGCGGCCAGGGACCCGGCAGGAGCGACGAGAGCGGCAGGACCGCCGGGTTCCCGCTCACGCTCGAGAACTGCGGACGCACCGTCACCGTGCAGGCCCCGCCCGAGCGGGCCGTCTCCGTCGACCAGGGTTCGACCGAGATCCTGCTCTCCCTCGGCCTCGCCGACCGGCTCGCCGGTACCGCCACCTGGAGCGACCCGGTGATGAAGGGGCTGGAGAAGGCCAACGCGGGCGTCGAGCGGATAGCGGAGAACCGGCCGTCCTCGGAGAAGGTCCTCGACAAGGAGCCCGACTTCCTCTCCGCCTCGTTCGCCTCGACCCTCGCCAAGGGCGGCGTCGCCCCGCGCGAACAGTTCGAGAAGCTGGGCGTCCCGACCTACATCTCGCCCGCCGACTGCGTCGGCAAGGACAACAGCGGCGGCGGCGACGGAGCCCGCACCGCACCCCTGACGATGGACAGCGTCTACACCGAAGTACGCGAACTGGCCCAGGTGTTCGACGTTCCCGAACGCGGCGACGCCCTGGTGAAGAAGCTCCGCACCCGCGTGGACGAGGCCACCGACGGCATCGACGCCTCCGGTACCTCCCTCCTCTACTGGTTCTCCGACTCCAAGGCCCCCTACCTCGCGGGCTGCTGCGGCGCGCCCGGCGTCATCACCAGGGAACTCGGGGCCAAGAACGTCTTCGACGACACCCGCGACGAATGGCCCCAGATCAACTGGGAGACCGTCGCCGACCGCAACCCCGACGTCCTGGTCATCGGCGACCTCAGCCGCACGACGCAGACCGCCGAGAGCGCCCGGAAGAAGATCGAGTTCCTGGAGTCCGACCCGGTCACGAAGACGATGGACGCCGTCAGGAACCGCCGCTACGTACTCCTCAGCGGCCAGGCCATGAACCCCACCATCCGGACCGTCGAGGGACTGGAGCGCGTCGCGGCCGGACTGCGCGACTTCGGGCTCGCGGAGTGAGCGCGGACAGCCGTGCGGCCGAAGAGCGGGCCGACGCGCCGCCCGCCGCCACCCACCCCGACGGCCCCGCACGGATCGGTGCTCCGCTCGCCGTGCTGCTCTGGGGAGGCGGCCTGCTCCTCCTCCTGGCCTCCGTCGCGGTCGCCGTCACCATCGGGCCCGCCCGGATCTCCGTCCCCGACGTCCGCTCCACCGTCGCCGCGCACCTCGGGCTCGGCGCGAGTGACCTCAGCCCGATCCGGGACGGCATCGTCTGGAACCTCCGCATGCCGCGCACCCTCCTCGCCGCCGTGTGCGGCGCCGGACTCGCGGTGTGCGGCACGGTGATGCAGTCGCTGCTGCGCAATCCGCTCGCCGACCCCTTCGTCCTCGGCGTCTCCTCCGGCGCCTCCACCGGGGCGGTCGTGGTGGTCGTCCTCGGGGTCGGCGGGGGAGCGGTGTCGCTGTCGGCCGGGGCGTTCACCGGGGCTCTCCTCTCCTTCGCCCTGGTGCTGTCGCTCAGCCACACCCTCGGCGGCTCCACCGACCGCGTCGTCCTCTCCGGCGTCGCCGCGATGCAGCTCTTCTCCGCCCTCACCTCCTTCGTCGTGATGACCTCCGCCGACGCCGAGCAGACCCGCGGGGTGCTGTTCTGGCTCCTCGGCTCGCTCAGCGGCGTCGGCTGGAGCGAGGTCGCCCTGTGCTCCGCCGTGCTCGCCGTCTGCCTGGTGATCTGCCTGGCCCACGCCCGCACGCTCGACGCCTTCGCCTTCGGGCAGGACGCCGCCGCCGCGCTCGGCGTGAACGTCGCCCGCACCCGGACCGTGCTGCTGTGCACCACCGCCCTGCTGACCGCCGCCCTGGTCAGCGCCGCCGGGGCGATCGGCTTCGTCGGCCTGGTCCTGCCGCACGCCGCCCGCGCCCTCACCGGCTCCGGGCACCGGCGACTCCTCCCGGTCACCGCGCTCGCCGGGGCGGTCTTCCTGGTCTGGGTCGACACCCTCGCCCGGACCGTCCTCGACCCGCAGGAGGTACCGGTCGGCGTCGTCACCGCGCTGATCGGCGTCCCCGCCTTCGTCCTCGTCCTGTACCGCACCCGGAGCACCTCATGAGCGCTTCCACGGGCCTGCGCGCCGAGCGCGTCGGCCGGGAGGCGGGCGGCCGGCTCATCCTCGACGGCGTCGCCATCACCCCGCCGCCCGGCTCCACCGTCGGGCTCCTCGGCCCCAACGGCTCCGGCAAGTCCACCCTGCTGCGGATCCTCGCGGGCCTCCTCGCCCCGGACACCGGTGTCGTCACCCTGGACGGCGACCCCCTCGCCGGTCTCGGCCGCCGCACCGTCGCCCGCCGGATCGCCGTCGTCGACCAGCACGCGGTCACCCACGTCGACCTCAGCGTCCTGGACGTCGTCCGCCTCGGCCGCATCCCGCACCGGCGCGCCTGGTCCGCCCCGGACCGCACCGACGAGGACGCCGTCGCCGACGCGCTGCGGCGCACCGGGCTCACGGATCGCGCCGGGCAGTCCTGGCACACCCTGTCCGGCGGCGAACGCCAGCGCGTCCAGATCGCCCGCGCCCTCGCCCAGCGGCCCCGCGAACTCCTCCTGGACGAGCCGACGAACCACCTCGACATCCAGCACCAGCTGGACCTGCTCACCCTGGTCGCCGACCTCCCCGTCACCAGCGTCGTCGCGCTGCACGACCTGAACCTGGCCGCGATGTTCTGCGACCGGATCACCGTGATGAAGGCCGGCCGGGTCGTCGCCGGAGGCACCCCGGCCGAGGTCATCACCGAGGGGCTCATCAGGGACGTCTACGGAGTGCGGGCGGTCGTCACCCCGGACGGTCCCGACGGCCGCCCCTCGGTACGTTTTCTGCCCCGCCGCTGATCGCGAACGACACCGGACAGCCCGCCGGGCGGACCCGTTGCGGGCCCGCCCGGCGGCCGAGGACATGGGAGCGGCCTGTCGGCCACCGAGGAGGTCCGGTCAGCGGCGTCGCCCCTGGCCGAACTCGCCGCCGGCGTCCTTGCCGGTGCCCGTGTCCGTCCCGTCCGCGTAGTCGATCCTCTCCTTGCGGACCTCGGCGGAGACCTCCTTCTGCTCGGTCACCCGGTCGGTCTCCAGCCGGACCCGCTCCACCGGCACGGTCTCCTTGCGTACGGTGGCGCGTTCCGCGTGCAGCGTGACCTCGACGTCCTGCTCGCCGAAGTCCGTGGTCCCGGCGGTCCTGTCACCGGGACGGAGCGGTTCGCGGACCACGCGGACCTCTTCGTGGGAGACGGGCACCGACCGGGTGACCTCCTCGGTCACCACGTACTTGTGCAGCCGGGCCCGGCCGCTCTCGTACTCCTCGGTGCCGACGTGCAGCTGCTCCTCGGAGCGGATCAGCTCCTCCTTGCCGCTCATGCCGGCCGCGCGGGACGTCCCAGCCCCGGCGCCCGCCAGCGGGCGTGCCGTGGTGGAGGCGTCCGTGTCGCGGTGCTTGCCCGCTCCCGCTCCCGTCATGCCCGCGGCTCCCTTCGTCCCCGCGGCGCCCATCGCCCCGGTTCCGGCGGCGGTCGGCGCGTCCATGCCCTGCGACCGCTCCCCGCCGAGGTTGCCGGACTTCCTGGCCAGGCCGTAGTGCCGGTACAGCTCCTCCTCCTCGGCCACGGAGAGGTGCGCGTCCGCGTCCACCCGGGGCGCGTCCTTGACGCTCTCCTTGGGATGGGCGACGTGCAGGTCGGAGCCCACCCGACGGGCTCCGGCGAGCGGAACGAAACTCTCCTTCATGCCGAACAGGCCGGTCTTGACCGTGACCCAGTCGGGCTTGCCGGTGTCGTCGTCGACGTACACCCGGCCCACGCTGCCGACCTTCTCACCGTCGTTGTCGTACACGGTCAGACCGTCGAGCTCTCCGGAATCCGTGAAACCGTCAGCGGCTCCCATAACCGATTCCTCCTCTCGGGCACGCCCTGTGGGTGGCTCCACCAGAGGTGGCGCGTCCGGATTCCATCGCGCCCCACCCGCATGGCCGGTGCAACCGGCCGCCCGCCCGGATCGAGACCCCGAAAGCGCGCTCCCGGCCGTGGGCCTTCCCACGGCCGGGATCGAACCGCCCCGCAACGCGTTACGCCGATCGGGTGAACGGCCGGGCTCCGCGTAGGATCGGCGGATCAGGGCCGCCGGAGCGCGGACCACCACCGAACCGCCGAGCCACCAGGGGTGCGCCATCTCCTCCGTACGCCTCCGGCCGCCCGCCCGACGCGGCGGACCGCGCGCGGAACTCCACGACCGGCACGAGGACGGGCACCGCCTCCACCACCTGCTGTGGCGGCTGGGGCCGGGCTTCCGGGTCTGCAGCAGCGCGGTCCTCGGCGGCGGCATCGGTCCCCGGTCCTGGGTTCTCAACGCCCAGGTCCCCGGCGGCTATCCGCGCCTCGACCCGGACCGCCACCTCGCCGAGATCGCTGCCGCGGAAGGGCTCACCGGGGCGGGCGCGGGGCTGATGACGGCCGCCGAGGTCGCCGCGTACACGACCGCTCACGACGGCGGCGTCACGGCGACCGTCACCACGGGGCTCGGCGTACGGGGCTGGGCTGCGGTCCCGGAGACCGCCCCCCGGCCCGCCGGCGCCTCCTCGCGCGTCCCGGTGGCTCCGTTCCGGCCCGGCACGGTGAACATCGTGCTCACGGTGCCCGTGCCGCTCTCCGACGCCGCCCTCGTCAACGCCGTCGCCACCGCCACCGAGGCCAAGGTCCAGGCCCTCCTCGACGCCGGGCTCGACTGCTCGGGAACCCCCACGGACGCCGTCTGCGTGGCCGCCCCCGAACCGGGCCCCGAGGGCGGCGAGCCCTTCGCGGGGCCCCGTTCACCCTGGGGCGCGAGGATCGCCCGCTCCGTGCACACCGCCGTCCTGGCCGGGGCCCGCCGGGCACCGTGACGGGGCGGCTCGGACCGCCGTCACGGTGCCCCGATGTCGCCGGGTGGCAGAGGTCAGTTCACCACCACGGGGTGACGCACCACCGCGTCGAACAGATAGCCCTGCGTGTTGTGCGCGGTGGCCACCGGCTGCGTACGCCCCGAACGGTCCGTCGCCCGCGCCAGCAGCACGGCGGGTCCCCGCTCCCTCGGCACCCAGTCGGCCGTCCAGCGCACCCAGCTCGCGGCCCGTGGTTCGTCCCGCAGCCGGGCCTTCCGCCAGCGCACACCCTCGTCCGTGCTGACCTCGACGGTCCGCACGGGGGCCCCGCCCGACCAGGAACGCCCCGTCAGCGGTGCCCGCCGGTGGACGGGGAACGCGGCGCCCGGGGCCAGCTCGAAGGCGCTCTTGAGCGTCTGCCGGGTCAGCGGCGCGCTTCCCTCGGGTGGGTGCCCGGGGCCGAACAGGCGGTAGAGGCCCGTGTTCCACGGCGTGAGCAGCGGCTCGGCGCTGACCTCGATGTCACCGACCCACTTGATGCTGGCGATGCCCACCCAGGACGGCACGATCAGCCGCACCGGGCTGCCGTGGTCGGGCGGCAGCGGTTCGCCGTTCATCTCGTACGCGAGCAGTACGTCCTCCAGTGCCTTCGCCACCGGCAGCGGACGGCGCACCCGGCCCAGGTTCACCCCGTCGGTGACGACCTCGGCGTCCAGCCCGCGCGGCAGCACGTCCACCGCGTGCCGGCCTGTTCCCGCCCGGCGCAGCACGTCGGCCAGCCGCACCCCCCGCCAGCGCGCCGTCCCGATCGCACCGAGCGTCCAGGCGGTGCCGCCGACCGCCTGGCCCTGCTGCGAGGTGAAGAAGCTGCGTCCGTTGCCCGCGCACTCGACGAACGCCGTGCGCGTCACCGCCGGCAGCTCCAGCAGATCGGTGAGGGCGAACTCCACCGGCCCGCCCCGCAGCCCGTCGCCCCATACCGTCAGCCTCCAGGCCGCCCGGTCGATGAGCGGAGTGGCGGTGTGGTTGCGGACGAAGAACCGGTCGGCCGGGGTGAGCGGCCCGGTGCCCCGCAGTGCGGCGAAGTTCGTCTCCGCGTTGGTGCCGCGCAGCGTGAACAGCTCCGGCGGCAGCGGCTTGACCACTCCGGGCAGCCCGTCCGCCGCCCGGGCGGGGGCGGCGACCGAGGCCAGCGGCACGGCGGCCGAGGCCGCCGCGATCAGCTTCAGCAGATCGCGGCGCTCGATCCCGGCGGAGCGCGCCCGTCCCTCGGACCACTGCCGCATCCGTATCCGGTCGTAGGCGTCCTCGGTCGGAACCGGGCTCATGGAAGCTCCTCGTGGGTCAGATGGGGAAACGCGTGGTTCGGGTGGGAGGAAGAGGGCGACGAGGGAGCGGTGGGAACTGGTGGGGCCTGCCGCGGCAGGCCCGTCCGCGCGAGCAACTCGCGTACGAGCGCGCCCACCTGCTCCGTCTCGACGAGGAACCCGTCGTGCCCGCAGGGCGAGGCGATGGTGTGCGCACCGTCGGCCCCCGGCAGCAGCGCGGCCAGGCGCTCCTGTTGCGCCGGTGGGTACAGCCGGTCCGAGTCGACCCCGGCCACCAGGGCGGGCAGCTCCGCCCGGCGCAGGGCGCGGGCGATCCCGCCCCGGCCCCGGCCGACGTCGTGCCCGTTCATCGCCTCGGTGAGTGCCACATAGCTCCCGGCGTCGAACCGGCGCACCAGCTTGTCCGCGTGGTGGTCGAGGTAGGACTCCACCCGGTAGCGGCCGCCGCGCGGCGGTTCCTCGCCGGGTTGCGCCTCCCGGCCGAAGCGGGCGGCCAGTTCGGGTTCGCTCCGGTAGGTGATGTGGGCGATGCGGCGGGCCTGGCCCAGGCCCCGGTGCGGGCCGTCGCCCGGGGCCGCCCGGTGGTAGTCGCCGCCCCGCCAGCGCGGGTCCGAGCGGATCGCGCCGACCTGTACCGAACCCCACGCGATCTGCTCGGCGGACGCGGCCGCCGGGGCGGCGAGCACGAGCAGCGCACCGGTGCGCCCGGGCCTGCTCACCGCCCACTCCAGGGCCCGCATGCCTCCCATCGAGCCGCCGACAACGGCCGCCCACCGGTCGATGCCCAGCACATCGGCGAGCGCCGCCTCCGCCGCCACCTGGTCCCGCACGCTCAGATACGGGAACCGGGACCCCCACGGCACGCCGTCGGGGCCGGGGGAGGAGGGGCCGGTACTGCCCTGGCAGCCGCCCAGGACATTGGGCGCGACGACGTACCACCGGTCGGTGTCGAGCGCCCGGCCCGGACCGACGAGCGCGTCCCACCAGCCGGGCGTCGGATGGCCCGGACCGGCGGGACCGGCCGCGTGGCTGTCGCCCGTCAGCGCGTGCAGCAGCAGCACGGCGTTCGATCCGTCCACGGCCCGCCGCCCCCAGGTCTCGTACGCCAGGCACACCCCCGGAAGCCGGGCGCCGGACTCCAGGGGCAGCGGGTCCCCGATCACCGCCCAGCGGCGACGACCGGGCGGATCCCCTTCCCGCCGGCCGCCGGAGGCAGGCGGGAGAGGGAGCGTGCGGTGCGGGGGCAGACGGTTCAGGACGCCGCCTTCGCCGCCCGGAAGCCCGCCTCCAGGTCGGCCTTGAGATCGTCCACGTTCTCCAGCCCCACCGACAGCCGCACCAGGCCGGGGGTGGCGCCGGTGGCGATCAGCTGCTCCTCGGTGAGCTGGCTGTGCGTGGTGGAGGCCGGATGGATGATCAGGCTCCGTACGTCCCCGATGTTGGCGAGGTGGCTGAACAGCTCGACGGCGTCCACGAACCGCCGGCCCGCCTCGGCCCCGCCCGTCAGCTCGAAGGCCAGCACGGCCCCGGCCCCACGCGGCAGATAGCGCTGCCCGGCCTCGTACCAGCGGTTCGACTCCAGCCCCGCGTAGTGCACGGCCGCCACCTCGTCGCGCCGCTCCAGCCAGCGCGCCAGCTCCAGCGCATTGGAGGTGTGCCGCTCCAGCCGCAGGCTCAGCGTCTCGACGCCCTGGAGCAGCAGGAACGCGGAATGCGGTGAGAGGGCGGGCCCCAGGTCGCGCAGCAACTGCACCCGGAGCTTCACGGCGAACGCGCTCGGGCCGAGGTCGGGCCAGTAACGCAGCCCGTGGTAGCTCGGATCGGGCTCGTGGAACTCGGGGAAGCGCTCGGGATGCGCCCCGAAGTCGAACGTGCCGGCGTCCACGACCACCCCGCCGATCGTCGTGCCGTGGCCGCCGAGGAACTTGGTCGCGGAGTGGACCACGACGTCCGCGCCGTGCTCGATCGGCCGCAGCAGGAAGGGGGTCGGCACGGTGTTGTCGACGATGAGCGGAACCCCGGCCTCGTGCGCGGTGTCGGCGACGGCCCGGACGTCCAGCACGTCACCGCGCGGGTTGCCGAGCGTCTCGGCGAAGAACGCCTTCGTGTCGGGGCGGACCGCCGCCCGCCACGCCGCCAGGTCCTCGGGGTCCTCGACGAACGTCACCTCGACGCCGAAGCGCGGGAGCGTGTGCCGGAAGAGGTTGTACGTCCCGCCGTAGAGCGACGGGGAGGAGACGATGTGGTCCCCGGCCCCGGCCAGCGTCAGGATCGCCAGGGTCTCGGCGGCCTGCCCCGAGGCCAGCGCGACGGCCGCCACCCCGCCCTCCAGCGCGGCGATGCGCTGCTCCAGAACGTCCTGGGTGGGGTTGTGGATGCGGGTGTAGATGTTGCCCGGCGCGGCCAGCGAGAACACGTCGGCCGCGTGCTGCGTATCGCGGAAGACGAAGGACGTCGACTGGTAGATCGGCACCGCGCGGGCGCCGGTCGCCGGGTCGGGGACGGCGCCCGAGTGGATCTGCCTGGTCTCGAACGACCAGGCGGGGCCGGGGATCGGGCGGTCCTGGTCCTCGGGGGTGTGGCCTGCGGTGACGGAGTCGAGGGGCTGGCTCATGTGGTTCCTCGCACGGGGCGGTGACGGACTGAGTACGGAACGTAGGCCGCTGTTCCCCAGCCGGGGAAGTGTCTCGCCCGTCCGGCCACGAACCCGCAACGGCCCGTCACTTCCCGCAACACGACGGCAATGTGGGCGCAGCACTCGTCCGGCGACGGCCACGTCCCCCTCGGCGCTCCCACCGCACGGCGGCGGGAGGCGGCGCGTCCTCGCCGCCTCCCGCCTCCCGTCCGCTCACCGCCGCAGCGCGCCCCCCGTCACCGGCCGTCCGGCGGGTGGTGCGCGGTGCGGGTCACTCCTGGACGAGCATCCCGTTCCGCAGCTTGCCGAGCATCCGGCTCAGCAGCCGGGACACGTGCATCTGCGAGATGCCCAGCTCCGCGCCGATCTGCGCCTGGGTCATCTCCTGGCCGAAGCGCATGTCGATGATCCGGCGCTCCCGCTCGTCCAGTTCGTCCAGCAGGGGCGCGAGGGCGTGGAGGTTCTCCACGGTCTCCATGGCCGGGTCGGGGCTGCCCAGCACATCGGCGAAGGTCCGCGCGGCGCTCTGGCCGGTCCCGTTCTCCGCGGTGTCGGTCGGCATGTCCAGGGATCCCGCCGTGTAGCCGTTGGAAGCGACGATCCCCTCGGTGACCTCGGACTCCTCGATCCCCAGGGCTTCCGCCAGTTCCCGCACCGTGGGGTCCCGGTCGAGCTCGGCCGCCAGCGCCTCCTTCGCCTTGGCGAGATCGACCCGCAGTTCCTGGAGCCGTCGCGGCACGTGCACCGCCCAGCTCGTGTCGCGGAAGAACCGCTTGATCTCCCCGACGATGTACGGCACGGCGAACGAGGTGAACTCGACCTCCCGTGAGAGGTCGAAGCGGTCGATCGCCTTGATGAGCCCGATGGTGCCGACCTGGACGATGTCCTCCATGTCGCCGCTGCCGCGGTTGCGGAAGCGGTTGGCGGCGAACCGGACCAGGGACAGGTTCATCTCGATGAGGGTGTTGCGCGCGTACTGGTACTCGTGCGTGCCCTCCTCCAGGACCTGGAGCCGGTCGAAGAAGAGGCGCGAGAGGCGGCGCGCGTCCATCGGGGCGATCTTGCCGGCGTCCTCGATCCAGGGAAGGTCCTCGGTGGACCCCACGCCCCCCGTACCGGCCGTCCGCACGGACTGTGCGGTCTGCGAGGTCTGCACGGTCATGTCGCTTCACGCTCCCTGGTTCGAAGGTCTTCAGGGTTGTTCGCCTGCCCGGGGCCATGACTCTCATGCGTGCGAGAACGAGTTGATCTGCCGGCGCGGTGCGAGTCGGCCGTGAGGAGGACCCGTTCGCCGCTGAGAGGGCGTCATGGGAGGGGCGGGGGAGAGCCGCGGGGGAAGGGAGGCCGAAGCTCCGGGAGGGGCCGCGACAGGACCCCGGCGGAGCGCCGCAGCGCTCGAGGGGTGCGGAGAACCGCCCCACCGGTACGGGGGAGCCCGGTGGGGCGGTCGCCACCAGAGTGCCACAGCCGGGCGGCGGTTGGGGGTGGAGCGGCGCGTATCGGCCTAGGGATGAGTCGAATTGACCGCTCGCTCCCGCGGCACCGGGAGCGGGTGGCCGGTGCCCGGCGGCCGGGTGGCCGGGCTCCGGTGGTTACGGCGTGATGAACAGACGCGCCCCGTGGAATATCCGCACCGCCACGAGGCTTTCCGCCGCCGACGGGTGCGCCGCTTCGACCGCCGGGCACCCTCTGCCGAGAATCGCGCGCTGGACGGAACGAGGAAGACCATGTCCCGTAACGACACCCGGACCCTGGCCGACGCACCACCTCCGGCCGTTGCCCACCCCCCGCTCCACCCGCTGGACAACCCGGTCAGGTCCTCCCTGACCGGTCCGCATGCCCACTTCGCCGAGCGCCGGGGGCTGATCCTGCGCTATCCCCCCGACATCGCCTCCTGGGTCGCGCTCCCCGACACCCCGCAGGCCCCGGACTGGGCCGATGTCGCGGCGCTCGCCGGTCCGGGGACCCCCGTCGCCCTGGCCGCGTTCCAGGAAGCACCGCCGCCGGACTGGGAGATCGCCTTCCGGGCCGAAGGCGTCCAGCTCGTCGACGTATCGGTGGACGCCGCACCCGATCCGGAGGCTGTCCGCCTCGGGCCACGGGACGTGCCGGAGATGCTGGAGCTGGTGTCCCGCACCCGCCCCGGCCCCTTCCTTCCCCGCACCGTCGAGCTGGGCACGTACCTGGGCGTCCGTCGCGGCGGCGTCCTGGTGGCGATGGCGGGGGAGCGGCTGCACCCGCCGGGCTGGACGGAGATCAGCGGCGTCTGCACCGACGAGTCCGTACGGGGACTGGGGCTGGCGAGCCGCCTCGTCCGGGCGGTCGCGCACGGCATCCGGGAGCGCGGCGAGACGCCGTTCCTGCACGCGGCCGCCTCGAACACCGGAGCCGTCCGGCTCTACGAGTCGCTGGGCTTCCGGCTCCGCCGGCGTACGGAATTCCTCTCCGCGCTCGTTCCCGCCACCCTCCCGGCGGCGGACGGGACCCGCACGCCGCCGCGCTGACCGGCCCTCCGCGGGGCCGGGCGCCGGGCCCCGTCGTACGGGTGGCCGCCCGCCGGAAGCGCGAAGCAACGCGTCGGCCGAGACGGCCGAGGAGGTCGCCGAACCGGCCGCCTTCCTGCTCTCCGACCGGGCTTCCCTCATCCACGGCAGCTACCACCTGGTGGACGGCGGCTACTCGGCCCCCTGACCGGGGCCCCGAGTGGCGCGCGGGGGAGAGGGGGGCGACGAAGGAATCACGCGAGGGAAAGAGCAGGGAAAGAGCGAGGAGTCCCCATGAAGGCCCTCCAGTACCGAGCGGTCGGAGCCGCTCCCGAGAGGGTCACCGTCCCGGACCCCGAGCCCGGCCCGGTCCTGCTGAAGGTCACGGTGGCGGGCGTCTGCCACGCGGACATCGCCGTGATGAGCGGCCCGCCGACCGGATCCCTAAAAGCTCTTCAAGCGGCCCATCACCGCACTGCACGCGATCCGGCGGTTGCCCGCCCCACGCTTCTCGTCTGCCGCACGAACGTTTCCCTTCGTCGTCGGTGTGTACCCGGGGGCGGTCGCGAAGGAGCCCGACGCCGCAAGCGGACAGCGGCGTCGGGCTCCCTTGTCGCGACGGCCGAGTGGCCGGCCGGTCCCCGGGAATCGGCCTTCTAGCCCCGGTTCTCACACAGGGCCGTGTCCACCAGCGCAGCCAGCTTCGCGGT
Organism: Streptomyces sp. V2I9; assembly: GCF_030817475.1. Taxonomy (NCBI): domain Bacteria; kingdom Bacillati; phylum Actinomycetota; class Actinomycetes; order Kitasatosporales; family Streptomycetaceae; genus Streptomyces; species Streptomyces sp. V2I9. The sequence goes on along the minus strand of NZ_JAUSZJ010000002.1, from coordinate 190,418 downwards.
GGACGTGGTGCCGAGGAGGTAGGCGTTGGACATCGCGGACGCGTGCCGACCGTCCTTGGTGACCATGGTCTGGGTGAGGTAGCCGGGGACCCCGCCGTTGTGTCCCCACGCCTCGCCACCGCACGACAGGTTCATCTTGAGGATGCCCAGGCCGTAGCCGCCGCCTCCGAGGTCCCGCACCTTCTCGATCTCCGCCAGCGACGCCGGCGACACGACCTTGCCGGCGGTCAGCGCCGAGTAGAAGGAGCTGAGGTCCTCCATCGTGGAGACCATCGCTCCGGAGGCGCTGAAGATGGACGGATCGTAGGAGAAGGCCAGGCTCCAGAAGTAGAACGTGCCGACCCGGGCACCGTGGTAGCCGGGCACGGCCGGGGAGGGCAGGGCACGGTCGCCGGGGGCGGGGAAGACGGTGCGGTCCAGCCCGAGGGGTTCGATGATCCGGCGCGTGACGGCCTCGTGGACCGGCAGGCCCGTCACCTTCTCGATGAGCATGCCGAGGATCAGGTAGTTCGTGTTCGAGTACGTCCATCCGGCGCCCGGCGCGGAGACCGGTGCCCGCTTCAGACCTTCCCTCACGAGGGTGGCTGTGTTGTACGTGCCGTTCGGTTCGACCAGGGCGAAGGAGACCAGCGGGTCGTACCCCGCGATTCCACTGGTCTGCTGGAGCAGGTGCCTCACGGTGATGCGGGTGCCGTCATATCCGTTGCCGTTGACGGTGCCCGGCAGGTAGGTGTCGATGCTCGTGTCGAGAGCGACCTTTCCTTCGTCGACCAGTTGCAGGACGGTCGCCGCGGTGAACGTCTTGGTCTGACTGCCGATGCGGAAATGCTCGTCGGCCTGGATCGGCTTGGTGGTGTTGATCGTGCCGGTGCCGGCGGACAGTGTCCATGCGCCGGTGTTGTCGCCGGCGTACACCGCCGCGCCGGGGCCCGCGACGGACTGGAACGCCTTCAGCGCCGTGCGCGTGGCGGGGTGCTCGTCATTCGGGGCGGCGTGTGCCGTGGCCGTCGCCATCATGACGATCGCCGCCGCCGCGCCTATGACGGCCGGGAGCCGCCTGCTGCTGAGCTTCACTCTGTTCTCCTCGGTCTGGGAAGGATGGGCTGCCCCGCTCGGGGCGGCCCGGATGCCGGTCGCGGCTCCGCCGGACGGTGACGCTCCGGAAGCCGCGCCCGGTCGCAGGGCTCGTAGGACTGGCTTGGGGTGCCGTTGGAACGATTCGCGGTCGGCCGCCGGGGGAGACCGGGCCAGGGCGAGTGCCTGATCTGCGGCTGCCACAGCCCCCGCCCCGCCCCGCCGCGGCTCGGTGCGGGGCGATCAGCCGGCCGTGGCGAAGGCGGCTTCGAGGCGCGGGACGTAATCGGCGAAGGCGGGGGCCCAGCAGCCGTAGTTGTGACCGCCGTTGCAGCTCGGGGCCAGCGAGGCGCCGTTTCCGTAGTCGACGAGACGGCTCGGGATGCCGAGCCGGCCCAGGCGGTCGTGGACGGTCTTGGAGGCTGCCGCGGTGTGGACGTCGATGAGATCGTTGTTGCCGGTGTAGAGCGTGACACCGGTGTTGGACAGCTTGGCGAGGTTGGCGGGCGCGGCCGGATCGACCGCCTTCCACACCCGGTCGGCGTTGAAGACCGGGTACGGGGAGCCGAAGATCGCGTCGCTGTCCACGTAGGGACCGTGGCCGACGCAGGTGCCGTCCCCGGATCCGGACGAGCTGCTCGCCGCGCACCAGGCGCCTGAGAGGTTCAGCTCGGTGGCCAGGACGGCCCCGCGGATCTCCCACTTGCCGAAGTCGATGCCACCCGACAGAGCGGCCGCGTGGCCGAACAGGTCGGGCCGGGTCTGTGCGTAGTGAAGGGCGCCGAAGCCGCCCATGGACAGTCCGGCGACGGCCCGGTGGGCCCGGTCGGTGCGAGTCCGGAGATGGGCGTCGATGAACGGGACGACCTGGGTGAGATGGAAGGTCTCCCAGTTCGCGGCCCCCTCGGCCGTGTTCTGCATCAGCCAGTTCGCGTACCAGCCCTTCAGCCCGCCGTCCGGCACCACGGTGATCATCGAGTCCGAGTGCAGTGCGGGTGCGGCCGCGACATCGTCCACGTTGCCGCCGCCGCCGTGCAGGAAGTAGGTGACCGGCCAGCGCCGATCGGGGTCGGCGTCGTATCCGGCGGGAAGGAGGATGCGGATCTTGTGCTTCCCGGAGAGCTGCTTCGTGGTGACGGTGAGGGTGAAGTCGGTGGGGCTGTGCACCTCCGTGTCCTCGGACACCAGAGTCAGACCGTAGCCGTCGGTGAAGAGGGGGACGGCTGCGGCCGTGGACGCGGCGACGGCGGCCGGCGACGCGACGGCCGATGCGGTCGCGGCGCCGGTGCCTGTCAGAGCGGCGAGCGCGAGTGCCGCGCCGAACACGGTGAGGCGCAGGGGTGTCATCGGGGGCCCTTCGTCGAGGAGGCTCGCGACGGGGTGGACTGCCGCGAGCCGGACGTCCCCCATGCTGCAGTCCCGTGCCGCCCGGCCGACAGGCCACACCACCGGCCATTGGTGACCGGCTGCCCCGGCACGCCCACTCATCGCGCCACACGGGCGGACGGCGGCCGTCATACCCGTGGGATCAGGCGGTGCCGGTCGACGAGGGCGGGAAGGTGGCCGGTGCGAAGTCGGGGTGCTGCCGGCGGTACAGGCTTCCGAGGTGGTGCTGCAGCCGGACGTGGCGGAACTGGTACACGGCGCCGGTCTGGCGCAGCACCCCTCGGCGGTAGGCGTCGTCCAGGAAGGCCGCGGGGTCCCAGGGGAGCTGGCCGGTCAGGGGCAGCCAGACACGTGCGAGCAAGAACCACTGTCCCCAGGCGGTGAAAGCGAGCACGTAGGAGGCCGCCCCGCCGAGGCCGCCGATCGTTCCGATGAACAGGCTGTCCGCGAGACCCCAGTGGAGTGGTCCCATCCAGTCCTGGAGCATCAGGACGATCACGTGTCCGCCGAAGGCGATGGCCAGGGTGAACATCGGAGCCAGGATGAGGAACTGCCGGCCCACCGTCGCCCGGTTCGCGAGCAACAGGCTTACCGGGGTGGCAGCAGCAGTGACGTCGACGGGCGCTTCGAGCATGGCCATGAGCCCGAAGACGAGACCCGCGGCCGTGCCGAAGATCAGCCCCAGGACCAGCATGTCGATCAGGGTTCCTTCGATGACCCGCGGATCGGTGAACGATGTCCCCGCCGCCGGCTCGCGTCCGAGGGCGAGAGCCCAGGCGCATCCGATGCCCATGACCGCCCCGCCGAACAGGCCGTGCCCGAACCGGACCGTGAAGGTACGAAGGGGCCTGCGGCCCAGACTGCCGGGCGTGGGACGCAGCCTCAGCCGGATACGGACCGGCTCGAAAGCCGCCGCGCCACCGGACCTGTCCGTCAGTACGTAGACGGAACCGAAGGCCAACCCCGCCGCAGGCCCCATGAGGCTTCCCTGTACGAGGAGTTCACCGAGTCCCAGCGGCGTGAGCAGCAGGCCGACCAGCCAGTTGGCCAGGGCGACGTTCATGGCAGTGGCCAGGACGACGGCCAGGGTCCGCGCGGAGCGGGACAGCGAGTCGCCGAGCTGCCACCACGCGAGATCCTGCTGCTCCCGGTCGGAACGCACGAGGTGATGGGCGAGGTGGCCGAGCCAGCGCTCGGCACGCGCAGGGTCCGCGTACGGCGCCTTCGGCTGCCGGCCGGCGGCGTCCCGTTCCGGGACGTGGCGCCGGTAGACAGCGGGCACGAAGCCCGCCAGCAGATGTTCCTCCAGGCTCTTCACCGAGGGGAAGCGGGTGGCGTCGAGGAGTTCGGAGGGGTCCCGTCCGGGGGTCTCGCTGTGCAGGGTGCGCGCGAGGATGACCATGAGCGGGGTGGTCAGCACCGTGGCGAGGTCCGCGGCCGCCCGGGTCTCGCGCGTGCGGAGTGCTGCCAGGACCGCCTCCCATCCCGTCCCGGGCTCGGTGGTGCTGTCGCCGCTGTCGCCGCTGTCGCCGCTGTCGCCTGGCGGGACGGTGCGGGTGGTGCGCGGCAGGTAGTCGGCGAGGTCGTCGAAGGTGAGGTCGGTGAGCTCGATGCCCCCCGCCCAGACGAGAGGCGCGCGGGCCGACCGGACTGCTTCGGCGTATTCGTCGCGTCGGCTGGTGAGAACGAGCGGGGAGGAGGTCGCGTTGAGCGCGTCCAACGCTTCGCGCCGCAGCCCCTCGGCGATCTCGTCGAATCCGTCCAGCACCGGGAGGATGAGGTCGGCGTCGAACAGTGCGACGGCCAAGGTCGCCCCGTGGGCCCCGCGGCGGGCCAGATGGGGGTGGTCACGCAGCAGCCGACCGATCAGCCAGTCCCGCAGAGCGGTGGTCGACGGATCCCAGCCACCGATGCTGAAGATGACCGGCACGCGGCCGTCCGGGGCCGGGGCTTCCAGGAGGTCCAAGGTGAGTCTGATCGTGAGAACGGATTTGCCCGAGCCTGCCCGTCCCAGGATCGCCATGCGTCCGGAGGGGATCCTGCGGTAGACGTCGGCCACGCTCCGCAGGTCACCGTCCATGTTCACCTCGGACGGTGCCTCACCCGGCCCGAGACGCTGGATGTTCTCCGCGCTGTCGGTCAGGCAGGCCGCCAGCGGTCTCCACCGGACAGGAAGGGGGAACGGGTCGTGGACCCGACGTTGGGCCTCCTCGCGGCGCCAGCGGCGCCGGACCTCCGTCGCCAGCTCTTGCGCCGCGTCGGCGAGTGAGTGGGGGACGGGCAACAGGACAGGGGAGGAGGGCGCCGGGCCCGACGGCTCATGCCCGGGGCGACGAGCGGCGGTTCCGGTGGGGACGAGCCCGGCCTCTTGCTCAGGCCCGGGTCCGGTTCGATCTTCCTCCTCCGCTCCGGATCGGGCAGCCGGGATGCTGCGCGCTCCGGCGAGGGCCGCCGCCAGACTCCGGCGGGCCTCCTCCCCGAGGTCGAGCGCGTCCGCCAGCAGGTTCACTGTCCCCATCCGGTGGTTCGACGACCTGCCGCTCTCCAGCCGTCGGATGGTGCGCACGCTGACCCCGGACCGCTCGGCCACCTGCTCCTGCGTCAGGTCCGCCTCCTCGCGCAGCCTGCGTAACAGAACGCCAAGACCGTCAGCCACCAAACATCTCCCTACCCACCAGTACGGAACGCGGCGAGCCTACCTGCGACCACCGGTCACAGATGGCCGGTTCCCTGACCTGTACAGCGGACATGACCAAGGTCACCGTCGGGGTCGGCGCCCCCGGGGCACACCGACGCCGGGCAAGGAGTCACATGGTCAACCGCTACTGGTGCGGCGAGTGCAGCTTCAAGACCTCCTGGCGAGGAGGGGCCGAGGGGCTGCATCGGCAGATCGAGCACTACGCCGAGAAGCATCCCGGCACTCCCCCGGGCGGCCAGATCGAGACGCGGCGGAGACGCGCCGGCAGGTGCCCCGGATGCCTCCTCCTGGCAGCCATCGCACTCGTCCTGCTCATCGCCGTCGCCGCCTGCCGACCCTGAGCGCCCGCGCTTCCCCGTCTGCGGGACAGAGGCACGACATCCCTCTGGCTGCCGCTCTGACCGGCGGAAACAGGCACGGCGTCACCCGGCTGGTGCCACTGCTCGATGCGATACCCCGTATGCGCGGCGTCCGTGGGCGGCCGCGGCGCCGGCCCGGGCAGGACCCGGTGGGTCGTGGAGAGGACCTTCGCCTTCGCCTGGCTCCACCAGTTCGAACGCCTCCGGATCCGCTATGGGACACGATCCGACCTACACCTCGGCCTGCTTCAACTCGCTTGCAGCATCATCTGCTTGAGACGACTCCGCACCTGATTCTGAAACGATCGGTCGCTGGGGCTCGCGCGAGGAACTCGCCGAAGTCCTCGACCTGGCCCACGCCGGAGCGGTGGATGTCCACGTGGAGACGTACGCCATCGACGAGGCCCCGCTCGCCTACGAGCGCCTGCACGAGGGCAGGGTCAACGGCCGGGCCGTCATCCTCCCCAACGGCTGATCCCGACGGCCCGTCCCGCATGAACCACCCCCCTCATGGTCCTGACGGGAGATCCCCGGCCGGTCCGAGCGGCCGACCGCTCCACGGCCGACCGGGCGGCCGCCCGGCCACCGCCCTCCCCGGCACATCACCTCTCCCGGCGCATCACCCTCGTGCCCCCTCGGCGGAACCACCGCCCGGGGGCACGCGCGGACAACCGCGAGCCCCGGACGCCACCCGGCCCTGGACTGGCCCCCATGGGTTCGTACCGCTCCTCCTTCTTCCGCTGATTCCCGGCCCGGACGGCCGCAGCGCGCCGCACCGCGCGTCCTCCCGGACACGCCGGTGACACCGTCCCGGTGACGTCGGCATCGACGTCACCCTTTCGCGCACGCCGCCGTCCCCTCCGCCGTCCGGCATCCACGCCCCGCCCCGCCGATCTGCTGGTGCTGGACGAGCCGACGAACCACATCGCACCGAGCCTCGTCGAGGAGGTGGAACAAGCACTCGACGCGTACCGGGGCGCGGTCCTCGTCGTCTCGCACGACCGCGCCTTCCGGTCCCGCTTCACGGGCGACGTCCTGGAGCTGCGGGCGGGCCGCCCGGGCGCGGCCCCGGCCTACGCGTCGGAGGAGGCGGCCCCGCCGCGCACCTGAGTACGCAGCCGGTCGACGAAGACCCGTTGACCGGCGATCAGCCGCTCCGCGGCCTGCTCCGGCGTGCACCAGGCGAACCGGTCCATCTCCGGGAACTCCTGCTGCACGCCGGACCCGCGCGGCCACTCCATCGTGAACGTCCCCGGCACGACCGACCCCACGTCCAGATCCGCCTCCACGGCCCAGGCGGTCACCGTCTTACCGCTGCGCTGGCGCGACTCGCCCAGCGCGATCCACTCACCGGGCGGGACGGGCACGCCCAGCTCCTCCACGAACTCCCGGCGGGCGGCCGCCTCCGCGTCCTCCTCGGGCCCGTACTCGCCCTTCGGCACCGACCAGGCGGCCTCCTCCCGCCCCGCCCAGAACGGCCCGCCCATGTGCCCGATCAGCACCTCTACGTCCCGCTCACCCTGCTCCTCCGTGACCCGGAAGAGAAGGAGCCCGGCACTGCGTCCTTTTCTCGACATGCCGTCAAGTCTGCGGCGACGGCGCGTGGGACGCGAGCCGTGGTCCCACCGGAGCGGCCGTCTCCGGGCGCGAGCCCTCACACCTTGCGGTAGCCGTACGCCTCCGAGGCAGCGGCCTCCACCGCCGCCAGGTCGCCGCCCGCCGAGGCGGTCATCACGGCGGCCACCGCGCCCTCCACGAACGGGGCGTCCACGAGCCGGGTGCCCGCGGGCAGCTCGTCGCCCTCGGCCGGCACGGACGTCACCGTGAGGACGGCGCAGCGGCTCATGCCCCGAACCGCCCCCGGAGACCAGCCCCGCCTTCCCCCGGGCGCCCGGGGAGGAGAGGAATCCCGGGAGGCGTACGCCTCCGTGCTCCTCGTCCGCGGTACGGCCGGCCGACTGCGGGCAGGCTACTCCGGCGGTGGGCCGGGTTCGCAGGGGAACGAGTGGTGCTCATGGGCGATCAGCCACCGGCCGGCCTCCTTGCGCAGCCCCAGGGTCAGCCGTAGCCGCAGACCGGGGCGGGCGGCCAGTTCCTCGGGTGTACCGCAGCGCAGCAAGGCGTACGCGAACGCGACATCCTGCCCCGCGACGACCTCCAGCTCCTCGACCGCGAAGTCGGCCCCTTCCTCCTGCCAGACGAAGAAGGGCGGCCAGACCTCCCGGTAGGCGTCCATGCCCCGTAGGCCCTCGTACGGCGGCGGCACGTCGAACATCACGATGTCCTCGGCGTGACCCGCCACCACGGTCCGCAGGTCACCGCGGTGCACGGCCGCGGCCCACTCCTCGATCAGGGCGCGGATCTGTTCGACATCGTCAGCCATGACGTTTTCCGTCCTTCTCCTGTCGGGTGGAACACGAGCCTAGGCATCCGATGCGCGCCTCGCAGCCGCGGCGGACACGTACGGTGCCCGGGCGTCCGGTCACGGCGCGTGGCGGAAACCGGGCAGGCCTGTGCGGAGGTGTCACCGCAGCAGTGCGGCGATGCCCTCCCGTGTCTCGGGCAGTCCGACCGAGCGGAGCCACGGCACGAGCCTGCCGAGTCCGTCGGCCGCCTCGGTGTCCAGGAAGGCTCGTAGCAGGTCGCGTTGGGCGGCTGTCATCGGCCGGGCCGGGGCGTGGCCGTCCGGGAAGGCCCGGCGCAGGATCGGCCCGCACTCGAAATCGACGACCGACGCGCCGTCCGCCCTCACGATGGCGAGCGCCACCGGGGCCACCTCCTCGAAGCTCTCGGCCAGGGTGAGCGCGGACCGCAGCACCGTGAAGCGGAACCACCCTTCCAGCCCGGCCAGAGGCTCGGTGAACCATCCGTCGGTCGTCCGCGGGTCCCGCAGAGCGCCGAGGAGGACCGCGAGCGCACGGGACCGATCGACAGGGTCGGGGCCGAGCGCGGCGCAGACCCGCACGGCGGGGTCGGGGTCGGTGAGCAGATCGGAGGTGTCGGCTCGCCACACGGCGAGCGCCCGCGCCATACCCGCCCGCGCCCGCCGGTCCGTCACGGTGCTCAGACGGGCGCGCACCAGCGCGGCGGCGCGGGGGATCCGGTCGCCGAGGCCCGGAGCGGAGAGGAGCGGGAGGGCCGCGCCGACCGCGGCGTCGCAGACGTGCGGGTCGGGAGAGGAGAGGTGCGGCTCGACGGCCTCGTACAGGGCGGGACGTACGGTCCGGCACGCGTCCAGCGCGGCGCGCTCCTCCGGGGTGCGCTCACGCGGCGTCCCGTCGTCCCAGGGCGCCCACCGCCAGTCGCTCCGGTCCGGTACCGGGGCCTCCCCGTACGCGGCCGCCGTGGCGACGTACGCCAGCCAGGCCAGCAGCGCCGCCCGCAGACTGCGGGGCGGCCCGTCGTCCCACGGGAAGTGCCCCTCGTGCACGGCGCGGCCCAGGGGGTGATCGAGGATGGCGGCGATGAACAGCGTGACGGGCGCGGTGACGGCGCACAGCGTGCCCTGGTGCAGCACGCTCATGTCCAGTGCGGCCAGCGCCCCGGACCGCACCTCGGGGTCCTCGTCCAACAGGGAGCACAGGTGGCCGGGGGTGTCCCCGGCGGGGCCGTAGGCGTGCCGGAAGGAGTCCCAGTCCGTCTCCGCCAGCACGCGCCGCGCCGCCGCGGGCAACCCGTCCGTGAGGCGTGCCACCCGAGCGGTCTCGCCATCTGCCCCGGCCGGCCCGGCTGTTGAGAGGTCTTCCGTGCTCATGGTGCCGGAGCATAGCGGCGGGCGCCGACAGCACCGCGAGGGTCATCACCGCTGATCGATCTTCGGCCCCTGTGCCGAGGCTTCTGCTCCCGTGCCCGTGTGGGTGTGAGTGGCGAACGCACGGCGAGGCCCACGTATCCGGACCGGTGCCCCTCCCGGCTCCCGTGCCCGCCGTCCCGCGCGCCGCACGGAGCCGCCGCGCCGGGCGGCGGTCGGTGGGTTCCCCGGCGGGCGCCCCGAGGCAGGCGTGCTGATCACGTGCCGGACAGGCGGAGCCCTCCGGACCACGATGCGCACCGGACGGTGCCGGACGCGAAGGCGATCTCCAGGGCGAGACGTCCGCCGCCCGGAGCGCCCTCCTCGCCGACGCCCAGCACCGTCTCGCCGAGATGGTCCGCGAACGGGGTCTCGCCGCTGACCGCCGATCCCCCGACGCGCCCGGACCCCGCCGGGTCGTCTTCCGCGAAGGGGGCCGTCTCCACCATCAGGCACCCGTCCGAACCCCTCGTGATGCGCGTGGCGACCGTCTCACTGTCGATCAGCCACACGTCCAGCGGGCCGGACGGCGGCTCCGAACCGTACGGACGCCCCGACACGACCACCCGTTCGATACGGCGCCCGACCAGGTAGCCGGGAAACACACCGACCCCGTGCAAGGGGCACGCGCTCATGCTTTTCCACTCCACCCGCCGACCGTACCGCCGGTGCTGACCCCGGTTCACCCGTTGTGCGGGATACGGGAAGGCATCGGCCCTCCCCTGGACCGGCGTCTCCTGCCTCGGCCCGGCTTGTCCGGTGCCTCGGGCGGCAGACCGTCGAGTAGGGCGTGCCGCTCGCAGGATGCCGCCGAGCGCGGTGCCGGTGCGATTTGCATGAACGACGCCCAGATGGGAAAAGTGACAGTGGAGGTCAGGAAGCGGCCCGTTCGAACCCGCTGCCGTCCCCCACGAGGTCTGCGGTGAGGTTCCCGCAGCACCCGAGAACCACTCCTTCGCGCGTTCTGTTCCCCTCCCTGCCCCGAGGCCGCCCGCCGCCCCAGGGGCGGTCCGGCCGTGCCCGAAGAAGTCCGCGGCGCCGGTCTCCGCTGCTCCTCTGCTCCTCGCCGGCCCCCGCCGGCGACCCGTCGTGAGAGAAAGGCCGAGTGCGATGCTGTTGGCCCATCCTGCGGTACTCGAAGAGCTGCTGCGTCGGTACGACGAACTGATGGCCGAACGAGGGAAGGACGCCGGAGAGGTGGCCCGGCGTCTGGAAGACGTCAGCTACACGCTGTGCGTGACCACCGGCACCCGCGACATCGCCTCGGCTGTCGTCGCCGCTCGCGAGCAGCTGCGCCGCCGCCCGATGCCGGTGAAGACGAAGCCCGCGTCCGCGATGCCCGCACCCGCCGCGCTCTCCTGACCGGCGGCGGAACGGTCGGCGGCCGCCCGGACGCCAGAGGCTCCGTTCCTCGTCCGGATGACGACCGGACCGGGGGACAGCGGGCGTTACGCGTCGGGAACAGGGGGTACTCCTATGCGGACAAACCGACCCCGGGTGCGCGGAACGAGGATCACATGCAGGTGGGATACAAGCTGGCGGCGGAGGCGTTCGGTCCGGCGGAGCTGGTCAGGCAGGCCGTACTCGCCGAGGAGGCGGGCTTCGACTTCGTCGAGATCAGCGACCACTACCACCCCTGGCTCGACAACCAGGGGCACTCCCCCTTCGCCTGGACGGTCCTCGGAACGATCGCCGCCAAGACGTCACGGATCGGTCTGGCGACCGGGGTGACCTGCCCCACCGTGCGCTACCACCCCGCGATCATCGCGCAGGCGGCCGCGACGCTCGCCCTGCTCTCGGAAGGCCGCTTCGTCCTGGGCGTCGGCTCGGGGGAGCGGCTCAACGAGCACGTGGTCGGCCCCGGCTTCCCCGATGCCGTCAGCACCCGGCACGCGCTGCTCAGGGAGGCCCTCGAGATCATCCGGCTGCTGTGGAGCGGCGGCTACCGGTCCTACGAGGGAACGTACCTGCGACTCCACGACGCGCGTGTCTTCGACCTGCCCGACGAACCGCCCCTGATCGCGGTGGCGGCCAGCGGACCGAAGTCGACCCGTATCGCCGCCGAACTGGGCGACGGCCTGTTCGCCACGGAGGACAAGCCGAGCATCGTCCGGGACTACCGCGACGCCGGTGGCAGCGGCCCCTGTTACGCGGAGGTCCCGATGGCCTGGGCGCCCGACGCGCACACCGGCGCCCGCGCCGCGCTGGAGACGACGCGGTGGGCGCTGACCGGCTGGAAGGTCATGAGCGAGCTGCCCAATCCGGTCAACTTCGACGCGGCGACCGCCACCGTCCGCGAGGAGGACATCCTGGGGAAGTTCGCCTGCGGTACGGACCCGGACCGGTACGTCGAAGTGGCCCAGCCGTTCGTCGACGCGGGCTACGACCGGCTCGTCATGCAGAACGCCGGCCCCGACCCCGACGGCTTCATCGACTTCTACCGGCGCGAACTCGACGGACGCATCCGACAGCTGAAGCCGAACAGCCGGTGAACCCGAGACCGTGAGCCGGTGAGTCCCGGCCCGGTCCCGTGAGTGCTCGAGCCGGGGGCGGTGGTCGCTCCCCGGCGTCCGGAACGCATCGACGACGAACCGAGGCAGAACATGGCCGCCAGGCACCATCTCATCGAGCGCCCGCCGTCCGCCGTATGGGCGGTGCTCGAGGACGAACGTCAGTACGGCAACTGGGTGGTGGGCACCTCCGGAACCCGGCGGGAACAGGGCGACTGGCCCGAGCTGGGCTCCTCGATCACCTACAGCGTGCGTCTGGGGCCCAAGGAGTTCACCGGGCGCACGGTGGTGCGGCGCGTGGAGAAGCCGCGGGCGCTGGAGTTGGAGGCCGAGGCCGGAGCACTCGGGTCGGCACGGATCGCCCTGGACATCCGGCCGTGGGGCGAGAAGACCCTCGTGACCGTCGACGAGCACCCGCTGCGCGGTGTCGGCGGCACCCTCCACAACGTCCTGCTGGACTCGCTGATCCAGATCCGCCACCGCTCCATGCTGGCGCGCCTCGCCCGGCTGACGGAACGCCTGACGCCGGCGGGACCGGAAGTGGGCGGACGCCGCGCCGCGAAGGCCGGCTGACCATGGATCCCCGCCGGGAACGGACGGTCCGGCCGGTACGGGCGTGCCGGCGGCCGGGACGGAGGGAGACACTGCCATGGCCGACGCGATCGTGATCGGCAGCGGGCCGAACGGCCTGGTCGCGGCCAACCTGCTCGCCGATGCCGGATGGTCGGTGGAGGTGCTGGAAGCCCGGGACGAGCCGGGCGGTGCCGTACGCAGCGACCATGGGGTCCACCCCGCGTACGTCAACGACCTGTTCAGCTCCTTCTACCCGCTGGCCGCGGCCTCCCCGGTGCTGGCCGGGCTGGATCTGCACCAGGACGGGCTTCGCTGGAGCCACGCGCCGCGGGTGCTCGCGCACCCGCTGCTCGACGGCAGCTGCGCGGTACTGGACCGCGACCGGTCGGCGACCGCCGACGGCCTCGACCGTTTCGCGCCCGGTGACGGCGAGGCATGGCTGGGCCTCTGCCACATCTGGGACCGGCTGGGCGAGGGGATCGTCGACGCCCTCTTCTCGCCCTTCCCGCCCGTCCGGGCCGGGACCGTGCTGGCCGCGCGGCTCCGGGCGGCGGGCGGGCTGCGGCTGGCCCGCAGCCTCGTCCTCCCGGTCCGCAGACTGGGCGAGGAGGAGTTCGCCGGGGAGGGCGGACGGCTGCTGCTGGCGGGAAACGCCCTGCACGCCGACCTGGCCCCCGAGGCGGCGGGCAGCGGCGGCTTCGGCTGGCTGATGTCCATGCTGGGACAGTTCCACGGCTTCCCCGTCCCCGTCGGCGGTGCCGGAGCCCTCACCGCCGCCCTGGTCGGACGGTTGCGGCGCCGGGGCGGAAGCGTCCGCTGCGGACAGCGGGTCACCGAGATCGTGGTCCGCCGCGGCCGTGCCGTGGGCGTCCGTACGGAGACCGGGGAAGGGGTCCCCGCCCGCCGGGCCGTACTGGCCGACGTCTCCGCGCCCAGCCTCTACGGAGCACTGGTCGCCGCCGAGCACCTGCCGGGCCGGCTCCTGGACGACATGCGGCGCTTCCAGTGGGACTTCGCCACCTTCAAGGTGGACTGGGCGCTGGGCGGCCCCGTTCCGTGGAGCAGCGAGGCCGCCGCGGCGGCCGGGACCGTCCACCTCGCCGAAGGGGTCGACGAACTCACCCGCTGCGCGTCCCAGATCGCCCGGAGTCTGATCCCGGACCGGCCGTTCCTGCTGTTCGGGCAGATGACCACGGCGGACGCGACCCGGTCGCCACGGGACACCGAGTCGGCGTGGGCGTACACCCATGTGCCGCACACCGTGAAGGGTGACGCGGGCGGGGCCGGGCTGACCGGCGGCTGGGACGCGGGGGAGCGGGAGCGGATGGCCGACCGGATCGAACGGCAGGTGGAGCGGTACGCCCCCGGATTCCGCAGCCGGATCCGGGCCCGGCGGATCCTCGCCCCGACGACCTTGGAGAACGAGGACGCCAATCTGGTGGGCGGGGCCATCAACGGCGGCACGGCCGCGATGCACCAGCAACTGGTCTTCCGGCCGGTGCCGGGAACGGGCCGTCCCGAAACTCCCGTGAAGGGGCTGTACCTGACCTCCGCGTCGGCCCATCCCGGAGGAGGGGTGCACGGCGCGCCGGGCGCCAACGCCGCTCGGGCCGCCCTGCGCTCCACGCGGGCCACGACGAGCGCGCTGTCCGCCGCGCAGCGACTGCTGGCCCGGCGGGACCGGACCGGCGAGACCACCCGCGCACGGGGCGAGCGGCCCTGACCGTACGCCCCTTCCGACCGTCCCGCCCGGCCGCGACCGGCCTCCGGGCTACCGGTCGGGCGGGGGAGAGGGCCGGGAGGCCCGGAAGGAGTCCCAGTCGGCCCGGCCTCCGGCGCCCAGCACCTGGACGGGGGAGGACATCTCCTCGCCGGGGTGGGCCCGCAGTTCGCGGCGGGTGGCCCGCGCGACGAGGGCGGGGAAGAGCGGCCGCAGCGGCTGGCACCAGCGGAGCCACGGCGGCGCGTAGATCTGCGGGGCGCGGCGGGCGACCCCCCGGGTGAGCCACTGGGCGACCAGGGCGGGTGGGTGGATACGGCGGGCCGGGCCGGGCTGGTTGCGGCGCAGGGCTTCGAGGACGGGGTCGTCGTCGATGCCGGTGAGCATGTCGGTACCGGTCCAGTGCAGATAGGCGATGCCGACCTGGACCCCGTCGGGTTCGACCTCTCCGCGCAGGGCGAGCGCGAACGACTCCGCGCCGGCCTTGGACGCGCAGTAGGCGCTCATCATGGGCGCCGCTCCGAACGCCGCGGTGGAGGCGATCTGGAGGAAGTACCCGCGAGTGAGGGTCAGTTGGGGAAGAAAGGCGCGGGCGGTGTCGGCGGAGCCGGTGAGGTTGACGTCGATGACACGTTGCCAGAGTTCGGCATCCGTACGGTCGAACGGGCCGCTCACCGCGATACCCGCGTTCGCCACCACCACCGAGGCGGGCCCGAGACCGGCTTCCACCGACCGCGCGGCGTCCGCGAGCGCCGCGCGGTCGGTGACATCGCACTCGATACAGAGGCTCGGGCCGGGAAGGGACTCGGCGGCCTCCCGCAGGGTCGCCCTCTCCCGCCCCAGCAGCGCGACCCGCATACCGGCCTCGGAGAGGCTCCGGGTGAGCGCCTTGCCGACACCGCGCGCGGCGCCGGTGACGACCGCGACCCGCCCCTCCAGCGGACGGGCGGAAGCGCGGCGTGTCCTGCGCGCGTCCGGACTGTCGCGCATCGTCCCTCCTCGCTCGTTCACCTGTTTCGGCTCGCTCGTTCACCGGCCTGGGCCGTGGCACCGCACGGCCGGTGGTCTCCCGCCCACCGTCGGGCCGCGTCGGGCCGCGTACCGCACCACGCAACCGGACCCTCCGGACCCCGGCGACCACGCGCAGGGCGGGGGCGCGTACGGGAGGCTGCCGGGCCGGACGGGGAGGGCCGGGGCCGCCGGGGGAGCGAGCGCCACGGCTGCGGGCCGGAAAGCGGCGGACCGCTCCGCCGCTCAGGTGGATGAGGCGATCGGGCCGGGGCCGGGAGCCCGCGGCGGGACACGGCCGCCCCAGGAGTGGGCGGAGCGGCGCTCCGGACCCGCCGTGAGGGCGGCCGTCGTGCCCGTTCGGCCCGTGCGGCCCGTCCTGGTCCGGGGGGAGGATTCCCTCACCGCACGCGAGGGGTGCCCCCGTCCGCATGGTCTTCGCCGTCCTCGTCGGAATCGTCGTCGCCGGGGATGTGGACATCGAAGACGACGATGTTGATCTCGACGACCTCCAGCCCCGTCATCGTCTCCACGGCGTCGGTGACGTGGGTCCGGACGCGGTCGGCGAGTTCGTGGATCGGGATGCCGTACTCGACCTCGATGTCCACGTCGATCGCGGCCTGCTTCTCGCCCACCTCCACCTTGACGGCGCGGCGCGCGCCGGAGGCGCCGGACCTGCGCCCGGTGACGGCGCCGAGCGCCTTGGACGCTCCCCGCCCCACGGAGTGGACGCCGTCGGTCTCGCGTATCGCGATGCCGGCGATGGTGGAGACGACGTTGTCGCTGATCGTCGTCTTCCCTCGGGCACCTGGTCCTCCGGACCGCCCGCCGGTCGCCCTGCTGTCGCTCCGGGTGTCGATGTCGGCCATGTCCGCCTCACAGAGAGTCGTTGCACGGGCCGCCGATCGGCCCGTTCGGGCCCCTCTCCTCACTCTGCGCCTGCTCCATCGCGTACGCCATTCGGGTGCGCGGCCGGACGGGCGTGCCGCCTGTCGCGGCGGAGCGGGGTTCCGTGTCCCGACCCGGTGCGCCCGCCCGCGGGGTGGCAGGCCCGTGCGGGTCCGGGGCCTCCGCGGTGGCCGCCGTACGCGAGAAGGGCACCCGCGGGTGCCCTTCTCATGCCTTCACGACATCGGTGAGATGGGCGAACACGACGACGTTGGCCGCGTAGCCGGCCTTCTTGTCGAAGCGTCCGCCGCAGGTGATGAGCCGTAGCTCCGGCCGTCCCCGCGCTCCGTACACCTCCTTGTCCGGGAAGGACTTCTTCTGGTACGTGCGGACCGCGTCGACGGTGAAGACGGCGGTGCGCCGGTCGGCGCGGGTGACCCGGACGGTGTTGCCCGGGCGCAGCATGCTGATGTTGAGGAACACGGCGGGCCCGGTCAGGGTGTCCCGGTGCCCGACCGCCAGCGCGGTCCCCTTCTCGCCCGGCGTCGGGCCGTCACCGTGCCAGCCGACCAGTTTCGGTTTGCTGATGGGGGGTGTCCCCGGATGGCCGGCCGGATCGAGGGGGAGCCCCACGACCGGTGCTTCCAGGGACAGGGCGGGGATCGACAGCTTCGTCGCCGGGGAGCGGGGGAGCGGCGCCGGCGCGGATCTCGCCGGCTTCGCCGCCGTCTCCTTTCCCTCCGGGGCCCCGGAGGGAACCGCCGGGGAGCGGGACGTGTCCGTCTCCCGTCCCGGCGGACCCTGCTGGGACACCTTTCCGTCGCCGGGGGCCGACGCGGTCGCGGCACCGTGGTCGGGGGAGGCTCCGCACCCCTGGACCACGGTGGCCACGATCGAGAAGGTGACGCTCAGCGTCATGGTGAGACGGGTGGCGCGGCTCGGTCCGCGCCGCCGTCGCCGACGACGGTGAACCGTGTTACGCGGCGCCATGCGTGCGGCGGCGGGCGGAGCGGCGGGCGAGGAAGAGACCGAGGACGCCTACGCCGCCGGCCGCCAGCGCCGAGGTGGTGCCGAGCGACATGCCGCTGTCCCCGGCGGTGCTGCTCTCGACGGTCGGGACACCGCCGCCGCCCGCGGGCACGCCTCCGGTGGGGCGGCAGTCGACGGTGAAGAGCTTCTCCTTGGGCGTGCCGCCCGGGAACGTCCAGGTCACCTTGTACTGGCCGTTGGGCAGCGAGTACTCCTGCGTGTTGCCCAGGCCCGCGGTGAGAGCGACGGCCGCGGTGAGCGTGGGACGGGTCGGGGTGGCCGGCTGCGGGGTGACGGTGATGTTGACCAGTGCCACGGTCTCGAAGTTGACGGCCGCCAGGGTGAAGCGGCAGATCTTGGCCTCGTCACGCGGGTCGCTGTTCGGCGTGCCCGGCTTGTGGATCTTGATCTCGCCGAGGTCGCCGGGGGCGGCGGAAGCGGTGGATGCGCCGGAGAGGGAGAGGCCGGTGACCGCGACGGCGGTGACCGCGGCGGCGCCGAGGCGGCGGGCGGAGATGCGCGAGAGAGGGAACGACGACATGACGACTCCTGATTGGTGAGATTGTCGTACTAATCGGGGTGCGGTTACAGAAATGCCACACGCACCCGGTGACGAGACGTCACCGAGCCGACATGCGCCTACATTTGCCCCGAAAGGAGCACAACGGTCGGCGTTCGGGGCCCGGACCCCCGTGGACGGAGCGCGCCGCGCCTCCGGCGAAAGGCCCCGTACCTGCATAACGGCGCTGGTCGGGGTAGCCGCCGTTCATGGCAGACGAACAGCGCACCGAGCAGGGCTCCCCGTACGGAAAGGTTCCGGGGAGCCGCGAAGGAACGGAACGGGTGGGGGAGGGAGGCGAGGAGGGGTCGGCCGGGCCCGGTGACCGGGTGGAGCGCGAAGCGCCGGACGCACCGACCGACCTGCACAGGGCGTCCTGGTGGGCGATCCTCAAACGGACGGCCAAGGAAGCCCGGCAGGACGAGCTGACCGACCGGGCGGCCGGGCTCACGTACTACGGAATCCTGTCGCTCTTCCCGGCCCTCCTCGTGCTCGTCTCGCTCCTCGGGATCGCGGGCGAGTCGACCACGCAGAAGGCGCTGGAGAACGTCGAGAAGCTGGCGCCGGGAGCCGCCAAGGACGTGATCAAGAGCGCGATCACCCAACTCGAGGGCAGCGGCGGCACCGGCTCGGTGCTGGCGGTCGTCGGCCTGCTGGGATCGCTGTGGGTCGCCTCCGGCTACGTGGCGGCCTTCATGCGCGCGGCGAACTCGGTCTACGACCTGCCGGAGGGCCGGCCGTTGTGGAAGGTGCTCCCGGTCCGCGTCGGGCTCACATCGGTGCTCATGGTGCTGGCGGCGGTCTGCGCCCTGATGGTGGTGCTGAGCGGAGGAATCGCCCGTGAACTCGGTTCGCTGGTGGGCGTCGGCGACACCGCTCTGCTGGTCTGGTCGATCGCCAAGTGGCCCGTCCTGATCGTCTGCGTGTCCGTCATGCTGGCGGTCCTGTACTGGGCGGCCCCGAACGCCAAGGGGCGGGGCTTCGCCTTCGGCTCGGTGGGGAGTGTGCTGGCGCTGCTGATCTGGATGGCGGCCTCCGCCGGATTCGCCTTCTACGTCGCCAACTTCGGCTCGTACAACAAGACGTACGGGGCACTGGCCGGCGTCATCGTCTTCCTGGTCTGGCTGTGGATCACCAACCTGGCGATCCTGCTGGGGCTGGAGTTCGACGCGGAGATGGCGCGCGAGCGCGCCATCCTGGGCGGTCACCCCCCGTACGAGGAGCCCTACGTCGAACCCCGAGACACGCGCTCCTGGTCCGACGAGGACCGCCGGGCCATGGGTGGGACGGGCCCCTCCAGCGACCTGCGGTCCCCCTGAACGGCGCTGCCCGCTCCCGCGCGGTGGCCGGGATCCCTCCGGCCACCGCGCGTCACTCGCGTAGGCGCGGCTTCCGCTCGGTTCCGGCCAGGGCGCGGTCGAGACCGGCCACGCCGAGACCGGCCAGGACGACCTGGATGAGCCACTCGATCCAGTCGACGCCCCGTGTGGCCCCCACCCCCAGCAAGGACGCCGGCAGCGAGCCCAGGAGCGCGGCGGCGACGCCGACGACGAGCGTCCACAGGACGCCGATGTGCTGACGGCCGGGCAGGACGAGTCGCCCCAGCAGGCCGACCGCCGCACCGATGACCAGGGCGCTGACGAGTCCGGAGATCTCCATGGGCCGACCACTCCTTCGGTTCCTTCGGGAACGGACTGTCCGCCCCGCGTACCCCGCGTGGCGAGGAGAATCCCGCCGGGTGCGGGGCTCGAACTCCCCACCTCGCAGCAGGGAAGGGGCCGGCGCCGGATTCGGGAATCGCCGTCATCGATTGCTTTCGTTCGCGCATACGTCCGGATAGCAGGGGCATGCGGATGTCAGCCAAGGACGACGGAGACCGGTCGGTGAGCGGTCATCCCCGGCGACAGGTGAAGGATGAGCACCGAGAAGAAGACCGATGAAGAGCGCGACGGAAAGCGCGTCGACGTTCCCACTGCCATGCGTCAGGCATCCGCGCAGCTCACGGAATTGCTCCAGTGCGAGCCGGGTTCTGTTTCCTCGGTGAAGGCCACCGAGAGCGGCTGGACGGCCGATGTGGAGGTCGTCGAGCTGGAGCGGGTGCCGGACACCATGAGTGTGATGGCCTCCTACCGGGTCGAACTCGACCCCCAGGGAACACTTTTGTCCTACGAGCGACTGCACCGGTATGCCTGGGGCCAGATCGATCGACGCTGACATTCCGTCGTCCGACGTAACGGAGACCGCCGAAAGGCGGTATCGAAGAAGATCACCGAAAGGAGTTCCCCATGTCCCTCGTCCAACAGAGCAATGCGACGTCCGGTGGGAGCGGCTCGGGAAATCTCTACGACGTTCTTGAGCTCATACTCGACCGCGGGCTCGTCATCGACGCATTCGTCCGTGTCTCCCTGGTCGGTATCGAAATCCTCAAAATCGACGTCCGGGTGGTCGTCGCGAGTGTCGACACCTATCTGAGGTTCGCCGAAGCCTGTAACCGGCTCGACCTGGAATCCGGCCGCAAGGCGCCCAGCCAGCTCACCGACCTCGTCGGCGACATGACGGAGAGCGGCGCCAAGGGCAAGTCCAAGGGCGCGCTCAGCGGTGCCGTCGAGGCTTTCACCGATTCGTTGCAGAGCAAGAGCGACGAGCGCGAGGAGGAGCAGCCGCGCAAGCGCACTGCCCGTAAGACCACGTCCAGCCGTCAGTCCCAGCGAGGCGAGGAGTAACGGTGCCTACGTACATTTACGCCATCACCGGAGCCGGCCACCCGCTGCCGCTGGAGGGCCTGCACGGCGTGGGCGACCCGCCCTCCGCGCTGCGTGCCGTGAGCACCGACCGGCTGGCCGCCGTCGTCAGCGACGCGCCCCCCGGACTCCGCGCCAAGCGGCGTGATGTGATGGCCCATCAGAACGTGCTGGAAGCGCTGATGGCGGGCGGCGCGACCCTGCCGATGAGGTTCGGTCTGGTGGGCCCCGGCGATACCGAGGTCACCGCCGCGCTGGAGCGGGAGGCCGGCGCGTACCAGGAGCGACTGGCGGAGCTGGACGGCCAGGTGGAGTACAACCTCAAGGCCGGCCGGGACGAGGACGACCTCCTGCGGGAGATCATGACCGGGTCCGACGAGATCCGGCAGCTCAACGAGCGCACGCGGGCCCAAGGCAGCCATGACGACCGGATCGCCCTGGGAGAGCTGGTGGCGCGCGAGGTGACCGCCCGCGGGCAGCGGGAGGCGGAGGACGTCGCCCAGCGGCTGACGGACGCCGCCACGCGCAGCTCGCACGCCGAGCCCGCCCCGCAGCAGTTCCTCAATCTGTCCTTCCTGGTGCCCCGCGCCAAGACCGAGGCATTCGTGGCCGCGGTCCAACAGGAAGCCGAACGGCGCGGCGACGCCTACACGTTGACGCTGACGGGCCCGCTGCCGCCGTACAGCTTCGTCTGACCGCCGGGCTTGTCCGTCCGGCTTCCGGGAGCGGAGGTGAGCCGTCCGCCATGGGCCTCATCAGCAGCATCCTGACTCTGCCGCTGGCCCCCGTACGGGGAACGGTCTGGGTTCTCGACCAGGTCGTCCAGGCAGCGGAGCAGGAGTACTACGACCCCGAGCCGGTACGCGCCCGACTCGCGCGGCTGGAGCAGGACCTCAACAACGGACTCATCGACGACGAGGAGTTCGACCGGCTGGAGGACGAACTGCTCGACCGGCTCGACGAGATCGAGGCGTACCGGAACAGCACACGGCAGGGGCCGTGAACGTCAGCCACAACCACGCGTGAGCGGGGAGAGATTCAGAGGTGCACCACACATGACGAAGAACGCCAAGATAGGCGCGGCTCTGGTGGGGGGATACCTGCTGGGGCGTACCAGGAAGGCCAAACTCGCGCTGGGGTTCGGGATGTTCCTCCTCGGCAGGAAGATGGACCTCGACCCGCGGCAGATCGGCAGGATGCTGGCCGACTCGCCGGTCCTGGGATCGCTCAACGACCAGGTACGCAAGGAACTGGTGGACGCCACCAGGTCGGCCGCCACCAAGGCCCTCACCCAGCGGGCCGGCAGCCTGGCGGACTCCCTCCAGGAGCGCACCCGGGCGCTGGGGGCCGGGCCCGAGGCCGACGACGGGGAGCCGGACGAGGACGACCGACCGAAGAAGGCCGACGACACGGGCCCGGACGAGGACGCCGACGGGAGCGGGAAGGCCAAGCGCGCCCCTCGTAGGACCGCCACCTCCGACTCCAAGTCCCCTTCCGCGTCCAAGAGTCGCTCGTCGTCCGGCACCGGCCGGTCGGGGAAGGGAAGCACGTCGGCCGCTCCCGCGCGCAAGCGCGGCAGCGCCGCCCGCAAGACCGCGTCCTCCGGTGCCCGCAAGGCCCGTGGAGGCGACGATGCCTGAATCCGCTCTCGGCGGCATCAAGGACGACGTGGTCAAGAACCCGGCCACCGACCGTCTCAAGGACGAGCTGCAGAACTATCTCCGGGCCCGTGCCGAACACGCCGTGACCCAGTTGGGCCACCGTCTCGGCGACTCGGTGTCCAAGCTCGCGGAACCGGGCGGCGGAGGCGGCGCCTTGAAGAGCCTGGCCAAGGGAGGCCAGGCGTTCGGTGAGGGGAAGTCGCCCGGCCAGGCCGCCCTGAGCGCGGGCGCCTCCCACCTCAAGGACACCGTGAAGGACAAGGTCAAGGGATTGTTCGGCAAGGGCCGCAAGTCCGGTGGGGGCAAGTCGAAGAGCGTCACCATCGTCGAGGACATCGACGTCGGCGTGCCGGTCCGCGAGGCGTACGACCAGTGGACCCAGTTCCAGGAGTTCAGCTCGTTCGCCAAGGGCGTCGTGAGTGTGGAGAAGGCGGACGACACCACCAGCAACTGGAAGGTGAAGGTCGCCAAGTCCACCCGCAGCTGGAAGGCGAACGTCACCGAGCAGGTACCCGACGAGCGGATCACCTGGACCACCGAGGGCGCCAAGGGCACGGTGAAGGGCGTGGTCACCTTCCACGCCGTCACCGACGACCTCACCCGCGTCCTGCTGGTCCTCGAGTACTTCCCCAAGGGGCTGTTCGAGAAGACCGGCAACATCTGGCGTGCCCAGGGCCGCCGCGCCCGGCTCGACCTCAAGCTCTACCGCAAGTTCATCATGATGCGGGGTGAGGCGACCGACAGCTGGCGTGGCGAGATCCGCGACGGGGAGGTCGTCGTCAGCCACGACGAGGCGATCGAGGAGGAGGCGCGCGAGGACGAGGGCGCCGCATCCGAGGACGACGCCCCCGAGGACGCGTACGAGGACGACGAGCCCCGCGACGAGGGCGACGAGCCCGAGGACGAACACCTCGACGAGCCCGAGGACGAAGACTCCGAGGACGAAGATCTCGAGGACGACGAGCCGGCGGAGTCCGCCTACGACGAGGAGCCCCGGGACGAGGGGTTCGCCGACGACGACGCCGACGAGGATCTCGAAGCGGCGGACGAGGCGGAGGAGCCGGCGGACGAGGGCGACCTGGACGCCGAGGACGACCTGGACGCCGACGAGGACGACGAGGACGCCGAGCCTGCGGTCGAGGAGGAGGAAGCGGAGGACGAGCGGCCGGCCCGCCGCTCCGGACGCCGCGCGGCCGCCGACCGGTGACCCTTCCCGTTCGCGGACCCGCCCGCGACCGGCCCCCGGGCACACCCCCGGAGGCCGGCCGCCGGGCTCGCACCCGGAGCCGTAGCGGCACCAGCCCACCGACACCCCGTGGAAAGGAGTGAGAGACCGTGTCCGATTCACTCGCCGGCCGACTGCCGGCCTCGCCCCGAGGGGCCGCCCCGGCACGCGGGCAGCAGGGCTCGTCGGCCAACCTCGCCGACATCCTGGAAAGGGTGCTCGACAAGGGGATCGTCATCGCCGGTGACATCCAGATCAACCTGCTCGACATCGAACTGCTCACCATCAAGCTCCGCCTGCTCGTCGCCTCCGTCGACAAGGCCAAGGAGATGGGCATCGACTGGTGGGAGCACGACCCCTCGCTCTCCTCGCGGGCCCGCCCCGCAGCGCGTGAGCGTGAGACGGAGGCGGGAACCGTGTCCGGTGCCGGGATCGGCCCCCCGCCCGGGGCCGGGGCAGGCGCCGGGAACGAGGCGCTGGCGGAGGAGAACGAGCGGCTGCGCGCCGAACTGGCCCGTCTGCGGTCGGCGGCCGCGCTTCCGGGCGCCACCGAGGCCGAGGCACCGGCGGATCCGTCCGGACAGGAGGAGGAGCGATGAGTACCGGACCGAACACCCCCGCCGGTGCACCGGACGCGGGCGGCGCCGGGGAGATGAGTTACGTCTACGCGGTCGGCCGCGAGGGCCCCGCCCTGGACGGGCTCGCCACGCGGCTGCCCGGTCTGGACGGCCGGCCCTTGCGCCCCGTCGTCGGGGGAGGGCTGTGCGCGCTCGTCTCCTCCGTGTCGGCGGACGCGTTCAGCGAGCAGGGGCTCACCGCGCAGATGGAGGACCTGGACCGGCTCGAAGCCGTGGCCCGTGCCCACCACGCCGTGGTGGACGCCGCGTTCGCGGAGACCGCCGTCCTGCCGATGCGGCTGGCCACGGTCTACCTGGACGACTTCCGGGTGGCCGCCATGCTGGCCCGGCAACGCAGTGACTTCCAGGAGCTGTTGGGCCGCCTGGAGGGCCATGTCGAGCTGGGCGTGAAGGTGTACGCCGATCCCCGTGAGGCCGCCGCGGCAGCACCCGCCGGGCCGTCCGCCGTGACGCCGTCCGGCGCCGGGGCGGGCCGCGCCTACCTGCGGCGGCGCCAGGCGCAGCAGCGCGACAGCCAGGACGTCTACCAGGCGGCCTCCGATCTCGCCGCCCGCGCCGCGGGACTGGCGGAGGGGGTGGCGTCGTCGCGGGCGGTGCACCGCCCGCAGCAGGGGCAACTCGCCGCCAGGGCCGGGGTGAACGTGACCAATGAGGCCTATCTCGTACCCCGTGAGGACGCGGCCGGACTCCACCGCGAGCTGGCCGCGCTGGCCGACGGCGCCCCCGGCGTGTCGATCGAGGTGACCGGGCCGTGGGCGCCCTACTCGTTCGCCACCGCCATGGTGGCGGAGGGCGTGGACGGTGGTGGCCCGCGATGAGCACCGACCTCATCGGCGGTGTTCTGGGGGAGAGCGAGCCCCGGAGCGGCCCGCCCGTCGCCCTCATCGACCTTCTGGACCGGCTGCTGAACGGCGGGGCCGTGCTCACGGGAGACCTCGTCCTGTCCATCGCCGACGTGGATCTCGTCCACATCAATCTGCGAGCGGTGATCCGCTCGATCACCGGTGAGGAGCCGGGGCCGTGGTGAGCCCGGCACCGGTGGCGTACGAGCGGCACGCCCCGGAGAGCGGGGAGGAGAAGGACACGATGAACGAGGACGACCGCGCGCGAAGCGCGGAGGGGACCACCGCCGCCACGGCGGCCGAAGAGGTGGCCCGCACCGCGGCCCGCGCGTTCGGGCTCGCCCCCGCGCAACCGGACGACGGCCGCGGTCCCTCGGCGGCGGCCCAGCGGCTGCAGACCGACCCGGACACCGTGGAACGGGACCTCATCAAATTGGTGCTCACCATCGTCGAGTTGCTGCGCCAGCTCATGGAGCGCACCGCGATCCACCGCGTCGAGCAGGGCGACCTGAGCGAGCTCCAGGAGGAACGGATCGGCATGACCCTGATGATCTTGAACGAACGCATGACCGAGCTGTGCGACCGCTACGGGCTGACGATGGACGACCTCAATCTCGACCTCGGGCCGCTCGGTTCGCTGCTTCCGCACAACGGCGCCTGAACGCGCCGAATCCAGGTTTCATCCCATCGCGCACGGCAAGGAGGAGCCCATGACTGACGACAAGGACGCAAAGAACTCCACCCAGAGCAAGGGCCGGACCGCCACCGCTCGCAAGACGGCCGCCTCGGCCGGCAAGACGGCCACCGCCACCGCGGAGAAGGCCGGTGAGCAGACTCGGGCCAAGAGCGACGAGGCGCGGTCCGCGGCCGGGAGCGCCAAGGACTCGGCCTCGGAGGGCGTACGGGCGGCCGGTGAGACCACCCGGCGCGTCGGCCGTGCCGCCGCCGCCGGCCTCCAGAGCGGTCAGCAGGCCGTGGCCGCCAACGCGGCCAAGGCCGCGAGCGCGGCCGGTACGGCCTGGACCGTCGTCAAGCACCGGAAGGCGGTCGCCGTCGGAGCCGCGGCCGGAGTGGCCGGGGTCGCCGGGGCGGCGTTCGCCGTCGGGCGTTCGACGGCCAAGCCTCCGATGGGCCCGCTCACCCGGCTGGCACGCGGGCGGATCTGAACGCGGTACGGAACGGACGCGGGACGCCGGGGCACCACGGGCCCGGATGTGGGGCGGGGCCGGAGAAGAATCTCTCCGGCCCCGCCCCACATCCGGGCCCGGATGCTTTCCGTCCTGTTCCACCGTGGTCGTAGCGCCCCGCCTGCCGCTGTCGCGCCGCCTGTCCGCACCTCCGGTGGATCTCGTGGATCTAGCGCGATAGATCTGGCTTGAAATATTCGAACGTTCGAGCGAATATCGACAAGTGTGGACAGGTCAGCAGGTCGTCGAGGAGCGGGGCGCGAAAACCGGTGCGGTGGCGTCGCCGCTCTCCGGCCTGCTCCCGGGAGGAGGTATTCGTCCTGGTACTGCTGTAGGTGCGGGCGGGGACCTGCCCCTGTTGCTGGCGCTGGCCGCTCTGGCGGCAGCGGATGCGATGGCATGGGCGGCTGTGGGGGTGCCGGAGCTGGGTGGACTGGCGGCGGCACAGGCTGGGCTGGATCTGGCCACCGGCCTGGTGGTGAACGATCCGGGGCCACGCGCGGCCCAGGTCCTGGCCGTCCTCCTGGAGTCGGTGCCGGTGGTGCTCGTCGGCGCCTC
The DNA here is from genome assembly GCF_030817475.1 of Streptomyces sp. V2I9. Classification (NCBI taxonomy): domain Bacteria; kingdom Bacillati; phylum Actinomycetota; class Actinomycetes; order Kitasatosporales; family Streptomycetaceae; genus Streptomyces; species Streptomyces sp. V2I9. Next base: position 163,972 of record NZ_JAUSZJ010000002.1, on the reverse strand, counting down.
GGTACGGGTGCCGGAGCGGGCGGTACGGCGGCTGCGGGCGGTGATGCGGCGCAGCGGAGCGGTGTTGCTGGCGGCGGGCCGTTGGCCGGGCGCGGACGTGCAGCTCCGGGTGGCGCCGGTGGGCTGGGCCGGGGTGGGCCGGGGGCACGGGCTGCTGCGCGGCCGCCGGGTGACGGTGACGGCGGGCGGGCGTGGCGCGGCCGCGGCCCCGCGGAGCGCCGAGCTGTGGCTGCCCGGCCCGGACGGTCTGGTGGGCGTGGTGGAGCGGGAGGCGGCGGAGACCGTGCCGAGCGGGGCGCGGGCCGAGCTCCGCGTCGTCGGATGACCGGGGCCTCCGGTGCCGTACGGGTGGTCGTGGTCTGGGTGCCCGACTTCCCCGTGCTGGCGTGCGGCGAGCGGGACGGTACGCCGGTGGCCGTGGTGCACCGGGGCGCGGTGGTGGCGTGCTCCCCCTCCGCGCGGGCGGCCGGGGTCCGGCGGCGCATGCGGCTGCGGACCGCGCAGGCCCGCTGTCCCGCGCTGCGGATCGTCGAACGGGACCTCGCCGCCGAGGTGAGGATGTTCGAACAGGTGGTGCGCCACGTCGAGACGGAGGTGACGCCCCGGCTGGAGGTCATCCGCCCCGGTCTGATCGCGGCCCCGGCGCGCGGGGCCGCACGGTACTGGGGCGGTGAGCGGCGGCTGTCCGTACGGCTGGCGGAAGCCGTCGCCGAACGGGAGCTGCCGGCCCGGGTCGGGATCGCCGACAGCACTTTCACGGCGGCGCTCGCGGCCCGCCGCGACGGCGGGGTGATCGTCCCGGCCGGCGGGGACACCGCGTTCCTGGCCCCGTACCCGGTGGGCGTCCTGGGCGTGCCCCGCCTGGCCGAACTGCTGAAGCGGCTCGGCATCCGCACCGTCGGGGACTTCGCCCGGCTGCCGGCGGGACGCGTCGCCGAACGGCTCGGTCCGGAGGGGGTCGCCGCCCATCGCGTCGCCCGCGGGGAGTCGGCCCGGCCCGTGTCCGTACGGGCCGCCGCCCGCGACCACACGGTGCGACGGCTGTTCGAGACCGCCGAGGAGCAGCTGGACGCGGTCGTGTTCGTGGCGGTCGCGCTCGCGGATGAACTGCACGCGCGCCTGGCGGCGGCGGGCGTGGTGTGCGGGCGGATCGAGGCCGAGGCCGAAACGGCCGACGGCCGGACGCTGACGCGGATCTTCCGCCACGAGGGGCGGCTCTCCTCCCGGGCGGTGGCCGAGCGCGTACGCGGCGTCCTGACCGCCTGGTCCGAGGCCGGCCTGCTGGACGCCGGCGGCGGGGAGCCGGGAATCCGGCGGCTCGTCCTGCGCCCCGACGGGATCACTCCGGACACCGGCTCGCAGGGCGCGTTCGACGGGGAGCGGGACACCCCGGTGGAGGTGGAGCGGGCCGCCGCCCGGGTGCAGGCGGTGCTCGGGCACCGGGCGGTCACGCGGATCATCGAGGCCGGCGGCCGGGGACCGGGCGACCGGATCCGGCTGGTCCCGGTCGGCGACGTCCCCGAGGACGACGGTGCCGCGAACGGCCCGTGGCCGGGACGGCTGCCCGCCCCGCACCCGGCCGCCGTCTACCCGGTACGGCGTCCGGCCCGGCTGACCGGCTCCGACGGCGCGCCGGTCGGCGTGGCCGGCCGGCTGGAGCTGTCGGCCGAGCCCGCGGTCCTCTCCGTCCACGGACGCCGCCCGGCCGGGGTGAACGGGTGGGCCGGGCCCTGGCCGGTGCTGGAGCGGTGGTGGGCGCGGGACGGCGGACGGCGGATCGCCCGGATGCAGGTCACCACCGACGACGGGCACGCCTGGCTGCTGCTCGTCGACCGGAGCGAGTGGTGGGTGGAGGCCCACTATGGGTGAGCTCCTGCGCCTGCCCATCTCCGGCCGGCCGGAGGAGGAGTGGGCCGAACTCCACGCGCACAGCGCGTTCTCCTTCCTCCGGGGTGCGAGCCCACCGGAGGGCCTGGCCGCCGAGGCAGCCCGGCTCGGCATCGGCGTCCTGGCGGTCACGGACGTGGACGGTCTGCACGCCGCGCGCCGGCTGCACGCCGCCGCGCGCGAACACGGGATCGGTGCCGTCCACGGCGCCGAACTCACCCTCGGCGACCCCGTCCTGGGCACACCGGTGGTGCTCGCCCGCACGGTGGAGGGGTTCCGGCTGCTCTCGGCGGTGATCACCGCCGCGCAGCTCGCCGGCTCCAAGAACGCCCCGGTCTACGACCTGGACGAGGTGGCGCGGGCGGCCGCCGCCGGACAGTGGGCCGTCCTGCCCGGCTGCCCCCCGCCGGACACGGACCGGTGCGACGTCGCCGCCGTCGCCCACCGGCTCGCCCGGCTCACCGACGTCTTCGGCACCAGCGGTACGTACGCCGAACTGGTCGACCACCGGCTCCCGGAGGACTCGGTCGCCGCCGACGCGGCCTGGGTGGCCGCCCGCCGCGTCGGCGTGCCCGTGATCACGACCGGTGCCGTGCACTACGCAGCCCCCCGCCAGGCCCGTGTGGCGCAGGCGCTCACCGCCCTGCGCCGACGCGAGACCCTGGACCGGGCCGCCGGACACCTGATGGCCGCCCCGACCGCCCATCTGCGACCCCGGTCCGAGCGGGCGGCGTTCCTGTCGCGTTACCCCGGCGTCGCGGACGCCACCGTCGAACTGGGCCGCGCCTGTGTGCTCGACCTCGGCGAACTGCGGCCCGAACTACCGGAGTTCGCCGTACCCGAGGGGTATACGCAGGACTCGTGGCTGCGGGAGAGCGCGGAGGCCGCCTGCGCCGGCCGCTACGGCCCGCGCACCGACCGGCGGGCGGACACGGCATGGCGGCAGCTCGACCATGAACTCGGCCTCGTCGCCGATCTCGGGCTCGCGGGCTACTTCCTGATCGTCCACGACATCGTCCGGCACGCCGCCGAACAGGGAATCTGGTGCCAGGGCCGGGGCTCCGCCGCCAGCAGCGTGATCTGCTACGTCCTCGGCATCACCGCCGTCGACCCGCTCCGGCACGGCCTGCTCTTCGAGCGTTTCCTGTCCGTGGAGAAGGCCGGCCCGCCGGACATCGACCTCGACCTGGAGTCCGGACGCCGCGAGGAGGTCATCCAGTACGTCTACACCCGCTACGGCCGTCGGCACGCCGCCCAGGTCGCCAACATGATCACGTACAAGCCCCGGCTCGCCATCCGGGACGCCGCCCGCGCCCTCGGCCACCCCGAGGCGCAGATCCGTGAGATGACCCGGCACATCCACCACGCCCCGCCCGGCCCCGAGACGGCCCTCCCCGACGACGTTCGCGCGCTCGCCGCCCAGCTCCACACGCTCCCGAGGCATCTCGGGGTGCACTCGGGCGGCATGGTCCTCACCCGGCAGCCCATCGGCGAGATCATGCCCGTGGAGTGGGCGACCGCCGAGGGCCGCAGCGTCCTCCAGGGCGACAAGGACGACGTCGCCGCCGCCGGACTGATCAAGATCGACCTGCTGGGTCTCGGCATGCTGTCCGCCCTGCACACCGCCTGCGACCTCATCCACGCGTACCACGGCGTCCGTCACGACCTCACGTCCATCCCCCGGGACGACCCCGAGGTCTACGCGATGATCGCCCGGGGGGACACGATCGGCGTCTTCCAGGTCGAGTCCCGCGCCCAGATCTCCACCCTGCCCCTCCTGCGGCCGACGAAGTTCGAGGACCTGGCCGTCGCCGCCTCCATCATCCGCCCCGGCCCCATCCAGGCCGGCAGCAAGCACCCGCTGCTCCGCCGCCGGCGCGGCGAGGAGCCGGTGACCTACCCCCACCCGCTCGCGAAGGCGGCGCTGGAGCCGACCCTCGGCGTCGCGCTCTGGCAGGAGCAGGCCATGCAACTCGCCATCGACTGTGCGGGGTTCACCCCCGGCGAGGCCGACCGGCTCAGGAAGGCGATGGCGGCCAAGCACGCCCCGGAGAAGGTGGCCGCGATGCGCGGCCGGCTGCTGACCGGCATGGCGGGACGCGGCATCCCCCCGGCCGCCGCCGAGCGGATCGCGTCGATGATCGAAGCCTTCTCCGACTACGGGTTCCCGCAGTCCCACGCCCAGTCCATGGCCGGGCTCATCTATGCCGGCGCCTGGATCAAGCTCCACCATCCCGCCGCGCTCATCGCGGGGATCATGGCGCACCAGCCGATGGGCTTCTACGACACCCAGACCCTCATCGGCGACGCGGAACGCCACGGCATCACCGTCCGGGGCCCCGGCGTCCGGACCTCCGGCGTCCACGCCACCCTCGAACCCGGCCCGGCACCCGGCTCCGCGCCCCGCCCGGCGTACGACGGCCCCGGTACGCGACCCGGCGGGCCCGGCCCGAGGTCCGCCACGGTTCCCCCGGCGATCCGCCGCGGTCTGACCAGCGTCACCGGCCTCGGGGAAGAGGCCGCCGAGGAGATCGTCGCCCTCCGGGCGGAACGGCCGTTCGCGGACCTGGACGACTTCGCCGCCCGCACGCGGCTGCCCGCCCGGATCCTGGAGCAACTGGCCACCGCCGGCGCGCTCGACGGCCTGGGCGGGCATCGCCGTACCGCCCTGTGGACCGCCGGCACCGCGCCCGGCCGGACGCGCCAGCCGCCGCTCCCCGGACTCGCCACCCCCGCGACCGCACCCGAACTCGCCGCGATGACCGCCGCCGAGGAGACCACCGCCGACCTCACCGTCACCGGAGCCAGCGCCACCGCCCACCCCGTCCACCACATCCGCCCCCACCTGGACCGTCTGGGGGCGCTCCCCGCGGCCTCCGCCCGCACGCTCCGCGACCGGGCGGAGGTCCGGATCGGCGGGCTGCCGAAGTACCTCCAACGCCCCCCGACCGCGCACGGCGTGGCCTTCGGGGCGATCGAGGACGAGACCGGCATGGTCAACCTCGTCTTCGCCCCGCACATCTGGGACCGCTGCCACCCCACCCTCATCGACGCCCCCGCCGTCCTCGTCACCGGCCGGGTCGAGCGCTCCGACGGCACGTTCAACATCGCCGTCGGCCAGGTGGAGCCCGTCCAGGTGGCCGCACCCGTGCCCCGGCGTCAGGTCGGGCGCCGCTGAGGTGCGGTCCGTACCGGCGGTGTACAGGTCTGTTCGCGCCAATGATCGGCGGGCCGGCGGTCCTGCCGGTGCCCGGCCCGGACGACGCGCCCCCCTGCGGCCGGGGTCCGCCGCCCCTGTGTGTGTCGATGTTTCGACGGAAGCACCCATTTCCAGCCGGAGTTGATCATCCGTCAGCGACACGTTGCCCGTTATGCCCTATCGACAAGGCGAGTTGACAAGCTTAGGCTCACCTAAGTTCGGGTGTCCGCTTCGTCGGCATGCCCGCCTTCCGTATCTTCCCCTCACGCCTGACAGGCGGATCTTCCGGACGATGGGAGTGACATGTCACAGGTTCTTCCTGGCGGCACACCACCGGTCCACGACCTCATCGGCATCGGCTTCGGCCCGTCCAATGTGGCCTTGGCGATCGCGCTCGGCGAGCACAACAGCACAGTCGGCAGGCAGGATTCGGTCACCGCTCACTTCTTCGAGCAGCAGTCGGGCTTCGGCTGGCACCGCGGCATGCTCATCGACGACGCCACCATGCAGGTGTCCTTCCTCAAGGACCTGGTGACGCTCCGGAATCCGGCCAGCGAGTTCAGCTTCCTGTGCTACCTGCAGAGCAAGGGCCGGCTGATCGACTTCATCAACCACAAGAACCTCTTCCCACTGCGGGTGGAGTTCCACGACTACTTCGAGTGGGCCGCGGCCAAGGTCGACGACCAGGTCTCCTACGGCCACGAAGTCATCGGCGTCACCCCGTTCGTCCACGACGGCACCGTGGAGTACCTCGACGTGACCGTCCGCTCCGGTGGCGAGATCGCGGTCCACCGCGCCCGCAACCTCGTCATCGGGACCGGGCTGCGCCCCCTCATGCCCGAGGGCGTGGAGCGGGGCGAGCGCGTCTGGCACAACTCCGACCTGCTGCGGAAGGTCGATGCCCTGGACGGCTCCTCGCCCTCGCGGTTCGTCGTCGTCGGCGCAGGCCAGAGCGCCGCCGAGAACGTCGCCTACCTGCACCGCCGCTTTCCGGACGCCGAGGTCTGCGCCGTCTTCTCCCGGTACGGCTACAGCCCCGCCGACGACAGCGCCTTCGCCAACCGGATCTTCGACCCCGAGGCGGTCGACGACTACTTCGCCGCACCCGAGGCGGTCAAGAACAGTCTGATGGCCTACCACGCCAACACCAACTACTCCGTGGTGGACATCGACCTGATCGACGACCTCTACCGTCAGATGTACCGGGAGAAGGTCCTGGGCGCGGAACGGCTGCGCTTCCTCAACGTGTCCCGCGTCACCGGAGTGGCGGAGCGGCCCGACGGTGTCCGCGCCACCGTGAAGTCCCTGGTGACCGACGAGGAGACGGAACTCGACGCCGACGTCGTGGTGTTCGCCACCGGCTACAGCCCCGCCGACCCGCTCGGCGTGCTCGGCGAGGTGGGCGAGCACTGCCTGCGCGACGACACCGGCCGCGTCCGTGTGGAGCGCGACTACCGGATCGCGACCGGCCCCGGCGTGCGCTGCGGCATCTATCTCCAGGGCGGTACGGAGCACACGCACGGCATCACCACGTCGCTGCTCTCCAACACCGCGATACGGGTCGGGGAGATCCTGGACTCCCTGCTCGGCCGCCGGGTCAAATCCACCTCCGACGAGTCGGGGCCGGTGGCCGCGGGCGCCGGCCGGGAAGTGCCCGCCGGGGCCTGACCGGACGGGCGGCACGACGGACGTCCCGCCCGCCCGGTGACCTGCCGGACGGGCGGCACGGCCGTTCTGATCAAAGGGATATCGTTCCTCGACATGGTGACGACTGAGGTGGACCGCCCCGCGCCCGGCGGGACGACGGACACCCGCGGACGGCGGGTGGCCGGTCTGGGCGTCCTCGCGGCCGTGCTGGTGATCGCGGCGGCTCTCTCGTTGACCGTCGGAGCAAGGTCGTTGAGCCCCGGCGAGGTCTGGCACGGGATGTTCGCGGACCCCGAACCCGACCGGAGGCTCACCGAGATCCGCCTCATCGTGCAGACCGTGCGGGTGCCCCGTACCGTCCTCGCGATCGTGGCGGGGCTGGCGCTCGGCGTCGGCGGGGCGCTGATCCAGGGGTACACGCGCAACCCCGTCGCCGACACGGGACTGCTGGGGGTGAACGCCGGAGCCTCCTTCGCCGTGGTGTCGGTGATCGCCGTGTTCGGGTTCACCGACCCGTTCCACTACGTCTGGTTCGCCTTCGTGGGCGCCGGTCTCGCCGGTGTCCTGGTCTTCGGCCTGGCGAGCGTCGGCAGGGGCGCGGGCAACCCGTTGACCCTCGCACTGGCGGGACAGGGCGTCACGGTGTTCCTCGCGGCGATGACCACGGCGGTGGCGCTCTCCGACAAGGAGTCGCTGAACGCCCTGCGGTTCTGGAACGCCGGCTCCGTGGCCGGCGTCGGATTCGACGTCATCCGGCCGGTGAGCGGCTTCGTGGCCGTCGGACTGGTCCTGGCGCTGATCACCCTGCCCGCCCTCAACCTGCTCAACCTGGGCGAGGACGTGGCGCGGGCCCTGGGCGTGAACATCGCGGTGAGCCGGACCCTCGGCATCGCCGCCGTCACCCTGCTGGCGGGGGCGGCCACCGCGGCCTGCGGCCCCATCGCCTTCCTCGGGCTCATGGTGGCCCACCTGGCCCGCCGCCTCACCGGCCCGGACTACCGCTGGCTGGTGCCGTGCGCCGGGCTGCTCGGCGCCGTGGTCCTGCTGGTGTGCGACATCGTGGGCCGGCTGCTGGTACGGCCGGGTGAGCTGGAGTCGGGCGTCGTGGTCGCCCTCCTCGGGGCGCCCTTCTTCGCGGTCCTGGTGTGGCGGGGCAAGTTCAGGAGCACGGCATGAAGCAGGTCCACGAGAGCCGGGAACAGGTACTGCCGCCCCTGAGCGGGACCGAGGCGGAGCAGGCGTCGATGCCGCCGGGCGTACGGCTCGGAAAGGTGTCGTTCGTCTGGCGGCCCTGGCTGGTGCTGGTCACCCTGGTCCTCGCGGCGGCGGCCTTCCTGGTCTTCTGCCTCTCGATCGGCGTCGGGGACTTCCCCATCGGTCTCACCCGTGTCATCGCCACCCTCTTCGGGCAGGGGGAGCAGGTCGACGAGTTCGTGATCATGGATCTCCGTCTGCCCCGCGCGCTGGCCGGTCTGATCGTGGGCGTCGCCCTGGGCGTGTCCGGGGCCATCACCCAGTCCGTGGCGCGCAACCCGCTCGCCAGCCCCGACATCCTGGGGATCACCGCCGGGGCCGGCGCCGTCGCGGTGTTCCTGGTGACCGCGACGGGCGGGACCGCCACGGCGGTGGCGGGCTCGGTCGGGCTGCCCTCCGCCGCCCTGCTGGGCGGGCTCGGCACGGGGCTGCTGGTGTACCTCCTCGCCTGGCGGCGCGGGATCGACGGTTTCCGGCTCATCCTGATCGGCATCTCGGTCACCGCGATGATGCAGGCGATCACGACATGGCTGCTGGTCTCGGCCGACATCCGCGACGTGGCCCGCGCCCAGGTGTGGCTGGTCGGTTCGCTGGACAACCGGTCCTGGGACGAGGTCCGGGTGGCGTTCTGGTGCACGCTCGTCCTGCTGGTCGCCGTCGCCCTGGTGGCCTTCCCGTTCAAGCCGATGCACCTCGGCGACGACGTCGCGGCCGGGCTGGGCGTACGGTTCGGCCGGGTGCGGGGCGTCCTGCTGCTCTGCGCCGTCCTGCTGGCCGCGGTGGGGGTGAGCGCGGCCGGGCCGGTCCCGTTCGTCGCACTGGTGGCCCCCCAGGTGGCGATGCGTCTGGGGCGGTGGCCCACACCGCCGTTGACCGCCTCGGGCCTGGTGGGCGCGCTGCTGCTGATCGGTTCCGACCTCGTCGCCCGCGCGGCGCTGCCGATCGGGCTGCCGGTCGGCGTGGTCACCGCGGTGATCGGCGGACCGTTCCTCGTCTACCTGCTGGTGCGGGCGAACCTCCGGTAGATGGTAGAAGTAAGGCATACCTCAACAAGGGGGACTCGTGGCCGCTCAGTTCACCGTACGGACCGCTGCGGACGTCAAGGACGACATTCCCCGGCTGGCCGCCAGGGGCATCACCGTCGGGTACGGCGACCGTACGGTCATCGACGGCCTCGACGTGACGATCCCGCCCGGAGTGATCACCACGATCATCGGCCCCAACGGCTGTGGGAAGTCCACCCTGTTGCGCACCCTGAGCCGGCTGCTCAAGCCGTCCGGAGGCACCGTCGTCCTGGACGGTGAGGACATCGGCCGTCTCCGGACCAGGGACGTGGCGAAGAAGCTCGGGCTGCTCCCGCAGGCGCCGGTCGCCCCGGACGGGCTGACCGTCGCCGACCTCGTCGCGCGCGGACGCCATCCGCACCAGAGCTGGCTGCGGCAGTGGTCGTCGGACGACGCCGACGTGGTGCGGCGCGCCCTGGCCATGACCGGGGTGGCGAACCTCGCGGAGCGGTCCGTCGACTCGCTGTCCGGCGGGCAGCGCCAGCGGGTATGGATCTCGATGACCCTGGCGCAGGGCACCGACCTGCTGCTGCTCGACGAGCCGACCACCTATCTGGACCTGGCCCACGCGATCGACGTACTCGACCTCGTCGACGATCTCCACGAGTCGGGCCGCACCGTGGTCATGGTCCTGCACGACCTCAACCTGGCCACCCGCTACAGCGACCACCTCGTCGTCATGCGGGCGGGGGCGGTCCTGGCGCAGGGGCATCCGCGGGACGTCGTCACCGCCGAGCTGCTGTACGAGGCGTTCGGGCTGCGGGCCCGGGTGGTCGACGATCCGGTGGGCGACCGGCCGCTCATCGTGCCGATAGGCCGGGCGCACGTCGGACCGGGCGTGCGGGCCGAGGGCGATTCCCCGCCCCGGTGACCGGATTGACCGGTCGTCAGGCACCAACTCGGCCTCATTGGTGGAAAGTTTATTCAGTAAGGCTAGGCTGCCCTCAGTTGATCGGGGTACAGTCTGGCTGCCTCCGTACCGGGGCGCAGTGGACCGCGCTAGAGCAAGGGATCCGACGATGCTTCTCCATCGAACGACGTCTGTGAAGCCGTGGCGGCGGCTGGCCGCGGCCGTCTCCGCCGCGACCCTCGGCGTCGGCCTCCTCGCGGGATGCGGCGACGACTCGGCGAAGGCGGGGAAGAACGACGACGCTCCGGCCGCCGGCGGGGGAGTGTTTCCGGTCACCGTGGAGCACGCGTTCGGATCCACCGAGGTCGAGCAGGCCCCGAAGCGGGTCGTCACCGTCGGCTACACCGACGACCAGGCCGTCCTCGCGCTCGGCACCAAGCCGGTCGGCATGGTCGACCAGTACCCCAACCCGGCCGGCCGGACGCCCGACATCAACACCCAGTGGCCCTGGGTGAAGGACCACTGGGGCGACACGCGTCCCGAGGTCGTCATGAAGAACGGCGACGCCGGCCCCAACTTCGAGAAGATCGCCTCCCTGCGCCCCGACCTGATCATCGCGGTCTACTCCGAGGTCGACAAGGCGGCCTACGAGAAGCTCTCCAAGATCGCCCCGACCGTCGGCCGCACCAAGAGGGAGAAGGAACTCTTCAGTGCCCCGTGGCAGGACAACGCGGTGCACATCGCCAAGGCGCTCGGCAAGGAGAAGGAGGGCGCCGAACTGGTCAAGGGCATCCAGACCAAGCTCGACGCAGCCAAGAAGGCCAACCCCGGTTTCGTCGGACAGAAGGCCGTCGCGGTGTCCTGGTACAAGGACTCGATCTCCGCCTTCACCTCCACCGACGTCCGCGGCCGCCTCATCACGGGCACCGGCTTCACCTACCAGAACGAGATCGACAAGGTCGCGGGTGGCGCCTTCTCCACCGAGCTCTCGCCCGAGCGCATCGACCTCATCGACGTCGACCGCATCTTCGTCATCAACGACAAGGCCGACACGGACGCGCTCAAGAAGTCCGAACTGTTCACCAACCTCCCGGCCGTCAAGAACGGCAAGGTCTCCTACCTGCTGGACAGCGAGGGCCCCGCGATCGGCGCCGCGATGTCGCAGGGCACCCTGCTCTCCCTGCCCTACGCGATCGACGAACTCGTCGAGTCGGCCAAGTGAGCGATGGCCGCCCCACGGCCCGTACCCCGGCGAGAAGCGGTCTCCGAGTGACTGTCACCGACACCCCCGTCGCCCCGGCGGCCCTGCGCACGGCAACCGGCGGCGAGGCCGCCCGCTGGGTGGCCTCGCACTGCCGCCGGACCCCGTGGCTGACGGCCTCCACCGTCCTGACCACGGTGGCCGCCGCCGCGCTCCAGGTGCTCCCCGTGCTCCTGCTCAGCCGCGTCGTCGACGGGGTGGCGGGAGGCGGGTCACGCTCGATCCTGCTCACCGTCGGCGTGCTGATGGTGGCCGCCGCGCTGCTCGGCGCGGTGGCCACCGCCGCCTCCACCTTCCTGATCGGCAGGCTCGGCGCCGAACTCCTCGCCCGGCTCCGCGAGCAAGCCGTGCGCGCCGTGCTGGGGATGCCCAGCGCACGCGTCGAGGAGGTCGGCCGCGGGGACGTGCTCTCCCGCGTCGGCGACGACGTGGCCGTCATCTCCAAGGGCATCAGGTCGGCCATCCCCACCGTGTTCTCGGCGGGCGTCCTGGTCGTCATCGCGACGGTCGGCATGTTCGGCCTCGACTGGCGCCTCGGCCTCGCCGGAGCCGGCGCCCTGCCCGCCTACGCGCTCGCCCTGCGCTGGTACCTGCCCCGCTCCGCGCCCCTCTACCGGCAGCAGCGGATCGCCCAGGCCGACCGCGCCCAGGCGCTGATCAGCGGACTCAACGGCATCGACACGGTCCGGGCCTACCGCCTGGAGGGCGCGGTACGCGAGAAGGTCACCACCGAGTCGTGGCGGGTGCGCAACCTCGGCATCGACGTCTTCCGCTTCTTCGGCCGCTTCGTCGGCCGGGAGAACCGCGCCGAGTTCATCGGACTCGTCCTGATCCTGGTCGTCGGATACGCCCTGCTGGAGGCGGACGCCGCCACCCTGGGCGAGGTGTCGGCCGCCCCGCTGATGTTCCACCGGCTGTTCACCCCGCTGGGCGCCATCATGTTCACCTTCGACGAGGCGCAGAAGTCGGGGTCCGGCCTGACCCGCCTGGTCGGGGTCTTCTCCGAGCCCTCCGAACAGCGGCTGGTCGGCGACGGCACGGTCGCCACGCCCGGCGTCGAGCCGTACCCGGTCACCGTACGGGACGTCACCTTCACCTACCCCGGCGCCGAGGAACCGGTGCTGCGCGAGGTCTCCCTGACCATTCCGGCCGGGGGCTCGCTCGCCCTGGTCGGCGCGACCGGCGCGGGGAAGTCCACCCTGGCCGCGCTCATCGCGGGCATCGGGAGACCGCAGGCCGGGTCGGTGCGCATCGGGGCGCACGACCTCGCGGGTCTGGACGAGGCCGGGGCCCGCGCCCTGGTCAGCATCCTGACCCAGGAGACCCATGTGTTCTCCGGCCCGCTCGCCGACGACCTGCGGCTCGCCGCTCCGCTCGCCGGCGACGAGGAGCTGATGGAGGCCCTGCGCACGGTCGGCGCGGGGGAGTGGGCCGGACAGCTCCCCGACGGCCTGGACACCCCGGTCGGTGAGGGCGGCGAACGCCTGGACGTCACCAAGGTCGCCCAGGTCGCCCTGGCCCGGCTGGTGCTCGGCCGGTCGCCCGTGGTGGTGCTCGACGAGTCGACCGCGGAGGCCGGCAGCGAAGGCGCGGCCGAGCTGGAACGGGCCGTGCTCGCCGCCTGTGCCGGCCGGACCACGCTGTTCGTGGCACACCGGCTGACCCAGGCGATGGCCGCCGACCGCATCGCCGTGCTGGACGAGGGACGTGTGGTGGAGGAGGGGACACACGGCGAACTGGTCGCGCTGGGCGGGCAGTACGCCCGGCTGTGGCGTGCGTGGCGAGAGGGAAGTTAGGCGCGACCCCGCCGAGCGGCCGGGTCAACGTGCAGACCGCGAAAGGATGCTGAGACGTCGATGGCGGAACCGAGCGCTTCTGGCATACAGCTGTCCCCCACCCGGCTGGCCGCCCTGCGGCGGCGGACCGGAGACCACGGCGACCGGACCCTCGTCGAGGCATGCGCCGCCGGGCTCGCGTACTGGGCGACCGGCGCGGGCCCGCAGGGCACGGAGCTCACCCCCGTCACCCCCTTCCCCGAACTCCTCGACCGGGTCCGGGAGGGTTCCGGCACCGCCCCGCGGTGGGAGGTCGACGAGCGGACCCTCCGCATCACCGTGCCGCCCGGCATCGATCCCGCCGAAGCCCAGCGGACCCTGGACGACCTGGCCGACTTCCCGGACCGGCCCCTCGGCGCCATCGGCCCGTCCGATCCCCGGCAGCGGGCCGAGGAACTGGCCCGCTGGAACGACACGCGGGCCGACCGCGTCCGGCCGACCGTCATGGAACTCTTCCGCGAACAGGCGCGGCTGCGGCCGGACGCCGTGGCGATCGTCGACGAGCACCGCTCCCTGACGTACCGCGAAACCGCCGAACTCTCCGCGCAGTTGGCCCACCACCTGATCGAACGCGGGCTCGCCCCCGAGCAGGTCGTCGGCATCTCGCTCGGCCGGTCCGCCGAGATGGTCGTCGGCCTCCTCGCCGTGCTCCGGGCCGGGGGTGCGTTCGTCCCCCTCGATCCCCAGTGGCCCGCAGCCCGCCGCGCCGCCGTCGCCGAGGACGCCCGGATCGTGCTCCAGCTCAACTCCAGCGGCAAGGCCGACGCCGGGGAACCGGACGCCGTCGCCGTCGCCCTCGGCGACTGGAAGTACGGCGCACACCCGGCCGACGCCCCCGACGCCGCCCTCCCCGGCGACGCCCTGGCCTACGTGATGTTCACCTCCGGCTCCACCGGGCGGCCCAAGGGGGCCATGATCCGGCACGAGGCGATCAGCGAGCGCCTGCTCTGGCAGTCCGGCGAGATCCTTCACTTCGGCCCCGACGACGCCTCCCTCTTCAAGGCCCCGCTCTCCTTCGACATCTCCGTCAACGAGATCCTCCTGCCGCTGGTGACCGGCGGCCGGCTCGTGGTCCTGCGGCCCGGCGGCGAGCGCGACCCGCACCACCTGCTCGGCGTCATCGCCGAACAGCGCGTCACCTTCACCTACCTCGTCTCGTCGATGCTGGACGTCCTCCTGGAGATCGTGGGCGACTCCGGCCGCCTGGACAGCCTGCGGCACGTCTGGTGCGGAGGCGAGGTGCTGACCCCGGAGCTGTACGAGCGGTTCCGCGACCGCCTCGACATCCCCCTCTACCACGGCTACGGCCCCGCCGAGACGACCATCGGCGTCTCCCACGTCATCTACCGGGACGCCGCCGAGCGCCTGTCGACGTCGATCGGCAGAGCGAACCCGAACACCCAGCTCTACGTACTCGACGACGAGCTGCGTCCGGTGCCGGTCGGCGTCGGCGGCGAACTATACGTCGGCGGGCTGCTGCTGGGACGCGGATACGCGAGCGCGCCCGGCCTCACCGCTTCCCGCTTCGTCGCCAACCCGTTCGCCTCGGACGGCTCCCGGCTCTACCGCACCGGCGACCTGGCACGGTACGCCCCGGACGGATCACTGGACTTCCTCGGCCGCGCCGACAACCAGGTCAAGATCCGCGGCATGCGGCTGGAACTGGAGGACGTCGAGGCCGGCCTCGCCGAACACCCCGGCGTCCGGCACACCTGCGTCGTGGCGAAGAAGAACGCGGCGGGCGGCACCTACCTCGTCGGCTACGTCATCCCCTCCGGCGACCACCAGGTCCTCGGCGCGGACGACGTGAAGGCGTGGGCGACCGCCCACCTGGTCGAGCACATGGTCCCCGCCCACCTCGTCGTCCTGCCCGAGTTCCCGCTCACGCCCAACGGCAAGATCGACCGGAGGGCGCTGCCCGAACCCGCCGTCGGCTCCGGGAACCTCGTCGCGCCCGCCACGGAGAACGAGCGCCTGGTGTGCGAAGCCGTCGCCTCGGTGCTGCGGCTGGAAGCCGTCGGCGTGGACCAGGACTTCTTCCGGCTCGGCGGCGACAGCATCCTCGCGATCTCCCTGCTCGGCGCCCTGCGCGACGCCGGCCTCCATGTGACGGCCCGCCAGATCTTCGCCAACACCGTCGTCGGTGCGCTGGCGGCGGTGGCGAGCCGGGAGTCCGTCGCCGTGGACCACGGGGACGTCGCCACCGGCACCGTCGTGGGACCGCCCATCGTGCAGTGGCTCGGCGAGACCACCGACGCCATCGACGGCTTCGTCCAGTCGGTCGTCCTCACCACCCCGGCCGCACTGACCGCCGAAGCGCTCGACACCCTCCTCGACGCCGTACTCACCCGGCACGACATGCTCCGCGCCAAGCTCGTACGCGGCGAACGCTGGAGCTTCGACATCCCCGAAGCCGGAACGGCCCCCCGCTGCTGGGAGGAGAGCGACGCCCCCCAGGAGGAATGCGTCGCCCGCGCCACCGCAGCACTCGACCCGGACCACGGCGTCATGCTGCGCGCCGTCTGGCGCCGCTCGGCCCGCCGACTCGTCCTGGTCGCCCACCACGTGGTGATCGACGGCGTGTCCTGGCGCATCCTCATGGACGACCTGGCCACCGCCTGGAACCTGCACGCCGCGGGGCGGCCTGTCGCGCTTCCCCCGGTGGGG
The DNA here is from genome assembly GCF_030817475.1 of Streptomyces sp. V2I9. Taxonomy (NCBI): domain Bacteria; kingdom Bacillati; phylum Actinomycetota; class Actinomycetes; order Kitasatosporales; family Streptomycetaceae; genus Streptomyces; species Streptomyces sp. V2I9. The sequence goes on along the minus strand of NZ_JAUSZJ010000002.1, from coordinate 148,308 downwards.
ACCTCTTTCCGCCGCTGGACCCAGCTCCTCGGCCGTACCCCGTTCGACGCGGACCGTACGTACTACACCGCCCCGCTGCCCGCCGCCGACGCGCCGCTCGGCAGGCGCGCGCTCACCGAGGCCGACACCGTGGCGCGGGAGCGGACCCGGACCGTCTCCGTCGGACCGGGGACCACGGCCGCACTGCTCGGCGAGGTTCCCGCGAAGTTCCACGCGGGCGTCAACGATGTCCTGCTGACCGCCCTCGCCGTCGCCCTCGCCCGGTGGCGCCGCGACCGTGGACAGGACCAGACGTTCGCCCACATCGAACTGGAAGGCCACGGCCGCGAGGCCCGCTTCGTCGCGGAGGCGGCCGGATTCGAACCCGAACTCTCCCGCACCGTGGGCTGGTTCACCACGCTCTTCCCGGTCACCGTGGACCCCGGCACGGCCCCCGACCTCACGGCCCCCGACTACCTCGCCGCCGCCCTCAAGGCCGTCAAGGAGGACCTCGCCCGCGTGCCGGCCAACGGCGTCTCCTACGGCGCCCTGCGCCACCTCGGCGGCGACCTGCCTGCCGGCCCCGCACCGCAGGTCCTCTTCAACTACCTGGGACGGTTCGCGGCGGAGAGGACCGGCGACTGGCAACACGCAGCACACGTAGGCCAGTTGGGTGAGATGCGCGACCCCCGGATGCGGCTGCCGCGCGCCCTGGAGTTCAACGCGATCGCCGAACCCGGCGCGAGCGGCTCCCACGAACTGGTCACCACCGTCTCCTGGCCCGAGGGCGTGTTCACCGAGGACGACATCACCTCCCTCTGCGACCACTTCCGCTCCACCCTCGCCGCACTCGCCGCCCTCGACGAAGGCGGCCACACCCCCAGCGACTTCCCGCTGGTGCCGCTGACGCAGGCGGACGTCGACGCCTTCGACGGCCCCGCGCTGCACGACATCCTCCCGCTCACCCCGCTCCAGGAGGGGCTCTACTTCCACTCCGTCTTCGACGACGAAGCCACCGGCGCCTACGTCGAGCAGCAACTCCTGAGCCTGGACGGCGAGGTGGACGCCGAACGGCTGGAGGCGGCCGCAACCCGGCTCCTCGCACTCCACCCCAACCTCGCCGCCCGCTTCACCGCCCTCGCCGACGGCCGGGTCGTCTCCGTCCTCGAGACCGGCAAGCGCCCGCCCTTCACCGTCCTGGACCGCCCCGGACTCACCGACGAGGAGATCCGCGACCTCGCGGAAGCGGACCGCAGGGCCGGCTTCGACCTCGCCGCCGGGCCCCTCATGCGCTTCACGCTCATTCGCACCGGCGCGGGCCGCACGACCCTGGTCCAGACGGTGCACCACATCATCGCGGACGGCTGGTCGGTACCGCCGATGCTCCGCGCCCTGCTGACCGAGTACCACACACCGGGGTCGGCCTACCCGCTCGGCGGCTACCGCGACTACGTCGACTGGCTCGCCGGACGCGACCAGGACGAGAGCGACCGGGTGTGGCGCGAGGAACTGGCCGGGCTGCCCCGTCCCTCCCTGGTGGCCGAGGGCCACATCCCCTCCGGACGGTTCGCGGACGTGGCGGCGGACCTCACCGACGACGTCGAGGCGGCCGCGCGCTCGGCCGGAATCTCCCTGAGCGTTGCCGTGCACAGTGCGTGGGCGGTGACCCTGGGCGGCCTCCTGGGCGGCAGGGACGTCGTCTTCGGCTCCACCGTCTCCGGACGCGACGCCGAGGTCCCCGGCATCCGCGACATGGTCGGCCTCTTCATCAACACGATCCCGGTACGGGCGCGCTGGAACGCCACCGACACGGCGGCTGACCTGCTGCACGCCGTGAAGCTCCATCAGGGCGCCGTCCTGGCCCACCAGCACGTCTCCCTGGCCCGGATCGGCCGGCTGAGCGGGACGGGACCCCTGTTCGACACCCTGGTCGTGTTCGACATCGCGGCCGACGTGTCCGCGCTGCGCGGACCGGACGACACCCTTGTCGTCACCGGCATCGTCAACGAGGGCGCACCGCACTACCCGTTGACCCTCGTCGTCGAACGCGACCCGGACGGCCGCTCGCGGTTCAACCTGATCCACGACGGTGAACTCCTGCGCCCCGCCGACGCCGAGGCGATCCTGCACACCTTCGTCCGGGTTCTCACCGGGCTGCTCGACCGCCCCGACGACCCGGTCGACGCGCTGGTCCAAGCGCCCGGCAGGCCCCCGGTGCGGGAGGAGCCGACCACCCTCGGCGAGCTGTTCGACGCCGCCGCGCGCCGCGATCCCGCGGCCACCGCCGTCACCCGGTGCGGGCTGGACGGCGGCACCCACTCCCTCACCTACGGCGAACTGGCCGACGCGAAGGACGCGTTGGCCGCGACCCTGCGCGCCGCCGGCGTCCGCCGCGGGCAACGGGTCGCCGTCGCCGTCCCGCGCTCCGTGGAACAGGTCGTCGCCCTGGTCGCCGCCGTCACCGCCGGAGGCGCGTACGTCCCCCTGGACCTCGCCTACCCGGACGAGCGGCTCGCGTACATCCTCGCCGACGCCGCCCCGCAGGTCGTGCTCGTGGACCGGGAGCAACGCGACCGCTTCACCCGGCTGCTGGACAGCGCGGGCGTGGCGGCCCGCGTCCTCGTCCAGGGCGACGAACTCCCGCCCGCGGACCGGCCCGAGGACGGTGGACCGGCTGCCCGGCCGCCCGCCGTCCGTCCCGGAGACCCGGCGTACGTCATCTATACCTCCGGCTCCACCGGCCGCCCCAAGGGCGTCCTCGTCCCGCACTCCGCCGTGACGACGCTCCTCGCCAACACCCGCGCGGACATGGCGTTCGGCCCCGACGACGTCTGGGTCCAGTTCCACTCCTTCTCCTTCGACTTCGCCGTCTGGGAGCTGTGGGGCGCGCTCGCGCACGGCGGCGAACTGCTCGTACCGGAGTACGCGCTGACCCGGTCGCCGGTCGACTTCCACCGGCTGGTCCGGGAACGCGGCGTGACCGTGCTCAACCAGACCCCGTCCGCCTTCCACCGCTTCATCGAGGCCGACCTGCGCGCCGAGCGGCCGGTCACGACGCTGCGCCGCATCGTCTTCGGCGGCGAGGCCCTCGACCTCGGGCGGCTGCGCGGCTGGGTGGAGCGGCACGGGACGACGTCGCCCGAGCTGGTCAACATGTACGGCATCACCGAGACCACCGTCCACGTCACCCACCGGGTCCTGACGGACGAGGACTTCGCCCGGCGCGGCGACGTCAGCCCCATCGGCGGACCGATCCCCGGTCTGACCGTCCATGTGCTCGACGACCGGCTGCGGCCGGTCCCGCCGGGCCGGGTGGGCGCCGTCTACGTCGCGGGCGGCCAACTGGCCCTCGGCTACCTGGGGCGCCCCGGACTCACCGCCGGCCGCTTCGTGGCGAACCCGTTCGCGGCGGACGGCTCCCGCATGTACCACACGGGCGATCTCGCCCGCCGGACGCCGGCCGGCGAGCTGGAGTTCGCCGGCCGCGCCGACGACCAGGTGCAGCTCAAGGGATTCCGTATCGAACCGGGCGAGGTCGAGAACGCGGTACGGGAGGTGAACGGCGTCGTCGACGCGGCCGTCACCGTGGCCGACAGCGGGGACCACCTCGTCGTCCACGTCGTCGGCGACCCGCCCGCCGACCTCGTCACCCGACTCGCCGCCCGGCTGCCCGCGCACATGGTGCCGGGCCGGGTGCTGCCCCTCGACGCGCTGCCGCTGACCGTCAACGGCAAACTGGACCGCAAGGCCCTCACCGAGCACGCCGCGCGGGCGGCCCGACAGGACGCCCGGAGCCGCGGGACCGCACCGGACGCCACCGGCGCACCCGCGCTCACCGCCCTGACCGGCATCTTCACCGAGGCGCTGCCCGGCACGACCGTCGACGCCGACACGGACTTCTTCGGCGCGGGCGGCGACAGCATCGTCGCCATCACCGTGATCAACCGCGCGCGGGCGCTCGGCCTGACGATCGCGCCCCGTGACGTGTTCCTGCTCCGGACGCCGCGCGCGCTCGCCGCCCATCTGGCCACGCGTGCCCCGCAGCCGGAGCCGCCGGCACCCGCCCGCAGCGAGGACGGCCCGCTGCCGCTCACGCCGATCATCCTGCGCCAGCGCGAGCTGGGCACCCCGCTCACCGGATTCGCCCAGGCCAGGGCGGTGCCGGTCGCGGAGGGCGTCGGCCTCGCCGACATCCGGCGCGCGGCCGACGCCGTCGTGGCCGCACACCCGGCCCTGCGTCTGCGCCTGCGCGTCGAGCACGGCGTGTGGTCCCTGCGCACCGAAGCGCCCCGCGCGGCGGTCGTCGTGCCGGAGCGCACCGCCGCCGCCACGGCCGCCGCGAACACGGCGGCCCGCCGCCTCGACCCCGAGGCCGGAGAGGTCGTCGCGTTCTCCTGGCTCGCGGCGAGCCGCACCCTGGTCGTCACCGTCCACCACCTCGCCGTGGACGCGGTGTCCTGGCTCGTCCTCCTCGACGACCTGGCCACCGCCCTGGGCGGAGCCGCGCTGCCGCCGCCGACCACCGGCTACGCCGCCTACGCCGAGGCGCTCGCGGTACGCGCCGCCGAGAAGGCCGACGACCTCGGGCACTGGATCACCACCCTCCGGGCCCCGGACCTCCTGCCCGCCGTCCAGGGCCTCAGAAGGACCACCGTCGCCCTGCCGCCCGACGTCAGCGACCAGGTGACCCGCACCGCGCCCGGCGCGCTCGGCCTCGGCCTCACCGAGCTGCTGTGCGGAGCCCTGCGCGCCGCTCTGACCCGCGTCCAGCCCACGCCCACCGACCTCGCCGTCGACCTGGAGCGCCACGGCCGTGTCCCGGCGGCGGAGCACCACGACTACTCCCGTACCGTCGGCTGGTTCACCTCCATCGCCCCCGTACGCCTCACCGCCCACACCGACCCCGTCGCCGCGGCGCGCGAGATCGCCGAACGCCAGCCGGACGAGGACGGGCATGTCGCCTACGGGCAGCTCCGGTACCTCAACCCGCAGACGGCCCCGCTGCTGACCGCCAGGCCGCAGATCCTCTTCAACTACCTCGGCCGGGGAAGCGAGTCCGAGGCGCTGCGGATCACCGACGCCACCCCCGCGAGCAGCCCGTACGCCGTCGAGGTCAACGCCTGGACGGACGAGGCCACCGGCCGTCTGCACGCCGGTTTCACCCTGGCCGAAGGCGTCCCCGACGCGATCACCGGACACTGGCTGACCGCCCTGCGGCGGATCGCGGACGCGTCCGCGACGGCCGAGCGCACGGCACCGGTCACCCCGCTCCAGCGGGGCCTGTACTTCCAGTCCCAACTGGGTGGCACCGCCGGGCACTACGTCGCCCAGAGCTATTTCACCTTCGACCGGACCCTGAACGCCGACGCGCTGTCCGAGGCCATGGCGCGGGTGATCTCCCGCCACCCCGTCGTCGGCGCGGGCTTCACCACCGACGACGAGGGCAACCCGGTCCAGCTCCTCGCGGCGGGCCGGCGCGTCGCCGTCCGCACCGTCCACGTGACGACCCGCGCCGAGGCGGAGACCCTGCGCACCGAGGACCGCGAGCGCGGCTTCGATCCGGGAGAGCCGCCCCTGGTCCGGCTGACCGTGGTGCGGGGCCCCGAAGGCGGCGACGGGCTGCTGCTCAGCTACCACCTGCTGCTCTGGGACGGCTGGTCCCGCGAGATCCTGCTGCGCGACCTCTTCGACGCCTACGAGGCCGTCGTGGCCGGCCGACCGTGGGACGCGACACCGGCCGTCCCCGGCTTCGAGGAGTACGCCCGCACGCTCGCCGCCGAGGACGCGGCGGCCTCCGAGCGCTTCTGGGCGGAGCACCTGGCCGGACTGGAGGGTCCGACGCTGCTCGCCGGGCCGGCCCCCGCCCTCGGCGAGGAGCTGCCGCGGCCGCTCACGCACACGCTCTCCACCGAGCTGTCGGAACTCCTGCGCGCCACGGCCCGGACCCACGGCGTCACGCTGAACTCGGTGCTGACCGGCGCCTTCGGCCTCCTCCTCGGAGCCCGCACGGGACGCGGTGACGCCGTCTTCGGCGTCACCGTCTCCGGCCGGGAGGGCGACGGGCACGGCGACATCGTCGGCGTCCTGCTCAACACGGTCCCGATGTGGACCCGCGCCCGGCCCGGCGACTCCGTCGACGCCTACCTGTCGTCCGTCCAGGCGGCACGGGTGGCTGCCATGGAACACGAGCACCTCGGGCTCGGCGAGATCCAGCGGGCCGGCGGACACGACACCCTCTTCGACAACCTGTTCGTCCTCCAGAACTTCCTGGACCCGGACGCCTTCGCCGAGATGAACGCCCGCCACGGCATCACCTCCGTCCAGGCGGACGACTCCACGCACTACCCGTACACCTGGGTCGTCACCCCCGGCGACCGGCTCACCGTCAAGCTGGAGCACCGCCACGGCGACGCCGTCCACGCCCGCCGCCTGCTGGACGACTACCTGCGTGTCCTGGAGGACCTGGCGACCGCCACCGGCCCGGTGGGCGCCCTGCCCGGTCTGGCACCGCCCCCCGTACCCGCCGTACGCACCGAGGTCGGCACCGACACCGTGGTCGACCGGTTCGACCTCGCCGCCGACCGGCACCCCGACCGCACCGCCCTCGTCGCGGACGGCGCCACCCTGACCTTCGCCGCACTCCAGAGCCGCAGCCGGGCCGTGGCCGGCGTCCTCGCCGCCCGTGGCATCGGCCCCGGGGCCACGGTGGGCCTGGCGATCCCGCGCTCCCCCGACTGGATCGCCGCCCTGTTCGCGGTCCTGCGCGTCGGAGCCGCCTACGTGCCGCTGGAGCTGGACCACCCCGACGAGCGGATCGCCGCGATCGTCGAGGACGCCCGGCCCGAGGTGATCCTCACCGTGAGCGCGGTCGCGCCCCGGCTGAGCGGCGAACTCATCGAACTGGACCGCCCGTTGCCGGAGGCGGAACCGTACGCCACGTTCGCGCCCGGCGACCCGGACCGGCTGCGCCACCCCGCGTACACCATCTACACCTCCGGTTCGACCGGGAAGCCCAAGGGCGTGGTGACCGAATACGCCGGCCTCACCAACATGCTGATCAACCATCAGCGTCGCATCTTCGAGCCCGTGCTCGCCGAGCACGGCCACCGGACCTTCCGGATCGCCCACACCGTGTCGTTCGCGTTCGACATGTCGTGGGAGGAGCTGCTGTGGCTCGCCGACGGCCATGAAGTCCACATCTGCGACGAGGAACTGCGCCGCGACGCGCCCCGGCTCGTCGAGTACTGCGTCCGTCACCGCATCGACGTCATCAACGTGACGCCCACCTACGCCCAGCAGTTGGTGGCCGAAGGGCTGCTGGAGGACCCCCGACGACGCCCCGCCCTCGTCCTGCTGGGCGGCGAAGCCGTCACCCCGGCGCTGTGGCAGCGGCTCGCGGAGACCGAGGGCACCGTCGGCTACAACCTGTACGGGCCCACCGAATACACCATCAACACCCTCGGCGTCGGCACCTTCGAATGCCAGGACCCGGTCGTCGGCGTGGCCATCGACAACACCGAGGTGTACGTCCTCGACCCCTGGCTGCGCCCGCTGCCCGACGGCGTGCCCGGCGAGCTGTACGTGGCCGGCGTCGGCATCGCGCGCGGTTACCTCGGCCTCAGCGCCCAGACCGCCCACCGCTTCGTCGCCTGCCCCTTCGGCGCGCCCGGCGAGCGCATGTACCGCACCGGGGACCTGGTGGTCCGCAGGCCCGACGGGAACATCGCCTACCTCGGCCGCACCGACCAGCAGGTCAAGATCCGCGGCCACCGGGTCGAACTCGGCGAGGTCGAGGCCGTGTTCGCCGCCCACCCGGCGGTCCGGCACGCCGCCGCCGTCGCCCAGCCCGATCCGGGGGTCGACGGCGCGTACCGGCTGGCCGCCTATCTCGTCCTCGCGGACTCCGCGGACCTCGCCCGCGTCGCGGAGGAGGCCGGCGCCGGGCTGCCGGACTTCATGCGGCCCACGCACTACGCCCGGATCGACGGCATCCCGCTCACCGTCAACGGGAAGGCCGACACCAGGGCGCTGCCCGAGGCCCGACCGCTCGGCGCGCTGACCACGGCGGGCGAGCGCGGCCCGGAGACCGAGACCGAGAGGGTGGTCTGCGAGTTCTTCGCGGAGGCCCTGGACCTGGACGACGACGAGGTCAGCGCGGTCAGCGACTTCGCCTCCCTCGGCGGCCACTCCATGCTGGCGGTGCGGCTGACCGGACTGCTCCGCCGCGAGTACGGTCCTGTCGTCACCGTCCGCGACCTGCTCACCCTGCGAACCCCGGAAGCGCTGGCCCGCCACCTCGATGAGAACTCCTGAACCGATGAAGAACCCCGAAACCCGGCGGCCCCGCCCCGGCGCCGCCATCCTGCGGACGGCGCTGCGCCGCAACATCGGCGCCATGGCCGCGGGAACCGTCCTCATGGGCCTGTACCAGGCGGCCGAGACCGCGTTCCCCATCGCGCTCGGCCTCATCGTCGAGCACACGATGCGGGACCGCAGCCCCGGCTCGCTCGGCGCCTCCATCGGCGCGCTGGCCGTGATCATCACGACGGTCTCCCTGTCGTGGCGGTTCGGCATGCGCGTCCTGCAGAAGGCCAACACGACCGAGGCCCACCGCTGGCGGGTACGGGTCGCCGCCTGCGGGCTCCAGCCTGCGGCCGGGGACGTGGACCTCAAGTCCGGTGAGATCCTGACCATTGCCACCGAGGACGCCGACCAGACCGCCGACATCATCGAGGTGGTGCCGCTGCTGGTCAGCTCCCTGGTCGCGGTCGTGGTCGCGGCGGTCGCCCTGGGTCTCGCCGACCTGAGGCTCGGCCTGCTGGTGATCGTGGGGACCGTCGCGATCCTGTCGGTCCTCGCGGTGATGTCCAAGAGGATCGGAGCCGGCACGCAGGAGCAGCAGGCCAGGGTGGCGCGGGCGGGCGCCAAGGTGGCCGACCTCATCATCGGGCTGCGCCCGCTGCACGGCTTCGGCGGCAACCACGCCGCCTTCGGCTCCTACCGCGGGGTCAGCACGGACGCAAGACGCCAGGCGATCACGGTCGCCCGGGTGAACGGCGCCTACGCCGGCACCGCGCAGGCGCTGAACGCGGTCCTCGCCGCGGCCGTCTCCCTCACGGCCGGGTGGCTGGCCTTCGAGGGCCGGATCACCATCGGGGAGCTGGTCATGGCCGTGGGCCTCGCGCAGTTCATCATGGAACCGCTCAAGATGTTCTCCGAGATGCCCAAGTACGTCATGATCGCCCGCGCCTCGGCCGAGCGTATGGCGCTGGTCCTGGACGCGCCCTCCGCGACGGCCACCGGGACGGAGCGGCCCGAGCCGGGCGGGTCCTTGGAGGTCGACGGCGTACACCATGGAACCCTCCGGGGGGTCACGTTCACGGTGGAGGCCGGCGAGTTCGTGGCGATCGCCGCCTACCAGCCGCGCACCGCCGCCGAGTTGGCCTCGGTCCTCGCGGTGAACACCGCTCCCCGGACGTACGGGGGAGTGGTGCGCGTCGGCGGCCGGGAGATCGGGGACCTGTCGGTCGAGGCGGTCCGCGAGCACCTGCTGGTGAACCCGTACGACGGGGAGATCTTCGCCGGCACCCTCCGGACGAACATCGACCCCTCGGGCAGCGGCCGGCCGGTCGACGCGGCCGTCGAGGCGTCCATGCTCACCGATGTCGTCGCCCTCCACCGCGAGGGGCTCGACCACCCGGTCCGCGACCGGGGCGCGAACCTCTCCGGCGGGCAGCGGCAACGCCTCTCACTGGCCCGTGCGTTGGCCGCCGACACCGAGATGCTCGTCCTGCACGACCCGACGACGGCCGTCGACGCGGTCACGGAGCAGCTCATCGCCCGCAACATCGCAAAACTGCGCCGGGGCCGGACGACGCTGGTGATCACCAGCAGTCCGGCGCTGCTGGACGCGGCCGACCGGGTGCTCGTGCTGGACGGAGGTGTCGTCACCGCCGAGGACACCCACCGCAACCTCCTCGCCGGCGACGAGGCGTACTGCCGGGCCGTGGCGAGATGAGCCGCCGGGCGGTCACCGGTGCGTCCACGGGGCGTTCCGGAGGCCGCCCATCCGGGCGGCTCCTCAGCCGAGCGCCCAGGCGACGTCCCTGAGAAGGGCGTGCCGCCAGCCCGCCCGGTCGTGGTCCGACGCCGAACGCGACACCCGCACCGCGGCGCCGGACCGCTCGGTGAGCGCCTCGGTCACCTCGCAGTGCGGCAGCATCGCTGCCTCGTGCTCGCCCACGTCGAACGCGCACCGCAGCCCCGACAGGTCGACGCCCCGGCGCAGCCGCTCCGCGATGACGCCGCCGGCCGGCCCGTTCAGCGGCTCCGGCCGGTCCCCGGCCCCCGGCGTCCACCAGAAGGACCCCGACTGGCAGGCCACCGCGGACACCAGCTCGGGAAACTCCAGCGCCGCGTACAGTGCGCTCAGACCGCCCAGGCTCTGCCCCGCGACCACCAGCCGGTCCAGGTCCGCCGACACCCCCGACTCGCGCACCAGCGGCAGCAGTTCGTCCCGGACGGCCTCCCACAGCTCGGGACGGCACGCGAACTCGGCCTCCCGGTCCTTGGCCGGCAGGAACACCAGGGTGACCGGCGGCAGATCCCCGGCGGCGACGGCCGCGTCGAAGGCGGTCATGGCCGGATGCAGGTACAGCCAGTCGTCCCCGTCGAGCAGCAGAACCACCGGGCCGCCGCCCCCCGCCGGGTGGACGCGCACGGTACGCCGCCCGCCGAGCCGGGCGCTGTTCCAGCGGATCCGGGTGCGGGGGAGGGGCGGCACGTCGTCGGGGCCCAGCGCGGGCCAGTGCGGCTGGGGCGGGGCGTCCGGCGTCGCGGCGATGGACCGGTCGGCCCCGGCGCCGACCGGGTTGAACGGATCGGCGTGGGCCGTGTCCCCCACGAGGAAGCGGTACGTCACCCGCAGCCGTTCGGGCATCGGGACCTCGGCGTACCAGCAGTCCGTGTTCGGCAGACGCCGCAGTGGCACGGGCGGCGACCAGCTCTCGAAGTCGAGCACGGCCTCGGGGCCACGCCACAGGAAGAGGGTGCGCCAGCCGCCGTCCACCGGCAGCGACACGGGCGTGCGTACCGCCGCCCAGAACGCGTCGGTACCGGGTCGGCCGGGAAGCGCGAACGCGGTGAAGGGGCTCTCACCGTCGGTCCGCTCGATCACCGGACGCATGGGCGTCTCCTTGGGGGAGGGGGGAGGAGCATCTCCCGCCGTGTAAGGGGAGCCTAACCCATGAGTGCTGACGGTTGGTCAGGCGCGGGATCCCGGCAGGACGCGGGCCGAGGGTGCTGCGGCCGGTCGGGGCACAAGGCCGCCCGAACCCCCTCGAAGAGCGCTACGGATGTGCGGGCGGGCGGCCGCCCGCACGGCTCCCGGTCAGGCGGAGGACGCCGCGCGCAACAGGCGGAGCTGGCCGATCTCCGCCACGTTCTTCATCAGTTCGGCGTTGACCCAGGCGGCCATGTCGGCGACGGTGCGGTCCGCGCCGTGTCCCCAGGGGAACGGCGCGGTCGCGTCGAGGTCCGCCTCGCCGAGACCGTCCAGGACCTCCAGCCACTCGTCCTTCAGGGCGCGCAGCCACCCGATGGCGCTCTCCGCGTCGCCCGGCCACGCGACGTCCTCCCGCTCCCGCGGCTTCCGGCCCGAGGCGTGGGCGACCGCCGTCCCCCACCACCAGCCGATGTGCCAGGTGAGCCAGCCGATCGTCGGTACGGGAATCGGTTCGGGCTCCGTCTCCGCCCAGTCCGGCAGCCACCGCCCGTCGGCCTGCCGGTGCACCGTCCAGCACAACGGCCCCGGCTGCCACAGGAAGTCCTCGGCGTCGAGCCGGTCGAGGTGGTAGTCGAACAGCGACCAGGTCAGGTCGAACTGGCGGCGCAGGAGGACATGTCGCGGAGAGTTCATCGGGCGACCTTCACACACCCGTACGCCCCCGACAACGCGATTTTCCGCGGGCTCCGGTTCCCCCGCCGGACCGGCCGGCCCGTGGCGCCTCAGTACGCGGCGAGCCGTTCCATCAGTACGGCAGTGCGCGCGAGCAGTTCCTGCTCCTCCGTGCTGAGTTCGAGGTCGATCGCGCGGGCCAGCCAGTCGGCCCGGCGGTCGCGCTCCGCTTCCAGAGCGGCCCGCCCCACCTCGGAGAGGTCCACCAGGGACTTGCGGCCGTCCGTGGGGTGCGCCCGGCGGACGACGAGGCCCTGGTCCATCAGGAGCCCGACCGCGCGGGCCATCGACTGGGGACGCACGCGCTGGTCCGCCGCGAGGTCGCTGGTGGTCATGGCCCCGTTTCGATCGAGGACGCCCAGCACGGCGACCTGGCCGTGCGGGATCCGGTCCTCCTGCTTCACGCGCCGTGCGAGTTTGCCCATGGCGATCCGCAGATCGGCGGCGACGGCGGCGGGCTCCGGGGTGGGCATAGGGAACTCTAACCCGTGCGCCGCGAGGAGTCCGCGCAGGTGACGGGTGCGTGGGAGACCACCGGCGAAACTGCACAGCAGGACTGCGCAGCACATCTGAACAGCATTGCTGTAGAGTCCTGGTGTCGCGGTTCGCGCCGGCGCTGTCGCAAGAGTGCCGCGACATGTGACTACGGAAGGGCCTTCCATGGACCTCGCAGCTGTCGGACCCACCGCCATCCGGTCCGTGACCGCCCGCCGCGTCATCGACAGCCGTGGCAACCCCACCGTCGAGGCCGACGTCCGCCTCGCCGACGGGTCCCTCGGCCGTGCCGCGGTCCCCTCCGGCGCCTCCACCGGAGCACGGGAGGCCGTCGAGCTGCGTGACGGGGACGCCGGACAGTGGCACGGCAAGGGCGTGGACCGCGCGGTCGGCCATGTCTCCGGGGAGATAGCGGCCGCCGTGGTGGGCCGCGACGCCGACGACCAGGCGGGTCTGGACGCGGCGCTCGTCGCGCTCGACGGAACGCCCGGCAAGTCCCGGCTCGGCGCCAACGCGATCCTCGGCGTCTCGCTCGCCGCCGCGAAGGCCGCCGCCGCGTCCCACCGCCAGCCGCTCTACCGCTACCTGGGCGGCGCCGACGCCCGTCTCCTGCCGCTCCCGATGATGAACATCATCAACGGCGGCGCTCATGCCGACAATCCGCTCGACTTCCAGGAGTTCATGATCGCGCCGGTGGGCGCGACGACCTTCGCGGAGGCCGTCCGGATGGGCTCCGAGATCTTCCACACCCTGCGCCGCGACCTGCTCGCCGCCGGCCACGCCACCGGCGTCGGCGACGAGGGCGGCTTCGCACCCGCGCTGCGTACGGCCGAGGAGGCGCTCGACTTCGTACTGAGCGCCGTGGAACGCACCGGGTACCGGCCCGGTACGGACATCGGCCTGATCATGGACCCCGCCTCGTCGGAGTTCTTCCGCGACGGCGCCTACGTCTACACCGGCGAGGGCGTCCGCCGCACCCCCTCCGAGCAGGTCGACTACCTGGTCGAGCTGATCGACGCGTACCCGATCGTCTCCATCGAGGACCCGATGGCCGAGAACGACATGGACGGCTGACGCGAGCTGACCGCCCGCGTCGGCCACCGCTGCCAGCTCACCGGCGACGACGTGTTCTGCACGGACGAGGCGCAGGTGCGCGAAGGCATCCGTACCGGCGTCGGCAACTCGGTCCTGGTGAAGGTCAACCAGATCGGCACCCTGACCGAGGCGCTCGCCACGGTCGCCACCGCCCGCCGGGCCGGCTGGAGCGCCGTGATGTCCCACCGCTCGGGGGAGACGGAGGACACCACCATCGCGGACCTGGCGGTGGCGACGGGCTGCGGCCAGATCAAGACGGGCTCGCTGTCCCGCTCCGACCGCACCGCCAAGTACAACCAGCTGATCCGGATCGAGGAGGAGCTGGGCGACGCGGCGCAGTACGCGGGCGGGGCGCTGCTCTCCCGCTCCTGACCGCCGGCCGGGGGCGGCCCGCACCCCCGGTGCCCCGTGTCCACGGGCCCGGCCCGGCCCGGTGGACCGTCATGTCCACCGGTGGCGGGGCCCACGGCCCCCGCCACCGGGCGGACGCCCCGTCCCGCACCCTGCCTCAGGGGGCCGTCGCGGAACCGGAGCCCCCGCGGGGCGCGTACAGGATCCACAGCGGGCCCTCGGCGAGTTCGATGCGCCGCCCGTCGGAGGCGGTGTATACGGTGTCCGCGTCCGCCGAGGGGCGCGACCACCGCACGTCGTGGGCCCGGCCGTCCCGCAGGACGACCGCGCTGCCCGCCCCCACCGTCTCGGTGAACGGGCTGACGTTGCCGGACCGGTCGCGGAACTCGGACGGCCGTACGGTCACCTCCTGGACGACCACCGTGCCGGCCCCGAGCCGGCCGCCCTCGCTCGTCCGGGCCGGCGCCCCGTCCAGCGAGACCAGCCACCGCTCGCGCCCCGCCGACCAGCTGAACGTCACGGACGCGGACGGATAGCGCACCGTGCGGCTGTCCTCCGGCTCCCCGCCGGAGGGCGTCGCACCCGTCTTCAGCCCCAGCGCCTCGACGGCGTCCGCCCCGGACGCCTCGAACGGAATCCTCCCCGGCCGCAGGTAGAGATTGTGCGGCGCGGGCCGCCCCGGACCCCGGAAGTAGGCCCCCGGCGCCTTCGAGGGCGGCACGGCGTCCAGCGGCGCGCGGTCGATGACCGGCAGCAGCCTGCCCTGAGCGCCCGAGAAGGCCAGCACCGGCCGGCCGAACTGCCGCAGCAGTTCCAGATCGGTCTCCCGCGCGCTGCGCACCGGGCCGATCACCGGCGGCACCTCGGAGGAGTAGACGGCGAGGATCCGGCTCAGCCCGGCCTCCACCTGCTCGACGTACACGACGTCGGCCTTCTCCAGTCCGGTGTGCGGGCGCGCGGGGGCCACGTTGTCGATCTTCACGGCGAGCACCCGCCCGGCCCGTCCCCCGAAGGACGTGCTGTCGTGGGGCGAGGGCGAGCCGTCCCCGCCCGTGCATCCTGCGGTCATGGCCAGCAGCAGCGCACCGAACAGTGCCCCGACCGACCTCTTCACTCCGGCTGCGGACATGGCGAACGCCCTTCCGGGAGCGGCGGTCGGCGGTCTCGGCGCACCGCCGTCGTATCGCGGCCCCCTCCACCGTCCATCATCGCCTCTCGGGCGCCCCGCGGCCGTGCGGCGGGCCGTGCCGGGCGGAGACGGCCGCGGACATGCAGACGGAATGTGCCCGAACCCCCTGGGGTCCGGCCGACTTGGCCGGAACTGCTCGCCGCCGCGCCCCGGATTCTGCTTCCTCCGGGGCCGTCACCTCTCTACGGTTGCACCAGTGGCGGGCGGTGTGCCCGTACGGCACGACAGGTGAGGCGGAGGGGATTCGGTGGAAGCCGAGTTGGCGGCACTGGCGGCTTCGGGGGCGACGACCTTCGTGGGGCTGATGGCGACGGAGGCGTGGACGCAGGTGCGCGGGCGGCTCGTCCGGTTCCTGGGCCGGGGCGAGGACGACGAGGTGATCGACGCCGAGCTGGAGGAATCCCGCGCGGAGCTGACGGCGGCCCGCGCCGAGGACGACGAGGCGGCGGCCGCGGACATCGAGGCGGAGTGGCGCAACAGGCTCCGCCGCACCCTGCGCGCCGACCCCGCGGCCGCCGGAGAACTGCGGGCGATCCTCGACGAGCTGGCGCCCCAGCAGTCCACCGGCCCCGCCGTGGCGATCAACCACAACACCATCAACGGCGGCCACTACAACGCGCCGGTGATCATGGCCCAGTGGGTCAACGACGGCGTTCCCCCCACGCCCCGGCGGGGATCAGGCGACGCGTGACCACCACGGGCTGCGGTGACGTGCCCCGGCACGCCGCCGCGGCGCCCGTCGCACGCCCCTGACGGCGTATCTGGTCCAGACCTCTTGACCGAAGGTCTGGACCATTCTACGGTTTGGCAGGGTCACGACACAGGGCGGGTCGGGGCGAACCTTTCGCGCCGTCGGCGGCGGACCCGGGCAGGAAGGACTGACGGACCATGGGACGTGCACCACGACTGCTGGGCCTCGCCCTGGCCGCTGCGCTCACCGTACCGATGCTGGTCGGAGCCGCGCCGCCCGAGACGTCGGGAACGAAGAACGCCGCCGCCGAGACCTGTGCGGTCAAGTCGAAGCCCGCGGG
Organism: Streptomyces sp. V2I9; assembly: GCF_030817475.1. NCBI lineage: Bacteria > Bacillati > Actinomycetota > Actinomycetes > Kitasatosporales > Streptomycetaceae > Streptomyces > Streptomyces sp. V2I9. Next base: position 132,212 of record NZ_JAUSZJ010000002.1, on the reverse strand, counting down.
CAAGGTGCTCCAGGGGTACTGGGAGAACTGGGACGGCGCGGCCAACGGCGTGCACCCGCCCCTCGGCTGGATCCCGATCACCGACCCCCGTATCACCCGGCACGGCTACAACGTCATCAACGCGGCCTTCCCCGTCATCCGCTCCGACGGCACCGTCCTCTGGGAGGACGGCATGGACAACACGGTCAGGGTCGCCACCCCCGCGGAGATGTGCCAGGCCAAGGCGGCCGGCCTGACCACCCTCATGTCGATCGGCGGGGCCACCGCCGGAATCGACCTCAGCTCCGGCGCGGTGGCCGACCGGTTCGTCGCGACGATCGTCCCGATCCTGAAGAAGTACAACTTCGACGGCATCGACATCGACATCGAGACCGGACTCGTCGGTTCCGGCAACATCAACCAGCCCTCCCCGTCGCAGGCCAACCTCATCCGCATCATCGACGGCGTCCTCGCCGCCATGCCGCCGAACTTCGGCCTCACCATGGCCCCCGAGACGGCCTACGTCACCGGCGGCAGCGTGGTCTACGGCTCGATCTGGGGCGCGTACCTCCCGGTCATCAAGAAGTACGCCGACAACGGCCGCCTGTGGTGGCTGAACATGCAGTACTACAACGGCAGCATGTACGGCTGCTCCGGCGACTCCTACTCCGCCGGAACCGTCGCGGGCTTCACCGCACAGACCGACTGCCTGAACAAGGGGCTCGTGATCCAGGGCACCACCGTCAAGGTGCCCTACGACAAGCAGGTGCCGGGCCTGCCCGCCCAGCCCGGCGCGGGCGGCGGCCACATGTCGCCCTCGCTCGTCTCGCAGGCGTGGAACCGCTACAACGGTTCCCTCAAGGGGCTGATGACCTGGTCCCTCAACTGGGACGGCTCCAGGAACTGGACCTTCGGCGACAACGTGAAGTCCCTCCAGGGCCGTTGAGCCGCAAACCCGCCTGATCCCCACGCCCCCGGTCCGCCGATGACCGGGGGCGTGGCGCCGCTCCGGCCGGACGCGACACGAGGAAGGCGTGAACCGGTCGCGCACCGGGGCGGTCGAGACGACAGAATCGGGTACGGACCGGGTGATCTTTCCCCGGTGCGCCGGCCCCGTCCCCCCGCGGGCCGGCCGGTGACGAAGACGTACGAGGAGACCCCGATGGTGCACGAACGGGCCGGTCACCCGGCACAGCCCGCAGACCTGGTCGACGTGGCACGCCTGGTGACGGCCTACTACGCCCTCCATCCCGATCCGGCCGACCCCGCCCAGCGGGTGGCCTTCGGCACCTCGGGCCACCGCGGCTCCGCGTTCGCCGCCGCGTTCAACGAGGACCACATCGCCGCGACCACCCAGGCGATCTGCGACTACCGCGCCCGCCAGGGCACCGACGGGCCCCTGTTCCTCGGCGCGGACACCCACGCCCTCTCCGAACCGGCCCGCGTCACCGCCCTGGAGGTGCTCGCCGCGAACGGCGTCACCACCCTCATCGACAGCGCGGACGGCTACACCCCGACCCCCGCCGTCTCGCACGCCATCCTCACGTACAACCAGGGGCGCGCCGGGCACCTGGCCGACGGCATCGTGGTCACCCCCTCGCACAACCCGCCCGCCGACGGCGGCTTCAAGTACAACCCGCCGAACGGGGGACCGGCCGCCTCCGACGCCACCTCCTGGATCCAGGACCGGGCCAACGCCCTGATCGAGGCGGGGCTCGGAGAGGTCCGCCGCATCCCCTACGCCCGCGCCCTGGCCGCCGACACCACCCGCCGTCACGACTTCCTGACCGCGTACGTCGACGACCTGCCCTCCGTCCTCGACCTCGACGCCGTACGGGACGCGGGCATCCGGATCGGCGCCGACCCGCTCGGCGGCGCGTCCGTCGCCTACTGGGGGCGGATCGCCGAACGGCACGGGATCGACCTCACCGTCGTCAACCCGCTGGCCGATCCCACCTGGCGGTTCATGACGCTGGACTGGGACGGCAAGATCCGTATGGACTGCTCCTCGCCGCACGCCATGGCCTCGCTGATCGAGCAGCGCGACGCGTACGCCATCTCCACCGGCAACGACGCCGACGCCGACCGGCACGGCATCGTCACCCCGGACGGCGGCCTGATGAACCCCAACCACTATTTGGCCGTCGCCATCGACCACCTCTGCACCCACCGCGACGGATGGGCCGCCGGGACCGGCATCGGCAAGACCCTGGTCTCGTCGTCGATGATCGACCGGGTCGCCCACGACCTCGGCCGCCCCCTGATGGAGGTCCCGGTCGGCTTCAAGTGGTTCGTCGACGGCCTCCACGACGGCAGCCTCGGCTTCGGCGGCGAGGAGTCCGCCGGGGCCTCCTTCCTGCGCCGCGACGGCAGGGTCTGGACCACGGACAAGGACGGCATCCTGCTGGCCCTCCTCGCCTCCGAGATCACCGCCGTCACCGGGGCCACCCCCTCCGAGCACTACGCGCGGCTCACCGACCGCTTCGGCGACCCGGCCTACGCGCGCGTCGACGCACCCGCCACCCGAGAGGAGAAGGCCGTCCTCGCCAAGCTCTCCCCGCAGCAGGTCGAGGCCGACACCCTGGCCGGGGAACCGATCACCGCCGTCCTCACCGAGGCCCCCGGCAACGGGGCGCCCATCGGCGGCCTCAAGGTCTGCACCGACAGCGCCTGGTTCGCCGCCCGCCCCTCGGGCACCGAGGACGTCTACAAGGTGTACGCGGAGAGCTTCCAGGGCCCCGGCCACCTCGCCCGGGTCCAGGAGGAGGCGCAGGCCCTCGTCTCCGAAGCCCTGGGAAGCGCCTAGGAGCCGGGCCGCCGGCCGCGTCGCGGGCGGAGCGGGCGGACCCGGCGGGCCGGGCGTGGGGATTCCCCACGCCCGGCCCGCCCGCGGGGATCGCGCCCACCGGCGACCGGCCGGCCCGGGGGGCCGGTCCCACAAGTGGTCCTCGGGCCGGTCCCCGGGGCGGCCTGCGGGGCCGGCGGGTTCAGCCGGTGATGCCGAGCAGAGGGGCCCAGGACTCCAGGGCGGGCTTCTCGGCGAGGTCGGCGAAGGCCACCTCGATGCCGTGGTCGCGGCGCCAGGCGGCGGCCAGCGACATCAGGCGGACGGAGTCGAGGCCGTAGTCGACGAGGTTCTCGTCGACCGGGATCTCCTCGGGGTCCTCCCCGAGGATGTCGGCGACATCGGCACGCAGTTGTTCGAGCGTGAGCGCCACGGCGGTCACTTCCCTTCGAAGACGGTCCGGGCGGTCGTGACGACGGCGCACTTGCCCGCGGCCCACCGCAGCGCCATCGCATGGTCCTCGGCCGAGAAGTCCGCCACCGCGTCGGCCACCACGAACGCCTGGATGTCCTGCATCCACGCGTCGCAGGCCGTCATCAGCACCCCGATGTGGGCGTAGACGCCGGTGATGACGATCTGGTCGCGCCCCTGCTCGCGCAGCCGCTCCAGCAGATCGGTCCGGACGAATCCGCTGTACTTCCACTTGGTGAGGACCGTGTCGCCCGCGTCGGGGGCGACCTCGTCCGCGATGGCGGCCAGGTGTTCGTCGGCCGGGAGGCCGGGCCCCCAGAAGTCCTGCTGGAGCCCGCGCTCCTCGGGGCTCTGGCCGCCGGGCTGCGCGGTGTAGAGCACCGGAACACCGAGCCGAGCGGCATCCTTCTTCAACTCGGCTACATGGGCGAGCAGTTCGGGTACGGGGGCCGCGTCGCGGTCGTACGCCGAGAGGAAGTGGTTCTGCAGGTCGTGGACGAGGAGCACCGCACGCGCGGGATCGACGGTCCAGTCGACCCGGTTGGCGGGCAGCTCGTCGGCGGCCGGCATGGGGTAGGGGGCGATGGCGGGCAGAGCCATGGTGGAGAGCATTCCGTTCGAGGAGTCGTTCAGTGGGACGGGGAGGCGGGCGCGGCCGTGGGCGACGGGACCGGGGGAGCGGACGGCGCGGCGGTGCGGGCGGCGGCGTTGCGGAGGTCCTTCTTGGAGACCTTGCCCACGCCCGTCTGCGGGAACGCGTCCACGAACTCGACCCGGTCGGGCACCTTGTAGGCGGCCAGGCCCCGTTCGCGTACGAACCGCTTGACGGCCACGGGCTTCAGCGGACCCTCACCCGAGCGCAGGATCACGTAGGCGCAGACGCGTTCGCCCAGATACGGGTCGGGCTCGGCCACCACGTTGGCGTCGTGCACGGCCGGGTGGGCGAGGATGTGGTTCTCGACCTCCTCGGCCGCGATCTTCTCGCCGCCCCGGTTGATCTGGTCCTTGGCCCGCCCCTCGACGACGATGTGCCCCGTCGGGGTGGTCCGCACGATGTCGCCCGTGCGGTAGAAGCCGTCCTCGGTGAAGGAACGGGCGTTGTGCTCCGGGGCGTTCCAGTAGCCCCGGATGGTGTAGGGGCCTCGGGTCAGCAGGTGGCCGGTCTCGCCGGGGGCCACCTCCCGGTCCTCGTCGTCGACGACCAGGATCTCGTCGTCGGGCGAGATGGGCCGCCCCTGAGTGGTGACGATCGTCTCCACCGGGTCGTCCAGCCGGGTGTAGTTGACCAGCCCCTCGGCCATGCCGAAGACCTGCTGGAGGGTGCAGCCGAGGGCGGGACGCACCCGGCGGGCCGCCTCCTCGCTGAACTTCGCGCCGCCCACGAGCAGGACGTCCAGGCTGCTGAGGTCGTGTGCCGCGTTGGGAGCGGCCTCGGTCCACAGGAGGGCCAGCGGCGGCACGAGCCCGGTGATGGTGACGCCCTCGCGTTCGATCAGCGGGAACGCCGCCTCCGGGGAGGGCGCCGGGCACAGCACCACACGGCCCCCGGCGTACAGGGTGCCCAGCGAACCGGGGGAGGAGAGGGGGAAGTTGTGGGCCGCCGGGAGCACACACAGGTAGACGCTGTTCTCGTCGACCGCGCAGATCTCGTTGGACCCCCGCAGCGAGTAGATGTAGTCGTCGTGGGTGCGCGGGATCAGCTTCGGCACACCGGTGCTGCCGCCGGACAGCTGGAGGAAGGCCAGGTCGTCCGGGCGCGGACCGCCGTAGCCGACCGGGTCCTCGGCCACCTCGGACAGCGCCTCGAACTCGCCCGGATCCCCCTGGGCGACGAACACGTGCCGCAGCGTCCTCACATCGGCACGGGTCTTCGACGCCAGCTCGCGGTAGTCGAAGCCGCCGTGCTCGGCCGCGACGATGTACGCCACCGCCCCGGTGAATTCGCAGAAGTAGGTGATCTCGCTCTCGCGGTGCGCCGGCAGCGCGAAGACCGGCAGGGCGCCGATCCGGAACAGCGCGAAGATCACCTCGAAGAACTCGGCGATGTTGGGAAGTTGCACCACCACCTTGTCGCCCTTGGCGATGCCGCGGGAGAGGAGGCCCGCCGCCAGCCGGTCGGCGCGCCGGTCGAGATCGGCGTACGTCCACCGGCTCCTCGCCACGGGATCGACGATCGCGACCCGGTCCGGATGGGCCTCGGCGCGCTGCCGCAGCATCTCCCCGAAGGTCTCGCCGCGCCACCAGCCCGCCGCCCGGTACTTCTCCGCGAACTCGGCGGGCCAGGCCGGCGCCGCTTGCGTACTCACAGCTCGGCTCCCACGGCGGTCAGGAAGGTGCGGAACTTGGCCGCGGTCTCGGCGGTCTCGGCCTCGGGCTCGGAGGCGGCGACGACGCCCGCACCGGCGTAGAGGCGCAGCATGCGCTCCTCGGCGTCGGCGCAGCGGATGGTGACGACCCATTCGCCGTCGCCGTGGGCGTCGCCCCAGCCGACCATGCCGGTGAAGAACCCGCGGTCGAACGGCTCGGTCTCCGCGATGACCTGACGGGCGGTCGGGGTCGGCGTCCCGCAGACGGCGGGCGTGGGGTGCAGCGCGCAGGCCAGTTCCAGCGCCGAGGCGTCGGAGGAGGCGAGGGTGCCGGTGACCGTGGTGGACAGGTGCCACATGGTGGCGGTGCGGATGAGCGTCGGGCGGGCCGGGACGGTCAGCTCCGCGCAGTGCGGGGCGAGTGCCTGGTGGACGGCGTCCACGACGACGGCGTGCTCGTGGAGGTCCTTCACGGACTCCAGGAGCGTGGCCGCCCGCCGTACGTCCTCGGCGAGGTCGGCGCTGCGCGGGGTCGATCCGGCGAGCGGGTTGGCGACGACCCGCGTCCCGTGGCGGGAGACGAGCAGTTCGGGGCTGGCGCCGATGAGGGTGCGGCCGGGGCCGGTCGGCAGGGCGAAGGTGTAGCCGGAGGGGTCGCGGCGGGCGAGCCGCTGGAGCATCGCGGGCAGGTCGAGCGGGGCGTCGGAGGTGAGTTCGAGGGTGCGTGCCAGGACGACCTTGCTGAACTCCCCGCGCCACATGCGCTCCACGGCGGAGGCGACGCCCTTGCCGTAGATCTCCGGCTCGGGCACCTGCTGTATTCGCCATCGTCCGGCGGCGGGAGCGCTCGCGGGCAGGGCGATGAGCGGGTCGGAGGCGAGCGGCGGCGCGGTGCGGACCGCCGCCGGGACGCTCAGGGCGGCCGGGGAGCAGTGGTCGAAGGGTATGGCGCCCATGACCACCGGCGACTCCTGCCCGGCGGAGACCGCCGCGGCGAGCGTGGCGTCCACCCGTTCGGCCAACGGTCTTTCGTCATGTGGGACTTCGCGGCCCGGTCCCCGTGCGAGCAGGGTGCGTCCGGGGGTTGCGAGAAAGCGGTCGCCCGGTGTGTAGGCGTCCAGCAGTGAGGTGGCCGCTCCTACGGCCGGGTGGGCCTGGTCGGCCGGTTCGGTGTGCGTGGCGACCTGGGGTGCCGTCGACACGGGAACTCCATTCTCGATGGTCCCGTCAGCGGGTGCGGGGGCTGGATGGAAGGTGAAGGCGGGGAGGAGCGGACGGCGGTCAGCGCAGGGTCGCTCCGCCGTCGACGTACAGCTCCTGCATGGTGATGTGGCGGGCGCGGTCCGAGGCGAGGAACGCCACCGTCTCCGCGATGTCCGCCGGGTCGGCGATCCGGCCGAGCGGAATGCCGGTGCGGTACGTCGAGGGGTCCCCGTCGAGGACGCGCCGCGCGGCGCCGGGATCGGTCCACAGCGCCCGTTGCATCGGGGTGTCGGTGGAACCGGGCGCGACGACGTTGCAGCGGACACCGCTGCGCGCGAGTTCGAGCCCCAGGCATTTGGTGAACATGGCGGCCGCCGCCTTGGACGCGGCGTAGGCGGCCATGCCGGTGCGGGGGATTCCGGCGGCGTTGGAGCCGACGGTGACGACCGCGCCCGATCCGCGGGCGGCCATGAGCGGGGCGACGGCCTGCGAGACGTGGTAGACGCCGGTGGCGTTGACCGCGAACGTGTCCGCCCAGTCCTGGCCGGAGAGGACGGACGCCGGGCCGGTCCGCAGGATGCCCGCCACGTTCACCAGCACGTCCACCGGACCCAGTTGGTGTTCCACGCGGGCCACGGTGCTCTCCACCGAACTCCGGTCGGTGACATCCATCACGTACGGGTGCAGGCTGCCGGCCGAACGCTCGTCCTCGGGCAGCTTCTCCTGGCCCAGGGCCCACTCGGCGGCGAGCGCCTCGATGCCGGGCAGGGCCAGGTCGGTGGCGGCCACCCGCGCGCCGAGGGTGGCGAGCAGGTCGGCGACTGCCGCGCCGATGCCCTGTGCGGCACCGGTGACCAGAGCAGTGCGCCCGAGGAACTCGCCGCTTCTGCCCGGTATGTGCTCAGCCATGAGCAACCTCCTCCGGGTGTTAGGTAAGGGTAACCTAAATTGAATCGACGGCCCAGAAGGTGTCGAGCCGTCGATTTCCACTTAGGCTAGCCTCACCTTATGCATACGCCGCGCACGGGGACCACGGCCTCGGCTCCCGAACACGACACCTCGACCGTTCAGTTGGCCGGGCCCGAAGTCGACCCGCCGACGGAGGCCCTGCCGACCGATCATGAGAACGTCGCCACGGGAGTCGAGAAGGGGGCGCCGCGACAGGCCGGCCACGCCACCGGCCACGGGCCGGCCTCCGGGAAGCCCGCGGCCCCGGACGCACCCGAGGACCCCCGCCCCGCGGCGGGCCCCCGGTCGCGGACCGTGGGGGCCGCCGTCGCCGGACTGGTCCTCGCCGTCCTGCTGTTGACCGCCCTCTCCCTCTGCGTCGGCGCGGGCGAGGTCGGCCCCGGCGGCGTTCTGGACTACCTGCTCGGCCGCGACGGCGCGCGCGACGACGCCCGGCTCTCCCTCGTCGTCGGCGATCTGCGGCTGCCGCGCACCGTCACCGCGCTGCTCGTCGGAGCCGCCCTCGGCGTCGCCGGCTGCCTGCTCCAGGCGGTCACCCGCAACCCCCTGGCCGAGACCGGGCTCCTCGGGGTGAACGCCGGCGCCTCGCTCGGCGTCGTCGCGGGCATCGCGCTCCTCGGCTTCGATTCCGGTTACGCCTACCTCGTCTGCGCGTTCGTCGGCGCGGTGGTCGCCAGCGGCCTGGTCCTCCTGATATCCGGCAGACGCGGCGGCGGCTCACCCATGCGCCTGGTCCTCGCCGGAGCCGCCCTCGGCGCCACCTTCGGCGGGCTCACCAGCGTCATCATCGTCAACTCCGCCGAGACCTACGACCGGTTCCGCTTCTGGGTCCTCGGCTCCCTCGCCGGGGTCGAGGGCTTCGGCGAACTCGTCCGCCTCGCCCCCGTCCTCGCCCTCGGCTTCCTCATCGCCCTCCTGGCCGCCCGCCCGCTCTCCGCCCTGGCGCTCGGGGACGATCTGGCACGGGGCCTCGGGCACCGGCCCCCCGTGATCCGTACGGTCGTCGCCGTCGGCGTCACCCTCCTGACGGCCGCCGCCGTCGCGCTCGCCGGGCCCATCTCCTTCCTCGGCCTGCTCGCCGGGTTCCTCGCCCGCGCCCTCGCCGGCACCCGGCTGGCCGCCCGCATCCTGCTCGCCGGGCTCATCGGGGCCTGCGTCCTCACCGTCTCCGACATCGCCGCGCGGGTGGTCTCCCGGCCCTTCGAGGCGCCGGTCTCCGTCATCGTCGCCCTCATCGGCGCGCCCGTCCTCATCGCCATCGTCCGCTCCCGGCAGCTGGCCTCGATGGGCATGACCGAACCCGCCACCGAGGAACGCGCCCCCGACCGCCCCCGCCGCCTCCGGACCGCCCTGCCGCGCCCCACCCGCCGCACCCCGAAGGCCAAGACCCTCCGGGCCGCCCCGGCCGACACCCTCGTCCTGCGCCGCGGCCCCCTCTCCCTCCTCGTGACCCGGCGTGCCGCACTCGCCGCCCTCGCCCTCGCCGGAGCCCTCGTCCTCGCCGTGGTCCTCTCGGCGTACGCGGGCCAGAGCGACATGGGCGTGGGCCGCACGTTCCGTGCGGTGTTCGGCCAGGGTGACCGCTTCGACGTCCTGCTCGTCCAGAAGTTCCGACTCGGCCGCATCGTCGCCGGACTCACCGCCGGCGCGGCGCTCGGCCTGGCCGGCTGCCTCACCCAGACCCTGGCCCGCAACCGCCTGGCCACCCCCGAACTCCTCGGAGTCAACGACGGGGCCACCGCCGCGGTCCTGCTGTCCGTCACGCTCAGCGCCACCGGGTCCTTCGGCGCCTGGTGGGCCGGACCGATCGGCGCGCTCGTCGCCGTCGTCGTGGTCACCACCGTCTCCGGCGGCCTCGGCCAACGCGGCTACCGCGTCCTCGTGGTCGGCCTCGCCATGTCCGCACTGGCCTCCGCGGTCACCCAGGTCGTCCTGTCCCGCCGCTCCCTCTCCTCCGCCGGCTCCCTGTACGTGTGGACCTCGGGCAGCCTCAACGGTCGCAGCTACTCCGTCGCCGTGCCCGTCCTCATCGGCCTCGCGGTCCTGGTGCCCGCCGCCCTCGTCGTCGCCCGGCACCTGGGCGTCCTGCGCTTCGACGACGCGACCGCCTCCTCGCTCGGCTCCGCGCCCGGCCGCGTCCGCGCGCTCTCCCTGCTCCTGGCCGTCGCCCTCGCGGGCCTCGCGGTCGGCATCTGCGGCCCCGTCGGCTTCGTCGCGCTCGCCTCCCCCGTCATCGCCTCCCGGCTCGCCGGGCCCCTGCGGGTCCCGCTCGTCGGCTCGATGCTCACCGGAGCCGTCCTCGTCGTCGCCGCCGACACCCTCGGCCGCATCGTCCTCGACGGCTCAGAACTGCCCGTCGGCATCGTCACCACCGTCCTCGGCGGCCCCTTCCTGCTCTGGGTGCTGCTCGGGCGCTCCGCCGCCACCCGCGTGTAGCTGCCGCCATCGCGCGGCCCCGTCCTCACCCCCGTACGGAAGAACGAGACAGCCATGACCCACCCGCCGGGCGAAAACCCGCCGCCCCCTCCCGTGTCGTCCACCGAACCGACCGACTCCGGGACGAGCGCCGTGCGAAGCCCGCTGCTGCGTACGCTCCGCGCGGACGTCCGCGCGGAGCGGCCCGCCGCCGAGGAGGCGTTCTGGCGGTACGCCGCCGAGACCGGCACCCCGCTGGTCGAACCCGACCCCGAGGGCGACGCGGACCACCGGCTCGTCACCTTCGTCCGCCGCGAGGACCCCGAGCGCCCCGCCACTCACGTCCTGGCCCTGGTCCACACGGTCACCGACAAGGACCGGCACGCGGGCGACCTCGCCCCGCACCTGATGCGCCGTGTCGAGGGCACCGGCGTCTGGGCGATCAGCCACCGGCTGCGCGCCGACCACCGCGCCTCGTACCAGTTCCACGCCACCGACGGCAGCCGCGAGGACGCCCTGTGCGCCGACCGCACCGCCTGGCTCCAGGTCCTCGACCGGGCCGAGCCCGACCCGCTCAACACCCGGCCCCCCCTGCCCTCACGGGACGGCCGCAACCCCGCCTCCGTGTTCGACCTGCCCGACGCCCCGCCGCAGTCGCACATCTGCCGCCGCGCCGGCGCGGACCGGGGGCGGACGATCGACGCCGAGGTCGACGGCCGCCGGGTCACCGTCCACCTGCCCCCCGGCCACCGCCCGGACGGTGGCCCGTACGCGCTCGCGGTGCTCCTCGACGGAGAGATGTGGGGGCCCGTCCTCGGTGTCGGCGACATCCTCGACAACCTGCACGCGGACGGAGACCTGCCACCCACCGTGGCCGTCCTGGTCGACACCATGGGCCGGCGGATGCAGGACCTCGCGTGCAGCGCCCCGTTCGTCGACTGGCTCGCCGACACCCTGCTGCCGTGGGCCGGGCAGGGGTACGGAGCCGGGGCGGACGCCGCCCGAACGGTGATCGCGGGGCAGAGCGCGGGCGGCCTCACCGCAGCGTTCGCCGCCTTCCGGCGCCCCGACCGCTTCGGCCTCGCCCTCTCCCAGTCGGGCTCCTTCTGGTGGCCCGACGACGAGCGCGGCTGCGAATGGCTCACCGGACAGTACGCGTGGGCCGAACGCAGGCCGGTCACCCTCCGGTTGGAGGTCGGACTCCAGGAGTGGATGCTCCTCGGGGAGAACCGCAGGCTCCGCAACGTGCTGCGCGCCCGCGGCTACGACGTCCGCTACCGGGAGTTCAACGGCGGCCACGACTACGCCTGCTGGCGTGGCGGCCTCGCCGACGGCCTGGCGGACCTGCTCGGCGCGCGCTGACCCACGCCGTGGGCCGCTTCCCGGCCCCGTGCGGGCAACGTCCCGGCCTCATGCGGGCAAGGGGCGGGGCGGCACCCCCTCGGGATGCCGCCCCGCCCCTTCTTCGCGCACTCAGCCCCTGATCGCCGGAGCCTCGTCCCCCGCCAGGACCGCACCCGGCGGCGCGTCCTCGTCGTCGAAGGGCGGCGGCTGCGGAGCCTCGCGCGGCAGCCGCAGCGCGATCAGCGCCCCGACCGCCACCAGCCCCGCCGTCACCCAGACCGCCGTACGGTACGGGCCCGGATCGACGGCCTCCGTCACATGGCCGCCCCCGATCACCGCCGCACAGGCGGCGATCCCGAACGCGCCGCCCAGGGTGCGGACGATCTGGAACAGGCCCATCGCCTGCCCCATGTCCGCAGGCCCGATCGACTCGAACCCGGAGATCTGCACGGTCAGCACCGCCGTCCCGAGCACCAGACCGATGAGGAACATCAGCGCGCGCACGCTCCACGCGTTCTCCGCCACGCCGGGCACGGCGAGCGCCCCGAAGACCGCCGCGGCGAGCAGCAGCGCCGGCACGGTCAGCAGCCGGGGGCCGAGCCGGGGCAGCAGCCGGTCCACCACCTGCGAGGCCAGCATCAGCCCGACCGCCTCCGGGAACACGCTCAGCCCGGCGTCCAGCGCCGACGCCCCCAGACTCGCCTGGTAGAGCAGCGGAAAGACGAACAGCACGCCCATCAGCCCGGCCGCGGTCACCCCGGCCAGCGCCGAGGCGGACCCGTACACCCGGTCCGCGAGCAGCCGCAGCCTCAGCAACGGCGTTCTCGCCCGCACCTGGTGCAGGACCGCCGCCAAGAGCAGGACGGACCCCAGCGCCGCACTGACGGCGACGGGGGGCCGGGTCCAGCCCTGCGAGGGGCCGAAGCCGAGCGCGTACGTCAGCAGACCCAGCGCCGGGGTGGCCAGCCAGAAGCCCACCGTGTCGAACTTCCCCTCCGGTCCCTCCACATGCTCCCGCAGGCCGAGGACGCCCAGCAGCACAGCCGCCACTCCGATCGGCACGTTCACGAAGAACAGCCAGTGCCAGGAGAGGTGTTCGGTGAGTAGCCCGCCCAGCGGCGGACCCAGCGCCGGCATCAGCGCGGTCGGCACGATCAGCACCTTCGCCAGCTTCATCCGCTCGTGCGGCGGGAACGCCCGGAACAGCAGCGTCATCCCGACCGGCGTCAACAACCCGCCCGCCAGGCCCTGTGCGGCACGGGCGACCACGAGGGTGGTCAGGCCGGGGGCCAGACCGCAGACCGCCGAGGCGAGCGTGAACGCGGCCAGCGCGCCGAGGAAGACCCGCTTCGTCCCGAACCGGTCGCCCAGCCACCCGGCCACCGGCAGCGCCACCGCGAGCGCGACCAGGAAGGCAGTCTCCACGGTGTTGGCCGCCGACAGCGGGCGGCCGAAGTCGCCCGCGATCGTGTACAGCGCCGGGTTCACGATCGTCGAGTCCAGGCCGTTCATGCACATCGCGGCCGTGTAGACGAGGACGACCGCGATCCGGGGGCGTATCCGGGGCCGGATCAGCAGCCCGCTCACCGCGCGGGGGCGGCGACGGGGCCGGACCAGTGCGCGGAGATCCAGTCCAGCGCTTCCTGCCGGGCGACCGGGCCGTGCGCCGTGGTCCAGCCCTCGGGCACCGCGGCGAACAGCGGCCACAGCGAGTGCGCACCCTCCGCGTTGGTCAGCACCAGGAACTCCCCGTCCGCGTCGAAGGGGTTGGTGGATGCGTCGCTCATCGGTGTCACTTCTCCAGCTCGGTCAGTCGGTCGGCGACCACGCGTGCGATGTGCGCGATCGGCTCGGGCAGGGTCATGTCCTTGTGCGAGCAGGCGACGTCGGTGTTGTCGATGCGCCCGCTCACGTACGGGGTCCAGGTTTCCGGCGTCAGGGCGTCGTCGATGGTGTCCACCGTGGCCCGGAAGAACAGCACATCGCCCCGGAACACCCGGTGGTCGTAGGCCCGTACGAGATCGTTGGTGTTGAGGTACACCTCGCCGAGCGCCTCGATCTTCGCGGCGGAGAGCGCGGCCAGCGGGGAGCCCTCGCGGCGCAGTACCTCCACCACGTTCGCCGTGTTCAGCTCCTTGTCCCCGAGGCTGTCGGGGCCGTAACCGCCCATGGTGAGCAGCGATTCGAGGGCCTCGGCACGGTCGGGCACCGGCAGACCGCGGAACCCCTCGGCGGGATAGGCGTCGAGGATGGCCAGCAACTCGACCTCCTGGCCGGCCTCTTGGAGCACTGCCGCGATCGCGTGCGCGATGATGCCGCCGGTCGACCAGCCGAGCAGCCGGTACGGGCCCTCCGGCTGGACCTCGCGGATGCGGGACGCGTAATGGGCGGCCAGCTCCTCCAGCGTGGTGGGCAGCGGCTCCCGCGCCGTCGCCTCACCGACGCCCTGGGCCTGGAGTCCGTAGATCGGCACATCGGCCGGCAGATGGCGGATCAGACCGGCGTAGCACCAGCTCAGGCCACCCGCCGGGTGGACGCAGTGGACCGGGGCGCGGTCGCCGGGCCGGGCGGGTCGCAACGGCAGCAGCACATCGAGCGGGTCCTCCTCGCGCGAGACGTCCAGCGCCGCGTCCAGCGCGGCGGGCGTCGGCGCCTGGAACACCGTGCCGATCGACACCTCGATGCCGAACGCCGCCCTGATCCGCCCGGCGAGACGCACCGCGAGAAGGGAATGGCCGCCCAGGTCGAAGAAGTTGTCCTCCACCCCTGCGGCCGGCAGCCCCAGCACCTCCGCGAAGATCGAGCAGAGCTGCTCCTCGCGGACCGTGCGCGGCGCGCGGCCCCCGGCGGTCGGCGGAACGCCCGGCGCGGGGAGCGCCTTGCGGTCGAGCTTGCCGTTGCCGGTCAGCGGCAGCCGGTCCAGCACCACCACCGCCGAGGGCACCATGTGGACCGGCAGCGTGGCGGCGGCGTGCTCGCGCAGGGCCGCCGGAACCGGTTCGGCACCGGGCGCGGGGACGACGTAACCCACCAGCCGCTTGTCGCCGGGCGTGTCCTCGCGGACCACGACCGCCGCGTCCGCGACCTCGGGATGTGCGGCCAAGACCGCCTCGATCTCCCCGAGTTCGATGCGGAAGCCGCGGATCTTCACCTGCTGGTCGCCCCGCCCGAAGTACTCCAGGGCGCCGTCCGCACGCCGCCGGGCCAGATCGCCCGAGCGGTACATCCGGGTCCCGCTCTCCCCGAAGAGACGCGCGAACGGGTCGGCCACGAAGCGCCCCGCCGTCAGGTCCGGGCGGCCCAGATAGCCGAGGGCCACCCCTTCGCCCGCGACGTACATCTCACCGGTCACACCCGGCGGCACCGGCTGGAGCCGGTCGTCGAGGACGTAGACGCGCAGGTCCGGGATGTTGACGCCGATGGTGCTGGAGATCGCGGAGGCCGCCGTCGCCCGGTCCAGCGCCAGGTACGAGACATGGACGGTCGTCTCCGTGATGCCGTACATGTTGACCAGGGTCGGTGCGTTCTCGTGGTGGCGGGTGTACCAGTCCGCGAGCCGCCCCAGCTCCAGCGCCTCCCCGCCGAACACCACGTACCGCAGCGCCAGTTCGTGCCCCGGCGACTCCCGGTCGGCGGCGGCGAGCTGGTAGAAGGCGGACGGCGTCTGGTTCAGGACGGTCACCTTCTCGTCCGCCAGCAGCCGGAGGAAGGCGTGCGGGTCACGGCTGGTCACGTGCGGGACGACGACGACCCGGCCGCCGTACAGCAGCGCCCCCCACAGCTCCCACACCGAGAAGTCGAACGCGTACGAATGGAACAGGGTCCACACGTCGTCCGGTCCGAACGCGAACCAGTGCTCGGTCGCCGTCAGCAGTCGCGTCACATTGTGCTGGGTGACCACGACGCCCTTGGGACGGCCGGTGGAGCCCGAGGTGTAGATGACGTAGGCCGGGTCCTGCGGGGTGAGCGGCCGGGTGCGGTCCGCCTGGCCGAGGGGGCCGTCCGGGAAGCCGGCCGCCTCGTCCACCGTGATCAGAGGGAGGTCGTGCGCGGGCAGCCGCCCGGCCGTCGCCGTGTCCGTGATCAGCGCCGCCGGACGGGCGTCGTCCAGCATGTACGCGAGCCGGTCCGCCGGGTAGTCCGGGTCCATCGGCAGATACGCGGCCCCCGCCAGGGACACCGCGAGCAACCCGGCCACCAGGTCCGGCGAGCGCGGCAGGGCGAGCGCCACGATCGAGCCGGGGCCGATGCCGCGGGACGCCAGCAACCGGGCCAGGGACCGGGCCCGTGAGGACAGTTCGGCGTACGTCAGCGACGTGCCCTCGCAGCTGACGGCGGTCCGCTCCGGGTGCCGGCGGGCGGCTGCACCGTAGACCTCTGCCAGGGTGAGCGGCGCCGGGCCGTCGCCGGGAACGCCGTTCGCCTCGACCAGGACCCGGTGGATCTCGTCGTCACCGAGGATCGGGAGCAGCCCGACAGGGGTGCCGGGCCGCTCGGCCGCCGCGGTGAGCAGCCGGGACAGGCGGTCCGCCAGGGCCTGGGCGGTCGACCGGTCGAAGAGGTCCGTGCGGAACTCCAGGAAGCCGCCGATGCCGCCGCCGGGGAGCTCGCCCGCGTTGAGGGTCAGGTCGAACTTCGCGGTGCCGGACGGTACGGCGGTCAGCCGCGCGGTGGTCTCCGGGCCGAGGGCTACGGGCCCGTCCGCGATCGACTGCCAGGCCAGCATCACCTGGAACAGCGGGTGCCGGGCCAGCGAGCGCGGCGGGTTCAGCGCCTCGACGAGGTGGTCGAAGGGCAGCGCGTCGTGTTCGTACGCGGCGAGCGTGGTGGCGCGCACCCGGTCCAGCAGATCGCCGAAGGCAGGGTCGCCGGAGGTGTCGGTGCGCAGCACCACGGTGTTGGTGAAGAAGCCGACGAGCCCGGCCGTGGCGTCGTCGTCGCGGCCCGCCACGGGGGTGCCGAGGGGGATGTCGGTGCCGCAGCCGTGCCGGGTCAGCAGGGCGGCGAGCCCGGCCTGCACCGTCATGAACACGGTCGCGCCGTGCGCCCGCGCGAGCCGGCGCAGCGCCTCGTGCGCCGCCGCGTCCAGGGTGAAGGGCACGGTGTCGCCCGCCGAG
Source organism: Streptomyces sp. V2I9 (assembly GCF_030817475.1). Taxonomy (NCBI): domain Bacteria; kingdom Bacillati; phylum Actinomycetota; class Actinomycetes; order Kitasatosporales; family Streptomycetaceae; genus Streptomyces; species Streptomyces sp. V2I9. The sequence continues at coordinate 115,623 of NZ_JAUSZJ010000002.1, read as the reverse complement.
GTGGCGACGGGCGGCCGGGGCCGGTCGGTGGGCAGCTCCACCTGGTCCGGCAGCCCGGCGAGCGCCTGCCGCCAGTGGGCGAGCTGCGCCTCGGCGAGCGCGGTCGGCTCGGCCGGGGAGCCCAGGAGCAGCTGGAGCCTGGCCGCGTGGTCCACGTACTGGCCGCTCAGCGGTGTGAACTCCGGTACGCGTCCCTCGGAGCGGGCGGCGTAGGCGGTGGCCAGGTCACGGGCGAGGGGAGTGGTGGAAGCCCCGTCGCCCGCTATGTGGTGCAGGAGCAGCAGAAGGGTGTGGTGCTCGGGCGCATCGCTGAACAGGACGGTACGCAGCGGGGGTTCGGTGGCGAGATCGAAGCAGTACCGCACGGCTTCGGCGAGATCGCTGCCGGGCTCGGCCAACTGCAGCACCGGGCGGGCCGCCGGGTCGTCGGCGGAGAGTATGCGCTGGTGGGGCATGCCGTCCGTGCTGCCGCCCACGGCGTCGCCGGAGGCGTGGTCCATCGGCGGATACACCGTACGGAGTGTTTCGTGACGACCTGTCAGGTCCTCCAGGGCGAGCTGGAGCGCGTCACGGTCGAGAGGACCGTCGACGCTCAGGACGAGCGGGATGTTGTAGGTGGGACTGGGCCCTTCGAGACGGTCGAGGAACCACAGTCGCTGCTGGGCCGCGGAGAGCGGGAGCGGGCCGGTGCGCGGGACGGGGACGAGCGGCAGGGAGGTGGTGGCGGCCCCGCCGCGGGAGCGGACGAGCGCGGCCAGGGCGCCGGGCGTGGTGTGGCGGAAGACGTCCGCGATGCTCATCGGCACGCCGAAGTGCTCCCGGACGCGGGCGGCCAGCCGGGCGGCGAGCAGCGAGTGCCCGCCGAGGTCGAGGAAGCCGGCGTCGGCGGCCGGTGGTTCGGCGATGCCGAGCACGTCGGCGAAGATCCCGCGCACGATCTCGGTGTGCGGTCCGCCGTCCGCGCCGTCCGTGGCTCCCCCGGCGAGGACGAGCGGTTCGGGGTCGGGCAGGGCGCGGTGGTCGAGCTTGTCGTTGGCGGTACGGGGCAGCGCGTCCAGGAGGGTCACGGTCGCGGGGACCATGTGCTCGGGCAGGGCGGCGGCCAGATGCTCGCGGAGCTCGGGCGGGGGTGGGAGGCGCGCTGTCGGCGGCGCGGTCCGGTCCTCCGGGCCCGGCGTCCTTGGACCGTACCGGGACGGCGTAGGCCAGCAGCCGCTTGCCGTGGCCGGTGTCGCGGGCGATGACGGCGGCCGCGGCGACCCGGGGGTGGGCGGCCAGCCGGGCCTGGATCTCCCCGAGTTCGATGCGGAAGCCCCGGATCTTGACCTGGTCGTCGCTGCGCCCGAGGAACTCCAGGGTGTGGTCCTCGCGGCGGCGCACCAGGTCACCGGTGCGGTACATCCGGCCCCCGGCGTCCCCGTGCCGCGCGCCGAAGGGATCCGCGACGAACCGCTCGGCCGTCAGATCGGGGCGGCCCAGGTAGCCGAGGGCCAGGCAGGCACCCGCGACGTACAGCTCACCCGTCACACCGGCGGGCACGGGGCGGAGGGAGGAGTCCAGCACGTAGACGCGTGAGCCGCGCACCGGCCGGCCGTCGGGCACGGCGGCCGTGGCACCCGGCACCCAGTAGTAGGCGTCGACCGTCGTCTCGGTCGGCCCGTAGAGGTTGACCGGGTGCACGGCCGGCGCCTCCGCCAGCCGCTCCCACAGAGCCGGGGGCACGGTCTCCCCACCGACCACCAGATGGGCCGGATGATGGCGGCCCTCGTCCAGCAGACCCTCGGCGAGCAGCGCTTCGGCATAGGAGGGAGTGACATCGAGATAGTCGATCAGGTGCGCGTCGACGTACGCGGTGAGGGCCGCCGGGTCCCGGTAGGCGGCGTCGTCCAGCAGGTGCAGCTCGTGGCCGTGGACCATCCACAGCAGCGGGTCCCAGGAGGCGTCGAAGGCGAACGAGGCGCTGTGCGCGACCCGGAGGCGTTCCCGGCCGGTCCGGGCGACGGCCGGAGCGATGTGGTCCGTGCCGTGCCCGGCGCAGAGGTTGGCGAGCGAGGCATGGCTGACGAGGACGCCCTTGGGGCGGCCCGTCGAACCGGAGGTGTGGATGAGATAGGCCGGGTCCGCCAGGGCCGGGCCGCCCGGCAGGGGACCGGCGGGGCAGGCGGCCAGGGCGTCGGCCGTGGCCGGGGCGTCCAGCGCCACGACCGGCAGGCCGTGGTCGGGCAGCGCGGCGAGCGTCGCCGCCGTGCCGATCACGCACAGCGGGCGCGCGTCCTCCAGGACGGCCAGGGTCCGGGCGGCGGGGTGGCCGAGGTCGAGCGGCTGGCAGACCAGGCCCGCCTTGAGCACGGCCAGCAGCGCCACGACCATGTCGGCGGTCCGGGGCAGCGCCAGGGCCACCGTGCCGCCCGCGACACCGCCCTCCCCGGCGATGCCCGGCCCGGTCAGCAGATGGGCCAGGCGGTCGGAGGCGGCGTCCAGCTCGGCGAAGGTGAGCCGGGCCCCCGCCGAGGCGGCGTCATCGGCAGCGGCCGCCGACGGGTCCGTACGCGGGTCGGGCGCGGAGCCTGCCCCGGCCCCGGTGCCCCGGAACGTCCCCGCCACCGTGGAGCGTACGGCGACGGCGTCCGGGGTCCGGGCCGCCTGTGCGGTGAACGAGCGGGGGAGCGGAAGCGCGGCGGAAGGCTCGGTGCGGCCGGACGTGGCGTCCCGCACCTGCTCCTCGGTGAGCAGGTCCAGGGTGCCGATCGGCCGTTCCGGGGCGGTCAGCAGCAGCTCGGCCAGGCCGTCCAGGCAGCGCAGCCAGGTGTCCTGGTGGGCGGCGAGGTCCGCAGGACCGTAGGAGGCGGGGTCGGCGTCCAGGGTGAGCCGCAGGCCCCCGTCCGGACCGGGGGCCGCGCCGAGAGCCAGCCCTTCCACGGGACCGGCCGCGAGATTGCGCACGGTGCCCGTGGCCCCGGCGAAGTCCAGCGCGCCGTCGAACGGTTTGACGTTGACCAGCGGACCGGTGAGCGGGGTCTCCGCCGACTCCAGGGCCAGATCGCGGCGCAGGTCGGCCTGCGGGTAGCGCTGGTGGCGGCGGACCGCGCGGATCTCCAGCACCACCCGGCGCAGCAGTTCGGCCGCGGTGTCCGCCGGGCGCACGGTGATCCGCAGCGGCAGCACGTTCACGGTCATGGCGGGTGTCCGCAGGGCCGCGGGTCCCCGCCGGTTGGTCAGCGGCAGGCCGAGCACGACGTCCTCGGCGCCGGTGAGCCGGTGCAGATGGCCGGCGGTCGCGGCCACCACGAGCTCCGCCCAGGTCGCCTTCGCCGTACCCGCGGCCGAGGACAGCCGCTCCAGCGCCCCGGCGGGAAGATCGGTGACCAGGTGGACCGGTCCGCCGTCCGTCGCGTCCCGGGTGAGGGCGGGGGAGCGGTGTGGAGCGGGGACCGACGCGCCCGCCATGCGGGCGGTCCAGAACGCCCGGTCCGCCGCGTACTCCTCGCCGGCCAGATACGCGGCCTCCTGCCCGGTCAGCTCGCTCAGCGGGGCGAACCGGCCCTCGGGCAGCGGCTCCCCGGCGGCCAGCGCCCGGTACAGCTCGGCGACGCGCTGCCCGATGAGGGACAGGGCGTAGGCGTCCACCGCGATGTGGTGCACGCGCTGGTACCAGAGGTGGCGCTCCTCACCGACCCGGATCAGAGCCTGCGTCATCAGCGCGCCGTCGGCGGCGAGGTCCACCGGCCGGGACAGGTCCTCCCGCATCCACGCCTCGGCCTCGGCCTCGGTCGACTCCAGGCGGTGCACCACGGGTGCGACGGGGGTGACGACCCGCTGCACGGGCGCCCCGTCGACTTCGGACACGCGCACGGCGAGCGTCTCCGCCTCGGTGACCGCCCGCGTCAACGCCGTCGTGAACAGGTCCGCGTCCAGCGGTCCGTCGATCTCGACGCGGTCCGCCGTGTTCAGCTCGGTGCCCAGCGGGGCCAGCTGGTGCGCGTAGTAGATGCCCGACTGGGCGGCGAGGAGGGGGAGTCCGGGGGAGGACACACCACCGAGGTCTGCTGCCGAAGAGCTGGTCGGGCGGTTCGGACGCTCATGCATGGGTGTGACGACTCCCCTGAAGGACAACGGACACCGGGCTGTTGGGCACACGGCGCACACTTAGGTAAGGCTAAGTTAACCTATTTCCGGCAGCGCAGGCGACCGCACGCAGCGGTCCGGAAGGCAAGGAGCATCCATGACCGTCCCCGCAGTCCCGCACCCCGAGGCGGATGCCGACGAGACGGCCGACGCGTGGTTCCGCGGACTCAGGGCCGCCGTACGGGAGGCGGTCGACGGCCACGCCCCGGCTCTGCTGGAGCTGAGCCGGCTTCTGCACGCCGAGCCCGAGACCGCCTTCGAGGAGCACCGAGCCGCCGCGCGCTGCGCGGGAATCCTCGCCGCCCACGGCTTCGAGGTCACCGCCCCCGCCCACGGCCTGGACACCGCGTTCAGCGCCACCATCGGCTCCGGGCCCCTGACCGTCGCCATCGCCTGCGAGTACGACGCCCTGCCCGGCCTCGGACATGCCTGCGGGCACAACCTCATCGCCGCCGCCGGGGTCGGCGCCGCACTCGGCCTCGCCCCCTTCGCGGACGAACTCGGTCTGACCGTACGCGTCCTCGGCACCCCTGCCGAGGAACGGGGGGCGGGCAAAGCGCTGTTGCTGGACGCCGGGGCGTTCGACGGGGTGGACGCCGCGATGATGGTGCACCCCTGCCCCTTCGAGATGGCCGACTTCCGCTCCTTCGCGCTCGGCACCCTGGACGTCGTCTACACCGGCCGCGCCGCGCATCCCAGCCTCAACCCGCACGAGGGCCGCAACGCCGCCGACGCCCTGACCGTCGCCCAGGTCGCCCTGGGCCTGTTGCGCCAGCAACTTCCCCCGCAGTGGCGGGTGCACGGCATCACCACGGGTGCCGGGACCGCGCCCAACGCGATCCCCGACCGGGCCACCGCCACGTACGAGATACGGGCGCTGGCCGCCGAGGACCTGCGGGAGCTGCGGCAGCGGGTCGAGGACTGCTTCCGCGCCGGGGCGCTGGCCACCGGCTGCGAAGTGGCCCTGGAACGCCCGGAGCCCGACTACCTCGACTTCCGCGGCGATCCGGAGCTGATCCGGCTCTGGACGGCCAACGCGCGGGAACTCGGCCGCGCCGAACCCGTCGAGCGCCCGCCCTTCGCCTGCACCGACATGGGCAACGTCTCTCACGTCGTGCCGTCCATCCACCCGGTGCTCGACATCAGCGCGGGAGCCTGCGGCCCGCACGAGGCCGCTTTTGCCGAGGCTGCGCTCTCTCCGGCGGCCGAACAGGCGCTGCTGGACGGGGCGGTCGGGATGGCGTGGACGGCGGCGGACTTCGCCGTCGCCAGGTCCCGAGGTGGCGCACGGGCCTGAGGCGGTGCCCGGCGCCGGGGCGGGGCGGGGCCTCGGCCCGGCGCCCGCGCCACGGCCTCGTGCACGACACCGCAGCTGTGCGGCCCGGACCGGGAACTCCCGGTCCGGGCCGCACAGCACGGGGCCTCACCTCACCCGGAGGTCACTTGGCCGTGAGCGCCTTGACGTAGTCGTTCAGGACGACGTCCGCCGCGAGCGGTCCGCCGCGCGTGGACCACACCGAGCCGTCGACCGTCACCGCGTGGCCGTTCTTGACGGCGCCCAGCTCCTTGTAGGCGGGCTTGGACTGGACGTCCTTGAGCGCCTTCTCGCCGTCCGAGGTCAGCGTCGACAGGAACAGCCAGTCGCCGTCGATCTCGTCGATCTTCTCCAGGCTCAGCGACGGGGTGTGCGCGTTGCCGTCCTTGTTCTGGGACGCGGGCCGCTTCAGCCCCATCTCCAGGGCGACACCGCTGGCGAACTGCTTGTTCTCCATCCAGCTCGGCCCGTCCGGGTTCCAGCGGACGATGGAGACCTCGGCGCCCTTGTTCGCGCCGAGCTTCTCACCGGCGGCCTTCGCGGCGGCCTCGTGGTCCGTGATGAACTTGTTGGCCTTGTCCAGCTTGTTGACGGCGTTGCCGACGCCCCGGAAGAACAGCTTCCAGTCGTCGGTCGGGGCCATCGTCACCAGCGTGGCCGGGGTGATCTCCCGCAACTGCTCGAGCACCTGCTCGTCCTGCATGTCACCGGCGAGGATCAGGTCCGGCTTCGCCGCGACGACCTTGTCCATGACCGGCTGGAGCAGGTTGCCGACGACGTTGACGCCCTCGACCTTGTCGGCCAGGTAGGCCGGAGGCTTGTCCAGTCCCTGCCCGTTGGTGATGCCGACCGGCTTGATGTCCAGCGCCAGGACGGCGTCCAGGTCCTCCTGGGTCAGGGTGACGATGCGCTTCGGCTCCGCCGGGATCTCCACGGCCTTGCCGGTGGCGTCCTTGACCGTACGGGTCGCGGTGGAGACGGAGTCCGTCTTGCCGGCCTTGTCCCCGGAGGACGTGCCCGAGTCGGAGTCCGAACCGCAGGCCGTCAGCAGCAGGGTGGCGGCCCCGAGGGTGGCGACGGCTTGCGCGGCTCTTCGGGCGGCGGTGCGGGCGGGACGGCTGTGCAGGGTCATCAAGGGCTCCGGGATCAACGGGACATGAAGCGGCGACGGCCGTACGGTCGCGTGGATGCGCCCGTCGGCTCGTGAGCGAGCTAAGGTTAGCCTTACTTTAGCGGCATCGGGCACAGCGGTGCCCACGTCCTCCGGAAAGGCCGGTCCCCGTGGAAATCCGAGTCGAACAGCTCACCGCTGGATACGCCGGTCACACCGCCGTGGATCGGGTGGACCTGACGGTTCCCTCCGGCCAGGTCGTGGCGATCGTCGGCCCCAACGGCTGCGGCAAGTCGACGCTCCTGCGCTCCATGGCCCGTCTCCACCAGCCCCGCTCCGGCACCGTGTTCGTCGGCGACGCCGATGTCTGGCGGCTGCGCCAGCGCGACGCCGCCCACCGCGTCGCCCTGCTGCCCCAGGCCCCGCAGGCCCCCGAGGCGGTCACCGTCGCCGGACTGGTCCGGTACGGCCGCCACCCGCACCAGGGTCTGTTCCGCCAGTGGTCGCACGAGGACGAGGAAGCCGTCACCCGCGCCCTGGAGGCCACCGGCACAGCCGCTCTGGCCGGACGCCGCCTCGACCAGCTCTCCGGCGGCCAGCGCCAGCGCTGCTGGCTCGCCATGTCCCTCGCCCAGGAGACCCCGGTCGTCCTGCTCGACGAACCCACCAGCGCCCTCGACATCGGCCACGCCGTGGAGGTCCTGGACCTGGTCCGCGAGGTGGCCGCGCAGGGCCGCACCATCGTCATGGTCGTGCACGACCTCGCCGCGGCCGCACGGTACGCCGACACCCTGGTCGCCATGCGCGACGGCCGGATCGTCGCCTCCGGTCCGCCCCGCGATACCGTGGACGCCGCGCTGGTAAGGGAGTTGTACGGCATCGAGGCGGAGATCCTCACCGCGGCCTCCGACGGAGCCCCCGTCGTGGTGCCGAAGGTGAGCGCGCCCGTGGCCGGTGTCTGAGCCGGCCGGCGCGGGCCCCGCCCACGCCCGCACCGGCAACCGGCGGCCGGGTCGCTAGGGTCGAACGCATGACGACATCCCTGGCCGGCAGTGCCTTCGACTCGCTCCGTCTCGACGCCGTGTCCGACCACGAGGAGCTGCGCCGGGCGTACGCGCTGCCCGGCACCGCTGCCGTACGCAAGCAGATGACCGAACTCACCGAACAGACGCGTCAGTTGATCAGTTGCTCCTCGCTGGTCCTGGTCTCCAGCGCGGACGCCGAGGGCAACTGCGACGTCTCGCCGCGCGGCGGCCCCGCCGGTTTCGTCAGCGTCCTGGACTCGCGGACCGTGGTGATTCCGGACGCGACCGGCAACAAGCGCCTGGACACGATGCAGAACATCATCGCCACGGGCCGGGCCGGGCTGCTGTTCCTCATCCCCGGGCGCACCACGACGCTCAGGGTGAACGGCCGGGCCTGCGTCTCCACCCGCCCCGAACTGCTCGCGCAGCTGACCGCCGTGGGCAAGCCGCCGGCCGGCGCGCTGGTGATCGGGATCGAGGAGGTCTACCCGCACTGCCCCAAGTCGCTCATGCGCAGCGGGGCCTGGAAGCCGGAGCAGTGGCTGCCGGCGGACGCCCAGCCCTCCTCGGCGGAGGTGACGCTGGCCCAACTGAGGATGCCGGAGCTGACGATCGCGGACATCGAACGGGTGGAGGCGGAATCGCTGAAGTACCGGTACGAGTAGCCGCACCGGCCCCGCTCGTTCTGGCCGGAGGCGTGATCGGCGGAAGGCTCCACCGGGGCGTTCCGGGGGGAACCCCCGGACCGCCCCGGCTCCCCGGCCACGTGCGACCGACTGCCCTCACGCCCCCGGTGAACCGGATGCGGCCCGCCGCGCAGGGCCCTTTCGGGCAATGCAGAGTCGGTATAAGGCCACTTCTCTCCCTCGCATCATGACGGGGCGCCACCGGGCGCTTACGTTTCTGAGCATGCCTGATCCGCGGCACGTGCCGCAGTCGCCGCAGGAGGAGCACGACATGATGCGTGTGTGGCACGAACCGGGCCATGAGGCCGCCCGGCAGGAGGCGGCGACCGCGGACGCCGTGCGCGACGGGGTGGGCGAGCGGAGTCCCGCCCACCGGCAGGGGCGGTAGCGCCCGTGGCATCCCGGCCGGCCGAAGCCGCGGTGCTCATCGTCGGGGCCTACGCGGTCGATCTGGTCCTCACGGATCTGCGCGGCCCGGTGAGGGCGGGGGCCGAGGTGTGGGCCGATGGACTGGACATGGTGCCCGGTGGGGCGTTCACGTTGGCGATGGGGCTGCACCGGCTGGGGCGGCGGGCAGTGTGGGCAGCCGATTTCGGCACGGACCTCTTCAGCCGTGCGGTCCTGGCGGCGGCGCGCCAGGAGGGCATGGAAGAGGCGGGCTTCCGTCATCACCCGCGCCCTGTGCGCAATGTGACGGTGGCCCTCTCCGATGCGAAGGACCGGGCGATGATCGCCCACGAGGACCCCGTCGCCGCCCGCCCTCCGGCGGAGCTGATCGACGCGTTCCGCCCGTCGGTGGTGATGCTCCCCTTCCTCCGGTACGGCCCGGACACCACCGACGCGCTGAAGACGGCCGCCCGGCACGGAACGCGGGTGTTCATGGACTGCCAGGACTACCCCGGCCACATCGGCATGGACGACGTCCGCGAGACCCTGGGGCGGGTGGACGTCTTCGCGCCCAACGAGTCGGAAGCGCTGCGGGTGACCGGGGCCGGCACGGTCGAAGAGGCGCTGGCGCTGCTCTGCGAGCTGGTGCCCACCGTGGTGATCAAGCGCGGTCCGGCAGGCGCGGTGGCCGCGGCGAACGGACGTCGGGCGGTTCAAGGTTCTCCTGCGGTGCCCGTGGTGGACACGACGGGAGCCGGAGACTGCTTCAACGTGGGCTTCGTGCACCGGTGGATCGACGGCAGCCCCCTGGCGGACTGCCTGGCGGCAGGCGTGGCCTGCGGAGCCGCCGCCGTGACCGGCCCCGGCTCCGGCAACGCGCTCGGCGCGTCCGAGCTCCCCGCCTGGCTCACACGGCTGCCGTACTGAACGCGGAATCACGGAGGCGGGGGCTGTCATGAACCACCTCGAGAGCCGGGCACGTGGCGGACACGTCCCCGCGGGCCGGAAGGTCCTGGTCGCCGACCTCGACGGCACCTTGCTGGGCGGCGATCAGGAGAGCCGTCTGCAACTGCTCCGTGCTCTGGGGCGTCACCCGGAGATCACCGTCGTCTTCGCCACGGGCCGCGGCCTGCACTCCGTACGGGCGCTCCTGCGGCAGGACCCGCTGCTCCCCGCCCCACGGTGGATCGTCGCGGACGTCGGCGCCAGCGTGATCGACGCCACCGACATGAGCCACAGCACCGCGCTGGAACGCCCGCTGCGGAGGGGGTGGCCCGGTCACGCGACCGTCCGGGAAGCGTTGCGCGGCTTTCCTCAACTCGCCCACCAGGACGTCGTACAGGAGGGGCGCTCCTCGTTCCTTCTGGCCCCCGAAGGGCTGACCGGCGCCCTCACGGCGGCAGTGGAGAAGCTGGGCTGCTCCTGGTCCTACAGCGAAGGACGCTACTTCGACGTCCTGCCGCCACAGGCGGGCAAGGGGCCGGCCGTCCGGCAGCTCATCGACAAGCACCGATGGCCGCTGTCCGGCCTGCTCGTCGCCGGTGACTCGCTCAACGACCTGTCACTGTTCCACCTCCGCACCCACGGCGTCATCGTGGGCAACGCCGAGGCGGCCCTCACCGAGCGAGCTCCCGAAGGCCCGCTGATCCACCGCTCCCACCTCCACGGGGCCGCCGCCATCCTCCGGACGCTGCGACACCTCGGCTGGGTCGGGCCGCCCTCGCCCGTCGTCATCGGCTATCACCGAGCGCCCGCCCGCTGGAGGGAGGGGCGGTGGGAACAGCCCTCCAGCCCCAACGGCATCATGCCCACCCTGACGTCCATCCTCGGCAGCACGAGCAGGGACGGCGGCCTGCGCGCCGTGTGGGCCGCCGCGGTCACCGGAGAAGGACCCGACCCGTGGCCCGTCCCTTTTCCCGACCGCCTGCCCATGGCGCTTCTGCCACTGCCGGCATCCCGCTGGGCCGGGTACTTCCACCGGGCCTGCAAGGAAACGCTGTGGCCGGCGCTGATGTCCCATCCCCACCTCATCCGTCACGACCCGTCCCACTGGGCCGACTACGAGCACGTCAACGCCGCCTTCGCGGACCACATCAGCGCCCACGCCGCCCAGGACGCGACCGTATGGCTGCACGACTACAACCTCTGGCTCGTCCCCGGCCTTCTCAAGCGTGCTCGGCCGGACCTGACCATCGGCCTGTTCCACCACACCCCGTTCCCGCCGCCCGAGGTCTTCCGGACCCTGCCGGTCGCCGGACAACTGTGCGCCTCCCTCGCCCGACTGGACTGGGCGGGCTTCCACACGGCCGCCTTCGCCGACCACTTCCAGCAGCTCCTGAAGGGCAGCACCGCCGTGCCACGCACCGGTGTCCATCCCCTGGGCATCGACCGGACGGCCGTCACAGCCCTGGCACGCTCCCGCAGCCCCCACGTGACCGCCGAGGACGGCCTGTCGGTCCTGTCCGTGGAGCGCCTGGACTACGCCAAAGCGCCCGTCCACAAGATCCGCGCCCTCACGACCCTCCTCGACCGCCGCCCGGAGCTGCGCGGCCGGCTGACCTTGCGGCTCGTGTGCCCGCCACCCGAGCCCGGCATCCGCGCCTACGAGACGACCCGCATCGAACTCGAGCAGGCCATCGCCACCCTCAACGTCCGATGGGGCACCGGGGAATGGCAGCCGGTGGAGTACACCCCCCGATCGCTCCCCTTCGAGGAGGTCATGGACCACTACCTGGCAGCCCACGTCTTCTGGGTGACCTCCCTGGCGGACGGGATGAACCTCACCGTCCAGGAATACCTCACCGCCCACGCCGCCTCCGGGCGCGCAGGTGTCCTCGTCCTCTCCCGCCACGCCGGTATCGCTCAACAGTTCGGGAACGCGGCACTGCTCACCGACCCACACGACCCGGAGGACCTCGTCGAGGTCCTGCACACCGCGCTGACCATGGCCCCGTCCCACCGCATGGCGAACTCGGCCCGCCTGACGCACCTGCTCGACACCGCTCCGCCCGTCGACTGGGCCCGCGCGGTGATCGCGGCCATCGGCGGGAAGCCCGGACCGCCGTCGGCCATGCCGTGGTGAACACCCCGTGCGCCGGAGGACCGAGCTCATCGCCGGCATCGGATGGACCGGACGGAGGGGCCACGGAGTCCGTCGTCGAAGTCGCCGGCACCGGGCGGCGGGTGCCCTGTGCGAAGCAGACCGCGGTGGGAACGGTGGACGACCTGAGCTGGACTGCTGCGGCACCCGGTGCTCCCCGTGGTCGTCAGGCCCGGCCGGAGCTACGGAAACGCGGTCGCGGCGGCGATCGCCGCCGCTGCCCCCACCGGACCGGCCCCGACCGCCCACCGGATCCGTCACACGCGGCTCGACGCACGATCACACCATGAGGAGCGCCGTCCTAGGCTGTCCCCCAGGTACCGATCAAGAAGCGGGGCAGGGGCCATGCGCATAGAACGTCATCAGGTGTCCGGGGCAGCCGTGTCGGCGGCCCGCGAGGACTTCACCAACCGGATCGGGGGCCAGGTGCGGTCCCTGTCGAGGGCCGACCGGATGACCACCTACGCATGGCAGTCGATCGCGGACGAGTTCCTGGACTACCTGGGCGCCCTCTCCGTCGAGACGCCCGACCTGGACACGGCGGAGGCCAAGGCCGTTCTCAAGGACGCCTGCGAAGCCGCGGCCGGCGCTGTCGCCTACGCGGCGTACCACCCCCACTGCGGCTTCCAGATCTTCCTGGACTACGTGAACTTCGGGATGAGCTACGACCGGGGGGAGGACGCCCCCGAGGAGAGCGTCACGGCGGGGGAGTGGACCGACGCCCTCTGCCTGGCGGTCCTCAGGGACAGAGCCGCGTGGCACGGGGAGGCGTTCCGCTTCGCGCGGGACAAGTTCGCCGAGCAGACCCGCGGCACCCCCGTGGGCGAGCTCACCACCGGGCTGATGGCCGTGGTTCTGGACGACACCGGCAACGAGGACGACCACCCGCCGAGCGCCGGGGCCAAGCTCTCCGCCCTCGACGCCGCCCTGGGCCGTGTCCGTGCCCGCGCGGAGGAGACCGGCGAGCCCCTGCTGGAGAGGCCGGGCAGTGCGGCGCTGCACGCGTTGCGTGCCCTGGTCGCCGAGGACCGGGACGCCTTCGACACCGCGCTGGCCGGCCTCCTGACCCGGCACGCGGCGCTGCACAGTACCTCCGCCACCCCCGGCAGCCTCCTCCCGCTCGTCCCCCTGGCCCTCGCCGCGCTCGCGTACCGGACCCTGGGCTGGTCGCCCGCCGTCCGGACCGACTACCTTCCGCACGCGCTGGTCACCGGCTTCGAGAAGCGGAGCCCGCGGGTCGCCGGGTTCGGGCGGGACCGGCGGGCGGACGCGGTGTCGGCGCTCGCCGCCGGACCGCTGGCCGTGGAGCGTCCGGCCTTCGCCTGGACGGTGCACCGGGAGGCCGAGGCCCTGTCCGAGGAGCACGTCGCGGACGTACTCACCACCGCCGGCGACGACCCCCACGCGGTCGGGCGGCTCGGCCGGGCCATGGGCGACCAGGAGCGCCTGTTCAAATGGCGCTCGGGTGTGTCGGACGGGGCGACGGACGATCAGCTCCGGAACGTGCGCCTGGCCTCGCAGATGGGGGCGGCCCTGTTCCGCATCGCGCTGGCCGAGCCGGGCTCCGACGTCGAGGTCGCCATCGACGGCCGCACCCTGCGCTACCGGGCACGCCGCGACGAGAAGGCCGGACCGGGCCTCTGGCACACGGCCACCGCCTTCGCCCTCATCACCGGCTCCCGCGAGGACCTCGCTCCTCTCGTGCTCACCGGGCCGACGTTCGCCACCCCGGACGGCTCCGCGTTCAGCGCCTACCGCGAGGCCCTGCACGCCTACTTGACGGGTACGGGCCCCGAAGCGGCGGCCGAACAGGCGCTGCGGCAGGCCGAGAAGGCCAGGGACTGGGGCTGGGCGATGCCGCCGGCCGTCCTGCTGTCCCAGCTGGTGGAAGGCGACGCGGAGAGCTTCAACCTGGCCCTGGCCGACGCGCTCGAAGCCCATCGCGCCCACTACCAGGTCGCCGACCGGGCCGACGACCCGGATGCCGCCGTCAACCTCGACGCCCTCGCACTGGCCTGCCACGCCCGCCGCCGCGGCTGGGACATCCGCGTCGACTCCGGGTACCTCCCGAAGGAAATCCTCCGGGCCGCCGAGCCCTTCTGAGCGCGGATCGGAGCCCTGGCGCTCCGTACATGAGCGGCCGCCGCCCTCGTCCGTGCGGGCGGCGGCAGGGCATCCGCTCACCGCGCCGCGTTCAGCCGGACCCGCCCGCCCCGCCCCCGGGACGCGAGCCGCCCGCCCCGCCTTCGTGGAACGCGCCGCCGCGGAACACACCCAGGATCTCCTCGGCCGCCAGCGTCGCCGTCAACGTGCCCTCCCGGACCCGCTGTTCCAGCTCCGGCGCGAGCTTCCGCACCTCCGGATGGCTGCGCAGACCGTCCAGCAGCTCGTCGCGGACCATCGACCAGGTCCAGTCCACCTGCTGGTCACGCCGCTTGGCCGCCAGCCGCCCCGACGAGTCCAGGATCGTACGGTGCTGCTCCAGCCGCTCCCACACGGTGTCCAGACCGGTCGACTCGCGCGCGCTGCACGTGAGCACCGGGGGCGTCCACGCCGCGTCCGTCGGGTGCATCAGCCGTAGCGCGCCCGCCAGTTCGCGCGCCGCCGAGCGCGCGTCGCGCTCGTGCGGGCCGTCGGCCTTGTTCACCGCGATGGCGTCCGCCAGTTCCAGGACGCCCTTCTTGATGCCCTGCAACTGGTCGCCGGTACGGGCGAGCGTCAGCAGCAGGAACGTGTCGACCATGTTGGCCACCGCCGTCTCCGACTGCCCGACCCCCACCGTCTCCACCAGCACCACGTCGTAACCCGCGGCCTCCATCACGACGATGGACTCCCGTGTCGCCTTCGCCACCCCGCCCAGGGTGCCTGCCGTGGGGGAGGGGCGCACGAAGGCGGCCGGGTCCACCGCCAGGCGCTCCATCCGGGTCTTGTCGCCCAGGATGGAACCGCCCGTACGGCTGGAGGACGGGTCGACCGCCAGCACCGCCACCCGGTGGCCGAGCCCCGTGAGCATCGTGCCGAGCGCGTCGATGAACGTGGACTTGCCCACGCCCGGCACCCCGCTGATGCCGATCCGCCGGGCCGCCCCCGCGTGCGGCAGCAGCCGCTTCAGCAACTCCTGCGCCAGCACCCGGTGTTCGGGGCGCGTCGACTCGACGAGCGTGATCGCGCGCGCCACGAACGCCCGCTTCCCGTCGAGCACTCCCCGCACATAACCGTCGATGTCGATCTTCGCGGCCATCCGGTCAGCGGCTCACAGCTCGTGGCCGAGCGCGGCGCCGAGCCGCGTCACCAGGTCGTGGGCCGCGTCCGGGATCACCGTCCCCGGCGGGAAGACGGAGGCAGCGCCCGCCTCGTGCAGGGCCTCGACGTCCTGCGGCGGAATCACCCCGCCCACCACGATCATGATGTCCTCGCGCCCCTCGGCGGCCAGCTCCTCACGCAGCGCGGGAACGAGCGTGAGGTGCCCCGCCGCCAGCGAGGAGACGCCCACGATGTGCACGTCGGCCTCGACGGCCTGCCGCGCCACCTCGCCCGGCGTCTGGAACAGCGGGCCCACGTCCACGTCGAAGCCCAGGTCGGCGAAGGCCGTGGCGATCACCTTCTGGCCCCGGTCGTGGCCGTCCTGGCCCATCTTGGCGACCAGGATGCGCGGCCGCCGGCCCTCCGCCTCCTCGAACGCGTCGACCAGCGCACGGGTCCGGTCCACGGAAGGGGACTCTCCTGCCTCTTTGCGGTACACACCGGAGATCGTACGGATCTGCCCGGCGTGCCGCCCGTACACCTTCTCCAGCGCGTCCGAGATCTCGCCGACCGTCGCCATCGCGCGCGCCGCGTCGACCGCCAGTGCCAGCAGATTTCCCTCCAGGTCCGGACCGGGGTCACGCCCGGCGGCGGCCGTCAGCGCGCGCAGCGCCTCCTGGCACTTCGCCTCGTCGCGCTCCTCGCGCAGCCGGCGCAGCTTCTCGATCTGCTGCGTGCGCACGGAGGAGTTGTCGACCTTGAGCACATCGATCTGCTCGTCGGTCTCCACCCGGTACTTGTTCACGCCGATCACCGGCTGCCGCCCGGAGTCGATCCGCGCCTGTGTCCGCGCGGCCGCCTCCTCCACCCGGAGCTTGGGGATGCCCGCGTCGATGGCCTTCGCCATCCCGCCGGCCGCCTCGACCTCCTCGATGTGCTGCCAGGCCCGGTCCGCGAGGTCCCGCGTCAGCTTCTCCACGTACGCGCTGCCGCCCCACGGGTCGATGACCCGGCAGGTACCGGACTCCTGCTGGAGCAGGAGCTGCGTGTTGCGGGCGATCCGGGCGGAGAAGTCGGTGGGCAGCGCCAGCGCCTCGTCCAGTGCGTTGGTGTGCAGCGACTGGGTGTGCCCCTGCGTCGCGGCCATCGCCTCCACACACGTACGCGTCACGTTGTTGAACACGTCCTGCGCGGTGAGCGACCAGCCCGAGGTCTGCGAATGCGTGCGCAGGGACAGCGACTTGGGGTTCTTCGGGTCGAACTGCTTGACCAGGCGCGCCCACAGCAGCCGGGCCGCCCGCAACTTGGCGACCTCCATGAAGAAGTTCATCCCGATCGCCCAGAAGAACGACAGGCGTGGCGCGAACGCGTCGACGTCCAGGCCCGCTTCACGCCCGGCGCGCAGGTACTCCACCCCGTCGGCCAGCGTGTACGCCAGCTCCAGATCGGCCGTCGCCCCGGCTTCCTGGATGTGGTATCCGGAGATCGAGATGGAGTTGTAGCGCGGCATCTTCTGCGAGGTGAACGCGAAGATGTCGGAGATGATCCGCATCGAGGGCGACGGCGGATAGATGTAGGTGTTGCGGACCATGAACTCCTTGAGGATGTCGTTCTGAATGGTCCCGGCCAACTTCTCGGGCGGTACGCCCTGTTCCTCGGCGGCGACGATGTACAGCGCCAGCACGGGGAGCACCGCGCCGTTCATCGTCATCGACACCGACATCCGGTCCAGCGGAATGCCGTCGAACAGCTGGCGCATGTCGTAGATCGAGTCGATCGCCACCCCGGCCATGCCGACGTCACCGGTCACCCGCGGGTGGTCGCTGTCGTAGCCCCGGTGGGTCGGCAGGTCGAAGGCGACCGACAGCCCCTTCTGCCCGGCCGCGAGATTGCGCCGGTAGAAGGCGTTGGACTCCTCCGCCGTGGAGAAACCGGCGTACTGGCGGATCGTCCAGGGCTGGTTGACGTACATCGTCGGGTAGGGCCCGCGCAGATACGGGGCGATGCCCGGGTACGAGTGGAGCGCGTCCAGGCCTTCCAGGTCCTCACCGGTGTAGAGCGGCTTGACCGTGATGCCCTCGGGCGTCTCCCAGAGCGGGGCCTCGGCGCCCTCGGCCGCCTTCGTCACGGCCGCCTGCCACTCCTCGGCCGAACCGGCCGGAGCGGCGGGCGTGGCGGAGGCGAGCGGAACATCGGAGAAATCGGGAACGGAGAACTTCCGGTCCGTGGGCGAGGTCGGCATCACGCCACTCCCAAACGGTCGAGTACGGAGGTGAGAACGGCGACCGCGTCGCAGCCCGCGAAGACGTAGGCGTCGACGTCGGCGTACTCGCCGGGACGCCCGGCGAGGAACACCTGCGCCGCACCCGCCGACTTCAGCGCGGCGGCCACCGGCTCCGCCTGCTCGGCGTAGAGCGCGTCCGACGAGCACAGCACGGCGACCGACGCCCCGGAGGACTTCAGCGCCCCGCCGGCGGTCCCCGCGTCCACCGACACCGGATCGTGCACCGCCTCGATCCCGCCCGCTCCGAAGAGGTTGACGGCGAAGGAGGCCCGCGCGGTGTGCGCCGAGGCCGGGCCGAGCGCGGCGACGAACACCTTCGGGCGGCTTCCGGTCGCCGCGAGATACGCGTCCGACCGGGCGCGCAGGGCCTCGAAGGCCTCGTCCCGCCGGACCCGCGGCAGACCGCCGGGCGCCCCGGCGTACGGGTCGGGCGCGGGTTCCCGCTCCACCGCGCGCTCGCCGGGCATCGGGAACTCGCTCACCCCGGTGATCGGCTCCTTGCGGCGGGCCAGCTTCGCGCTGCGCGCCGCCCAGGTGGCGGCCAGCCGTTCCGCGACCGTTCCGGAGCGCAGGGCGGCGGGAAGACCGCCCGCCCGCTCGGTCTCCTGGAAGAACGCCCAGGCGGCGGTGGCGAGTTCGTCGGTCAGCCGCTCCACGTACCAGGAGCCGCCCGCCGGGTCGACCACCCGCGCCAGATGCGACTCCTCGATGAGGATCGTCGAGGTGTTGCGGGCGATGCGCCGCGCGAACGCGTCGGGCAGGCCCAGCGCGTGATCGAACGGCAGCACGGTCACGGACTCCGCGCCGCCCACCCCCGCGCCCAGCGTGGCCAGCGTGGTGCGCAGCATGTTCACCCACGGGTCGCGGCGCGTCATCATCACCGGCGAGGTCACCGCGTGCTGCCGCTGCGCTCCGGCGGCGGGAGCCCCGGACGCCTCGGCGACCCGCGCCCACAGCCGGCGCGCCGCGCGCAGCTTGGCGATCGTCAGGAACTGGTCGGCGGTGGCCGCGTAACGGAACTCCAGCTGCCCGCAGGCCGCTTCCACGCTCATCCCGGCACCGGTCAGCGCCCGCAGATAGGCCACCCCGGTGGCCAGGGAGAGCCCCAGTTCCTCGCCGGCCGAACCGCCCGCCTCGTGGTAGGGCAGCGCGTCGACGGCGATGGCCCGCAGCTCCGGGTACTCCGCGTCGCACCGCCGCGCCCAGCGCACGGCGGGGGCGAGGTCCGCCTCGACACCCGTCCGGGCCTCGTGGCCGAGCGGGTCGGCGCCGAGCGTTCCCCGCGCCTCGTCCCGTGCGACGCCGCGCTCCTCGTACAGCCGCAGCAACTCCGTCGCGGCGGCGTCCAGGTCGGCCGGGGCGTCGAGCGCGATCGGCGCGAGATCGAGGTATACGCCCTCCAGGGCCCGCGCCAGGCCCTCGACGGGGACGCCCGCCGGGCCGCCCACCGCGAGCCAGAGCGAGGTGACCCCGTTCTCCAGATCGCCGAGCAGCGCGTCGTTGAGCCGGACGGGATCGGTGAGGGCGTGGCGCTGGCGCACGTCCCAGCCGCCCGCCGCGTTCCCCCCGGCCCTGCCGCCCCGGACGAAGGGGGCGAAGCCGGGGAAGCCGGTGTCCGGGGACTCGTCGTGCGCGGTGTAGAGGGGGCGGGTGGTGAGCCCGTCCTCCAGTGTGGTGGACAGGGCTTCCTCGGCGGCCGGGCCCGAGACTTCCTTACCCGACTTGCGCAGTACGCCTTCGACGAGGCTCTGCCACTGGTCATGGGAAGGGTCGGGGAACGCGGCGGTTGGAGAGAGCCCGTCAGCAGGCTGGACCGTCATGCTCAGATGCTAGGGCAGGGCGCGGAACGAGTAGCAGGGGCACAGGCTGTGACCTTGCCCTCGCGGGGATGCACTTGATCCTTTACACACGGTCGCGTAACCGGTGGAGGTGCCCGGCACCGGGCAACACGACGGGCCACGACGTCGGGATGAATCGGACAGGTGACACATATTATGTGCGGAGTTGCCTTATTTGTTGTGCCATCCCTGGAATGCCCGTATCCACCCCGGTGCGCCCGCGGCCGCCGGGACACGGAGAGGACGCGACCGTGGCCGTCGGACCTGTGGAGTACCTCGTCATCGCCTTCCCCGGCAGCAGCTTCACCGGGTCGATCGCCCCCGCCCTCGCCGGAGCCGTGTCGTCCGGTGCTGTGGAAGCCGCCGATCTGGCCTTCGTCCGGCGGGCCGGGGGCGGTGCGCCGACCCGGATGGAGCCGCGGGAACAGGACGACGGGGGAGTGATCCCCGCGGCCGGCGGCGGGGCGGCGACGCTGAGCCCGCAGGACCTCGACCGGCTCGACGCGTGCCTGCCGCCCGGCGACGTCGCCGCGATCGTCGTCCGCGAGGACCTGTGGACCACCGAAGCGGCCCGCGCGGTCCGCGAGGCGGGCGGCGCCTTCGTCGCGCACGAACGCCTCGGCGCCGCCACCGGTACGGACGAGGCCGCCGGCGACGACATCATCGACCGGCTGGAGCGCCTCGCCGACCTCTGGAAGCGCGAGATCCTCAGCGACGACGAATTCGTGGAGCAGAAGATCCGGCTCCTGGCGGACTGACGTCCGTCCGGCGTCCGGGGAAGCCCGACCACCTCTCCCGGCGCCGAAGTCCATCCCGCGTTCGACGTCGATCCCGATATGGGGAAATCTGGATTTCCTCGGGGAAAGAGGCAGTTCATCGTGCAGACCGCCCGGCCCGTTACGGCCTCCACCGTTGTCAATCTGCGCGACCTGGGCGGCATCGCCCTGGGCCGTGACCGCCGGGTGCGCCAGAACGTCCTGTTCCGCTCGGGCCAGCTGAGCGGACTCGACCCGGAGAACGACCGGGCGGTCGCGGCGCTCGGCATCCGTACCGTCGTGGACCTGCGCACCGCCGACGAGCGCCGGTGGGCCCCGGACCGGCTGCCGCGCCGGTCCCGGCTCTTCGTCGCCGACGTGCTCGGCGATCATCCGGGCGTCGCGCCCGCCCGGCTGCGCTCCCTGCTCGCCGACCCCGTCGAGGCGGAACGGGCGCTCGGCGGGGGCCGCGCCGAGGAGCTGTTCGCGGAGACCTACCGCAAGATGGTCCTCTCGCCCGGCGCCGCCGCGGCCTACCGGGCCTTCCTGGAGACCGCCGCCGACGCCCGCGCCCGGCCGGTGCTCTTCCACTGCACGGCGGGCGAGGACCGCACCGGCTGGGCGGCGGCCGTGCTGCTGATGATCCTCGGAGCGCCCCGCGCCACGGTCCGGGCGGACTTCCTCCGGGTCGATCCCGCCGTACGGGCGGCGCTCGCCCCGCAGGTGGCGCGGTTCCTGGAGGGCGGCGGCGACCCCTCCCTCGCCGCCGCGATCACCGAGGTCCGCCCCCATCACCTGGACGCGGCCCTCGACGCCATGGACGAGCGGTGGGGCGGCCTCGACGGCTATGTCCGCGACGGACTGCGTGTCCCCGACTCCGTACTGGAGCGGCTGCGCGACGGGCTGGTGATCCGCCCCTAGACGGACGCCGGAGCCACGACCCCGCGAGGGGGCCGGTGCTGCCAGGAGACTCCTGGCAGCACCGGCCCCCTCGTCCGTGTCGGACCCGGCTACAGGCGTACGAGCCGTTCGGTCAGATCCCGGTAGTGCTGGAGGGCGATCCGCAGGTCCTCGGTCTCGGCCCCCGCGTCGTCCTCGCCCTTCCCCGCGCGCAGCTTCCGCCCGCGCTCCTGGAGGGCCGCCCCGAGGTCCGCGACGACCTCCTCGAACGTGGCGTCGGCGTCCCGCACCGCCCTGCGCGGGTCCTCCACGAAGCCGGTGACGGCCTGCTGGATGCGCGCGGCGAACGCGTCCCGCCGCTCCGGGGCGAACAGCGGGTGTCCGGCGTGCGGGCCGCTGTCGGCATGGTCCCCGGCGCCGGAGGGCCCGGAGGCGGTCCGGGGATCCGCCGTCACGTCGTGGGCCAGGGGAACCGGGGCGGCCGCGTCGGGGGTCATGGTGCCGGACGCGGACCCCGGTGCGTGGGCGCCCGTGGAGCCGGGGGCGTGGGGGCTCGGGGAGCCGTGCTCGGGAGCGCGGGCCGCCGAGGGCCGTGCCACCGGCTCCGCGGTGTTCTCCCTGCCCGTGACGGTCCTCGTGCCCGCGCCGGACGCGGTCGGCCGCCTGACCGGCGTACCCGTGTCGATCGGCCCGACGCCCTCCGGGAGGCCGGTGCCGCCGGGCGGGGGAGTCCTGTCGTTCGGTGCCTGCGTCATGATGTGCCGTTTCCCTTCACCAGATGCCGGTTGCCGTGTGCGCGCTGCGACCCGCCGTCGGCGAGGAGCGCTTCGAAGAGGCCGCGGGCGTCCATCAGCGCCTCGCGCATCTCCTCGGTGCTCGTGTTCCCGCCCCGCGCCGCGTGCACGCGGCGGTAGCCGTGGACGTGCGCGGCGTGGCGGACCGAGAGCGCGTCGGTCCGGTCGTCGAAGTCGTCGCCCTCCGGGAAGCCGCGCTCCCGCGAGAGATCGGCCAGCAGCATGTCGGCCTCGGCCAGCGACCGCTGCGGCGACTCGACGAACAGCTCCTGGGCGCTCGCCCAACGGGCGGCGTAGCGCGCGCGGGCCTCCTCGGTCAGCGGGCGTTCGGTGAGATGACCGTGGCGCCTCACCCGGTCGTCGAGCTCCTGCTCGGCCGCCTTGGTGTCACCGCCGTGCCGGGCGACGACCCGGTCGTACTCCGGTCCGAAACGGCCGCGCAGTCCACGGCCGCCGGCCGTGCGCCGGCGCAGCAGCAGGAACGCGGCGATGGCCGCCACCACGACCACGGCGACGATGATGATCGCTGTCGTCACGGCTACCGCCCCCTACGTTCGTCGGCCGGTACGTAGCTCTGCTGTCGCACAGTGGTCAGCCCCTTCCGGTCCGGGCCCGGCGACGATCGCCGGGCTGCGTGCAGGAGTTCGTGTACCCCCGGATCGCTGTTCGAGGCAGCCCCGCTTCGACGGCGTCCGGACAGGTGCTCGCTTCAGGGGGGAAGCGCCGGATCGGCATCGGGTCGGAGGGATGCGTCATGACGGAGGGGAAGCCACCGGGAGTCGGTCCCGAACTTCCGGGGCGACCGGCAGAGCGACGAGGCGGCGCGGCGGATTCTCCCGGCTGACGGGCTTCGGCCGAGCCCCTCGACGTGCACGCGGCCGTACGCCGCCGGCGCGAGGAACGACGACCGGCCCGATCCGCCGCCCCCACGGTGCCGCATACTCGCCGTATGGGAAAGAGCAGGTCAGGACGGCGGGGCGGCCGCGCCGCACAGAGCCCCGACGTGACGGTCCGCCGGGCCGCGGTGGGCGATGCCGGACGGCTGACCCGGCTGGTCCGCACCTCCCGTGCCTACGAGGGACCGTACGCGCCGATGGTCGCGGGCTACCGGGTCGGACCGGACTACGTCGAGACCCACCGGGTCTTCGTCGCCGAGGACGACGGGACGGGCCAGGTCCTCGGCTTCTACGCACTCGTCGTCGATCCGCCGGAGCTGGACCTGATGTTCGTCGCCGACGCGGCCCAGGGGCGCGGCATCGGCCGGCTTCTCGCCGCCCATCTGCGCGAGGAGGCCCGCGGCGCGGGGCTGGCGGCCGTCCGGATCGTCTCCCACCCGCCCGCCGAGGGCTTCTACCGGAGCATCGGCGCCGAACGGGTCGGCACGATCCCGGCCGATCCGCCCGCGGTGCTGTGGGACCGGCCCGAACTCCTGCTCCGCATCGGCTGAGCCGCGGCCCGCACGGCGGGGCCCGGCCGCGCACCGCGGCCGGGCCCGTGTTCCGTACCGGATTCCCCCGGTGGATCAGCCGCCGTACGGACGGGTGATCAGCTCCAGCCAGTGGCCTCCGGGGTCGGGGAAGTACACGCCCCGGCCCCCGTCGTTGCGGTTGATCTCGCCGGGCAGCTTCCGCTGCGGGTCGGCGTAGAAATCGATCCCCCGTGCCTGGATCTTCGTGAACGCCGCGTC
Source organism: Streptomyces sp. V2I9 (assembly GCF_030817475.1). Classification (NCBI taxonomy): domain Bacteria; kingdom Bacillati; phylum Actinomycetota; class Actinomycetes; order Kitasatosporales; family Streptomycetaceae; genus Streptomyces; species Streptomyces sp. V2I9. The sequence continues at coordinate 92,373 of NZ_JAUSZJ010000002.1, read as the reverse complement.
GAACTCGGCCTCCGAGACGAGGAAGGCGTAGTGCTGCGGCGTGATCGAATCGGCGGGGACCGTCGCGAAATCCAGGGTGACCTTGTTCTCGAGGACGACGGGGACGAACGGTCCCCATTCCTCTCCGACCGTCAGGCCCAGCAGATCCGCGAAGAACGCGGCGGACTCGCGGTTGTCCCGGCAATGGACGATGGTGTGGTTCAACTCGACTGACACGGTGGAATGCCTCCAAGGGCATCTCACGGGCCACCTCCACGCCTCACCCGGACGGTGACCGACGCGCGATGCCCTGCGGTGATCTTAGACGCGCCGGGGAGCCGGGTCGAGCGGTATACGACTGCCCGGACCGACCAGGGTTGGCTCTGCCCGGTCGGGGCACCTGTAGTCGCGGATCGAACGGGTGTATCGGTGCGCCCGGCGTGTCGAGATGAGGAGAGCGTCGATGCCGGAGTCCTATGGCAGAGGCCGGGAGGAGACCCAGGAGGAGCGGGCGGACCGGCAGTGGTCCGAGCTCCTCCAGGAACTGCGCGTCGCGCAGACCGGGGTGCAGATCCTCTTCGGTTTCCTGCTCGCGGTGGTCTTCCAGTCCCGGTTCGAGGATCTGGGCCCCGTCGACAGGGACATCTACGTGGTGACCGTGATGCTGGGTTCGGCGACCGCCGCCGCGCTCATCGGCCCCGTCTCGTACCACCGGCTCCTCACCGGCCGCCGGATGAAGCCGCAGACGGTGATGTGGGCCTCCCGGATGACCGTCCTCGGCCTGATACTGCTCTTCTGCACGATGTGCTCGACGCTGCTCCTGATCCTGCGCGTCGCCCTGCACAACCAGTTGGCCCTGTGGCTGGTCGGTGTGATGGCCCTGTGGTTCCTCGCCTGCTGGTTCCTCTTCCCGTTGTGGGCCCTCGCCAAGGGACGCTCCGGCCCCCGCGACGACGAGCCGGGCGACAGCGGCGACGCGAGCGGTGCGGACGCCCCGTCCGGCCGGGGGAGCGGCTCCGCCTGACCGGCCTGCCCGCCGCTCAGGCCGGGCTGCGCACGTCGGTGACGGCGAACAGCGCGCCGTCCGGGTCCCGCAGCGTCACTTCGGTGCCCCCGAAGCCGGTGCGGTCCTCGGCGAGCGCGCCGCCGTGCCGTTCGGCCGCGGCGACCGTCGCCGCGAGGTCCGTCACCGGGAACTGGACCTGCCAGTGCGGGCGCACCAGCGGGTCGACCGCGGCCTCCACGGCCCCCGAGCTGATCCGGGCCAGCGCGTGCCCGGAGCACCGCACGATGACTTCCTCGCCCTCGTACGCCACGTCGCAGGCGCCCGGCCGCCCGCTCGCCCAGTCGAGCACCTCACCGTAGAAGATCGCCGCGTCGAAGGCGTTGCGGGTCCGCAGCCGCAGCCAGGCGTGCGCGTGGTCGGCCGGGGCCGGGGGAGAGGTGGAGGGATCGGTGCGCTGCCAGAGGCCGAAGGACGCCCCGTCGCGGTCCGACGCCAGCACCCCGCGCCCCTTGCCGAGCGTCAGCGGCCCCACCGCCACGGTCCCGCTGCGCTCGCGCACCCGTGAGGCGGCCACGTTCGCGTCCTCCACCGCGAAGTACGGCGTCCAGGCCACCGCGACCTGGTACGCCGAGGAGACGGCGAAGACGCCGGCGACCGGAATCCCGCCGCGGAAGGCGACGGAGAAGTCCTCCCCGAGCCGCCCCGGACGGAACGACCAGCCCAGCACCCGCCCGTAGAACCGCTGGGCGGCCTCCAGGTCGCGGGTCATCAGGGTGACCCAGCACGGTGCGGCCGGCCCGGTCAGCGGCGCTGCCGAAGAGGCCGTACGGGGATCGCTTCCGGTCATCGTCCACTGCCTTCTCCGGGGAGCGGCGCCCTGCGCGGCCGCTGCGGTCCAGCAACCAGCGTCGACCGGCCCGCCCGGTCCCGCAAACGCGGCGACCGTTCCCGGACCGGGGCGCGCCGGGGCGCTCACGACGGCGGGCCCGGCGCACACCCGGTGGTCGGGTGCGCGCCGGGCCCGCCATGGCCGTGGGCGCGCCGAGAGCCGCCTCCGCCGGCGCCCGAGGGCCGGACAGGTCAGCCGCGCGGCCGCTCCTCGTCGGGCGGCAGCGGCCCGTTGCCATGGTCCTTGAGCTCGTACGGGGACAGGGCGTGGCCGTCCGCGGGGAATTGGTCGGAGGAGTGCGGGTCGCGCTGCTCGATGTGCGTGCGCTGCTCCGGCCGTTCCGGCTGCTCATGGGGCTGGGGCGGCGGCGGCTCGGCGTCGTGCTTGCGCTTGCTGAGGATGAACCCGCCGATCAGCAGGGCGACGACGGCCAGCCCCACGAGGGGCAGGGCGAGCCCGAGGGCTCCCGTGCCGTCCGCGAGGGTGGCCGCGACGGGAAGCTCGGCCGCATTGACTCCATTCAGAACGTCCATGCCTTGCGCATACCCCGAGAGAAGGGTGTCAGTCAGCTATTCACAGCAATTCATGTTTTATGGGTATCTCAGGGGAAACGCGTTTCAAGGCCGGGGCCGGAACAGCCCTCCTGCCCGCTCTCCCGGAGCTCAAGACGTGTTCCGGGTGTTTCCCGCGTCGCCGCCGGCCGGACGCGGGGGCGGCCCGGAGGGGCCCCGAAGGCCGGCACACCCAGCGGAAGGAACCACGGTGAACAGCACTCCCGAGCAGGTCGGCGAGAACCACCCCGCGAGCCGGGAGGTGGTGGTCTCGCTCAGCCGCTGCGACGCACAGGACGCGCGGACCGTGTTCGACGTGCTCACCGCCGCGTTCGCCTCCGACCACCCGATGGGTGAGACCCCCGAGCCGTCCTCCGGCCCCCGCCCCGACATCTGGGTCACCACCGTCGACGTGACGGAGCCGAAGGCCGACGCCGGCCCCGCCCGCCTCACCGCCCCGGTCACGGTGGAGGCCCAGGGCGGCTACCAGGCCGTCGACCGGCTGCGGACCCACCTCGGCGGCGCCTTCGCGGTGAGCGTCGTGGGCACGGCCGCGGGGGACCAGGAGCAGGAGGTCCGGCTGCGGCTGGAGAACCGCTGACCGCCCGCACGAGGACACGACCGGCACCACGGCCGCGGGGCGGTACCCGCCCCGCGGCGAAGCGAAAGGCGCGCGCATGGACTCCCTCGCTCTCGGAGCGGACCTCGAACCCGAACCGGTCGTCGACGAACGCTCCGCCGTGACGCTGCGCGTCAACGGTGAGGAGTCGACGCTGACCGTGGACCACCGCAGCACGCTCCTGGACACCCTGCGCGAGGACTTCGGCCTGACCGGGGCCAAGAAGGGCTGCGACCACGGCCAGTGCGGGGCCTGCACGGTCCTCGTGGACGGGCGGCGGGTCAACAGCTGCCTGCAGCTCACCGTCGCCCGCAACGGCTCCTCGGTCACCACCGTGGAAGGGCTCGCCGACGGCGAGGAGCTGCACCCGCTCCAGCACGCGTTCGTCGAACGGGACGCCCTCCAGTGCGGATTCTGCACGCCGGGCCAGATCTGCTCGGCCGTGGGCATGCTCCGCGAGGCCGCCGACGGCTTCCCCTCGCACGTCACGGAACCGGACACCGCCGCCACCGGAACGGTCGCACTGGACGCCGACGAGATCCGGGAACGGATGAGCGGCAACCTCTGCCGGTGCGGGGCCTACCCCCGGATCGTCGAAGCCATCGAGGACGTGATCGCGTGAAACCGTTCGGCTATGTGCGCCCCGCCTCCACCGACGAGGCCGTCCGGCTCTGCGCCGCCGGCCCCGGCGCCCGCTTCCTGGGCGGCGGCACCAACCTGGTGGACCTGATGAAGCTCGGCGTGGAGACGCCCCGCATCCTCGTCGACGTCTCCGGCCTGCCGCTGGACCGGGTGACCCGGACGCCCGAGGGCGGTCTGAGCATCGGCGCCACCGTCCGCAACAGCGACCTCGCCGCCCACCCCGACGTGACCGGAAGCTATCCCGTCCTCTCCGGCGCGCTGCTCGCCGGGGCCTCCGGCCAGCTCCGCAACGCCGCCACCACCGGCGGAAACCTGCTCCAGCGCACCCGGTGCCGCTACTTCCAGGACGTCTCCAAACCCTGCAACAAGCGGCTGCCCGGATCAGGTTGCCCCGCGTACGCAGAGGGCGGCCGGGACTTCGCGATCCTCGGGTACTCGTCGGAGTGCGTGGCGACCGACCCGTCCGACATGGCCGTGGCCCTCGCCGCGCTCGACGCGACCGTGGTGCTCGTCGGGCCCGAGGGCGAACGGACCGTCCCCGTCACCGAGTTCCACCGACTCCCCGGGGAGAATCCGGACCAGGACACCGTGATCCGGCCCGGCGAGCTGATCACCGAAGTGGTGCTCCCACCGCCGGCGCCCGGCACCGTGTCCCGCTACCGCAAGGCCCGCGACCGGGCCAGCTACGCCTTCGCGCTCGCCTCCGTCGCCGCCACCCTCCGCGTGGAGTCCGGCCGCGTGGAGAGCGCCACGCTCGCGTTCGGCGGCGTCGCCCCCCGGCCGTGGCGGGCCCGCAGGGCCGAGGCCGAGCTGCGCGGCGCGCCGGCCACCCCCGCCGCCTTCCAGCACGCCGTGATCGCGGAACTGGCCGAGGCGCGGCCTCTGGATGGCAACGCCTTCAAGGTGGACCTGGCCCGCCGCCTCGCCCTCGACGTACTGGGCGACCTCACCGAGCGGCAGCCCGCCCCCATCGGCTGAACGCGCCACCGGCCCGCCCCCACCGGCCGGACGCGCCGGCCCCCGACGACCCCGAGGACCCATCGCCATGACCACGCAAGCCCCGCAGTTCCCCGGTGCGCCCGTCGTCCGCAGAGAGGCGCGGGACAAGGTCACCGGAGCCGCCCGCTACGCCCTGGACCGCACGCCCGCCGGGTGCCTGTACGCCTGGACGGTCCCGGCCACCGTCGCGGCCGGACGCGTCACCGCCGTACGGGCCGTGGACGCCCTCGCCGTACCGGGCGTCCACTCCGTCCTCACCCACGACAACGCGCCCGAGCTCCGGGAGCCCGACGACCCGATCCTCGCCGTGCTCCAGGACGACCGGGTCCCGCACCACGGCTGGCCGATCGCCCTCGTGATCGCCGACAGCCTCGAAGCGGCCCGCACCGGGGCGGGGGCCCTGCACATCGAGTACGAACGCGACCCGCACGACGTCACCCTCACCGAGAACCACCCCGGCCTCTACACGCCCGACGAGGCCAACGGTGGCGAACCCGCCCTGCGGGTGCGCGGCGACGTGGACCGGGCCCTGGCCGCCTCGCCCGTCCAGGTGGACGCCACGTACCGGATGAGCGCACTGCACAACCACCCGATGGAGCCGCACGCCGCCACCGCCGTGTGGGAGGACGGCCACCTCACCGTCCACGACTCCAGCCAGGGCGCCACCAAGGTCCGCGAGAGCCTGGCGCAGGCGTTCGGCCTCGACCCGGACCGGATCACCGTCGTCTCCGAGCACGTCGGCGGCGGCTTCGGCTCCAAGGGCACCACCCGTCCGCAGGGGGTCCTGGCCACGATGGCCGCCCGGCACACCGGCCGCCCGGTCAAGGTCGCCTTCCCCCGCGCCCAGCTCGCGGAGGTCGTCGGCCACCGGGCCCCCACCATCCAGCGGGTCCGGCTCGGCGCCGACCTGGACGGCACGCTCACCGCCGTCAGCCACGAGGTCGTCACCCGGACCTCCACCGTCAAGGAGTTCGTCGAACAGGCCGCCGTGCCCGCCCGCGTCATGTACGCCTCGCCGAACAGCCGCACCGGCCACCGGGTGGTCGCCCTCGACGTCCCCAGCCCCTCCTGGATGCGCGCTCCGGGGGAGGCTTCGGGGATGTACGCCCTCGAATCCGCCATGGACGAACTCGCCTCCGCCCTCGGCCTGGACCCCGTGGAGCTGCGGCTGCGCAACGACACCGGGACCGAGCCGGACAGCGGCCGTCCCTTCAGCAGCCGGGGCCTCGCCGCCTGTCTGCGCGAGGGAGCGGCACGGTTCGGCTGGTACGACCGCGATCCCCGGCCCGCCGCCCGCCGGGAAGGCCGCCGGCTCATCGGTACGGGCGTGGCCTCCGCGACGTACCCCGTCCTCGTCTCCCGGTCCACCGCGAGCGCCCACGCCGCTCCGGACGGCTCCCTGCGCGTCCAGGTCAACGCGACCGACATCGGCACCGGCGCGCGCACCGTGCTGGCCCAGATCGCCGCCGACGCGCTCGGCGTCGCCCCCGAGGCCGTCCGCGTCGACATCGGCTCCACCGACCTGCCCACCGCCCCGCTCGCCGGCGGCTCCTCCGGCACCGCCTCCTGGGGCTGGGCCGTGCACAAGGCGTCCGCCGCCCTCGCCGCGCGGCTCGCGGAGCACACCGGAGCGCTGCCGGCCGAGGGGATCACCACCACCGCCGACACCGAACAGGAGACCGGCGAGGAGTCCCCGTACGCCCGGCACGCCTTCGGCGCCCACTTCGCCGAGACGGCCGTCGACGCCGTCACCGGTGAGGTACGCGTCCGCCGCCTCCTCGGGGTGTACGCCGCCGGACGCATCCTCAACGACCGCACCGCGCGCTCCCAGTTCACCGGCGGCATGGTCATGGGCATCGGCATGGCGCTCACCGAGGGCTGCGGCATCGACCCGGTCTTCGGGGACTTCACCGCCAAGGACCTCGCCACCTACCACGTGCCCGTCTGCGCCGACACGGCCGACATCCAGGCGCACTGGATCGAGGAGGACGACCGCCACCTCAACCCGATGGGCAGCAAGGGCATCGGGGAGATCGGGATCGTCGGCACCGCCGCCGCCATCGGGAACGCGGTCCGCCACGCCACCGGAGCCCGGCTGCGCGAACTGCCCCTCACCCCCGACACCCTGCTGCCCTACCTGCTGTGACCGCACGACGCTCCCACCAGCACGGAAGGGCCCGCTGTTGCGCGTCCGGCGTACCGGCCTCACCCTGATGAGTGACCCAGAAGTGATCAGTGCTCACGCTTCGTGTTCGGGGGTCGTTCGTGCGACGGGGTGAAGAAGGACGACGGGGAGCGCGTGGGCCTCGTGATGAGGAGCCTCGACGATGACCGTTCCACTCGACCGGCACTGCTCGGTCGAACTGCAGGTGTCGGCAGAGCGTGTTTACCGGCTGCGGCGGATCGTCGCCGCGCACTTGCGTCACTGGAGTCTCGACCTGCACGTCCGGCCGGTCTGCCGGGCCCTGGACGAGCTCCTGACCAACGTCCGTCGGCACGTCGGTGACGCCGACACCTGTGTCGTCGAACTCCGCTGGACCGGACGACGCGTGACCGTGTCCGTCGCGGACGACAGCGCCCGGATGCCCCGGCTGCTGCCGGTCGGCGGCGGACTGAGCCGGGTGATGGCCCTGAGCGACAGCTGGGGATCCTGCCGGACCGCGGGCGGCAAGGTGGTCTGGTTCACCCGCTACGCCGAGGCGCCCCGGACGGTGGGACTGCTCCCGTACGCCCCGCTCCCCGGCGTGCGCGCCGCCCGCGACACGCCCCTGGCGTCGCTCGTGTGACCCGCCCCGTACGGGGCGGCCCGCACCGGCCCGACGCGGAACCTGCCCCGCGGATGTCCTGCCGCTCGTGACGGGACACCCCCTCGCACGCATGATCCGCGTCGGCCGGGTACGTGCGGGGGAGGAACGGACCGCGTTGCGCCCACGGGCGTGGCGCGGCACGGTCGGAGTACCGATGCAAGGAGGTCCCCGCCATGCCCATCGCGACGGTCAACCCCGCGAACGGCGAACTGATCAGGTCTTTCGACGCCCTCGGGGACGAGGAGACCGAGCGCAGGATCACCGCGGCCGCGGAGACCTTCCGCCAGTACCGCACCACCCCCTTCGAACAGCGCGCGGCCTGGCTGAACCGGGCCGCCGACCTCCTCGACGAGGACCGCGACACGATCGCCCGCACCATGACCCTGGAGATGGGCAAGCCCGTCACCGCCGCCCGCGCGGAGGCGGCCAAGTGCGCCAAGGCGATGCGCTGGTACGCCGCCCGCGCCGAGGGGCTGCTCGCGGACGAGCACCCGGACCCCGACGACGTCCACGACTCCGGTGCCTCCCGCGCGCTGGTCCGCTACCGGCCGCTCGGCGTCGTCCTCGCCGTGATGCCGTGGAACTTCCCGCTCTGGCAGGTGGTGCGCTTCGCCGCCCCCGCGCTGATGGCGGGCAACGTCGGGCTGCTCAAGCACGCGTCGAACGTGCCGCAGACCGCGCTGTACCTGGAGGACCTCTTCCACCGGGCGGGCTTCCCCGCCGGCTGCTTCCGCACGCTGCTGATCGGCTCGGGCGCCGTCGAGCGCGTCCTGCGCGACCCGCGCGTCGCCGCCGCGACGCTCACCGGGAGCGAACCGGCGGGCCGCTCCGTCGCCGCAACCGCGGGCGACGAGGTGAAGAAGACCGTGCTGGAACTCGGCGGCAGCGACCCGTACCTCGTGCTGCCCTCCGCCGACGTGGCGCAGGCCGCCGCCACCGCCGTCACCGCACGCGTCCAGAACAACGGCCAGTCCTGCATCGCCGCCAAGCGGTTCATCGTCCACGCCGACGTGTACGACGCGTTCGCCGAACGGTTCGCCGAGGGCATGCGGGCCCTGACCGTCGGCGACCCGCAGGAGGAGGGCACCGACATCGGCCCGCTCTCCACCGAACAGGGCCGCACCGACCTGGAGGAACTCGTCGACGACGCCGTCGAACGGGGCGCGCGGGTGCTGTGCGGCGGACGCCGGCCCGACAAGCTCGGCGGCGGCCTGGAGAACGGCTGGTTCTACGAGCCCACCGTGCTCGCCGGCATCACCACCGCCATGCGCATCCACCGCGAGGAGGCCTTCGGCCCGGTCGCCACCCTCTACCGGGTCGCCGACCTCGACGAGGCGATCCACCTGGCCAACGACACCCCCTTCGGCCTCAGCTCCAACGTTCTGGACCCGCGACGCGGGCGAACAGGAGCGCTGCGCCCGCGACCTGGAGGCCGGCGGCGTCTTCTTCAACGGGATGACCGCCTCGCACCCCGCGCTGCCCTTCGGCGGGATCAAGCGCTCCGGTCACGGGCGTGAGCTGGCCGGGCACGGCATCCGCGAGTTCTGCAACGTCACCACGCTCTGGTACGGGCCCGAGGCGTCCTGAGCCCGCCCCGACCGCCCGTGCGCCGTCAGCCGACGAGGAGACCAGCTCCGTGAGCGACACCCCGCCCCCTTCCGCACCCACCACCCTCACCGACGACGACATCGCCGCGCTCGACGCGCACTGGCGCGCGGCCAACTACCTCGCCGTCGGCCAGATCTACCTGATGGACAATCCCCTGCTGACCCGGCCGCTCGTCCCCGAGGACATCAAGCCGCGGCTGCTCGGACACTGGGGCACCTCACCGGGGCTCAACCTCGTCCACACCCACCTCAACCGGGTGATCAAGGCCCGTGATCTGAGCGCCCTGTGCGTCTGGGGGCCCGGCCACGGCGGACCCGCCGTCCTCGCCAACTCCTGGCTGGAGGGCAGCTACTCCGCCACCTACCCGGACGTCGGCCGGGACGCCGAGGGCATGGGACGGCTGTTCCAGCAGTTCTCCTTCCCCGGCGGCGTGCCCAGCCACGTCGCCCCCGAGACCCCCGGTTCCATCCACGAGGGCGGCGAACTCGGCTACGCCCTCGCCCATGCCTACGGGGCCGCCTTCGACCATCCGGACCTGGTGGTGGCCTGCGTGATCGGCGACGGCGAGGCGGAGACCGGGCCGCTCGCCGCCTCCTGGCACGCCAACAAGTTCCTCGACCCCGTCCACGACGGGGCCGTCCTGCCGATCCTCCACCTCAACGGCTACAAGATCGCCAACCCGACGGTCCTGGCCCGCATCCCCGAGGGGGAGCTGGACCAGCTGCTGCGCGGCTACGGGCACGACCCACTGTTCGTCACCGGCGATGACCCGGCCGCCGTCCACCGCGCCCTGGCCGCCGCCCTGGACACCGCCCTGGACCGCATCGACGCGTACCGGCGGGCGGCCCGCGAGGACGGCGTCACCGAACGCCCCCGCCGGCCCCTGATCGTCCTGCGCACCCCCAAGGGCTGGACCGGGCCGAAGGAGGTCGACGGGCTCCCGGTCGAGAACACCTGGCGCTCCCACCAGGTCCCGCTCTCCGGCGTCCGCGACAACCCGGAGCACCTGCGGCAGCTGGAAGTCTGGATGCGCTCCTACCGGCCCGAGGAGCTGTTCGACGCCGATGGCCGTCCCACCGCACCGGTCCTCGCCTGCGTGCCCGAGGGCGAGGCCCGCCTCGGCTCCACCCCGTACGCCAACGGAGGGCTGCTGCTGCGCGACCTCCCGCTGCCCGACCTCGCGGACCACGCCGTACGCGTCGAGAAGCCCGGCGCAGACCTCCACGAGCCGACGAAGGTGCTCGGCGGTCTCCTGGAGAGCGTCATGGCCGCCACGGCCGGGCGCAGGGACTTCCGCGTGGTCGGCCCCGACGAGACCGCGTCCAACCGGCTCGACGCCCTCTACCGGGCCACCGGCAAGGCATGGCAGGCCGGCACCCTGCCCACCGACGAACACCTCGCCCACGACGGCAGGGTGATGGAGGTCCTCTCCGAACACCTCTGCCAGGGCTGGCTGGAGGGCTACCTCCTCACCGGGCGGCACGGACTCTTCTCCTGCTACGAGGCGTTCGCCCACATCGTCGACTCCATGGTCAACCAGCACATCAAATGGCTGCGGACCTCGCGGCGGCTGCCCTGGCGGCGCCCCATCGCCTCCCTCAACTACCTGCTGACCTCGCACGTCTGGCGCCAGGACCACAACGGCTTCTCGCACCAGGACCCCGGCTTCGTCGACCACGTCCTCAACAAGAGCCCCGAGGTCGTCCGCGTCTACCTCCCGCCGGACGCCAACACCCTGCTCTCGGTGGCCGACCACGCGCTGCGCAGCCGGGACTACGTCAACGTGATCGTCGCCGGGAAGCAGCCCACCTTCGACTGGCTCACCATGGACGAGGCCCGCGCCCACTGCGCGCGCGGCGCCGGGGCCTGGGAGTGGGCCGGCACCGAGGACGGCGACCGGGAGCCGGACGTGGTCCTCGCCTGCGCCGGGGACGTGCCCACCCAGGAGACCCTGGCCGCCGCCGACCTGCTCCGCCGCCGTCTGCCGGAGCTGGCCGTCCGGGTGGTCAACGTCGTCGACATCGCCCGGCTGATGCCCGACACGGAACACCCGCACGGCATGCCGGACTCCGAGTACGACGCCCTGTTCACCCGCGAGCGGCCGGTCGTCTTCGCGTACCACGGCTACCCGTGGCTCATCCACCGCCTCGCCTACCGCCGTGCCGGCCACGCACACCTCCATGTGCGCGGCTACAAGGAGGAAGGCACCACGACCACCCCGTTCGACATGGTGGTCCGCAACGACCTCGACCGCTACCGGCTGGTCATGGACGTCATCGACCGGGTGCCCGGCCTCGGCGTCCGCGCCGTCGCGCTGCGCCAGGAGATGGCGGACGCCCGCACCCGCCACCACGCCTGGATCCGCGAGCACGGCACGGACCTGCCGGAGGTCGCGGGATGGAAGTGGGGCGGCTGACGCGGCCTTTCACCGGGGCCCGTACGGGGCGAGGGGGGAGATGAGCGATCATGGCGGCGACCCTGCCCGGCCGGAGAGAGGCTGTCATGAAGCTGCGCTGCGCCGTCATCGAGGACTTCCAGTCCGTGGCCACCACCGTCGTCGACTGGTCGCCCGTGAAGGACGACGTCGAGGTCGTCACCTTCACCGAGCACCTCGCCACGGTGGACGAGGCAGCCGCCGCCCTCGCCGGCTTCGACATCGTGGTGACCCTCCGCGAACGGGTGCCGTTCCCGGCCGAACTGTTCGCCCGGCTGCCCCGGCTGAGACTGCTCGTCGCCTCCGGCATGCGCAACTCCGTCATCGACTTCGATGCCGCGCGGCGGCACGACGTCGTCGTCTGCGGCACCGCCAGCTCCTCCACCCCGCCCGTCGAGCTGACCTGGGCGCTGCTGCTCGGTCTCGCCCGCGGCATCGTCCCCGAGGCCGAGGCCCTGCGCACGGGCGGGCCCTGGCAGTCCACGCTCGGGGCCGATCTGCACGGGCGGACGCTCGGCCTGCTGGGGCTCGGGAAGATCGGCGGCCGGGTGGCGCGGGTGGGCCTGGCCTTCGGCATGGAAGTACTGGCCTGGAGTCAGAACCTCACTCGGGAGCGGGCCGACGAGGTGGGGGCGAGGCTCGCCTCCTCGCGGGACGAGCTGCTGGCCGCGAGCGACTTCGTCTCCGTCCATCTGGCGCTCGGCGAGCGGACCCGCGGCCTGATCGGCGCGCCCGAACTCGCCCGGATGCGCCCGACCGCGTACCTGGTCAACACGTCCAGGGCGGCCATCGTCGACACGGACGCCCTGTTGGCCGCCCTGCGCGACGGGGTGATCGCCGGGGCCGCGACCGACGTGTTCGACACCGAGCCGCTCCCCGAGGGCGACCCGGTGCGTACCGCGCCGGGCCTGCTGGCCACCCCGCATCTCGGCTATGTGTCGCGCGCCAACTACGAGACGTACTACGGCCAGGCCGTGGAGAACATCAGGGCCTTTCTCGACGGCCGGCCGGTCCGCCGCCTGGGCTGACGGGCGGACCGGTGTCGTGCGTGGCTCCACCGCCACCGGTCTCCGCCCCGCCCGACCGGACGAGCCCGCCATCATCGACAGGTCGATTCATGTCTTCTGGTCCTAGGATGAGCGAGTTGTCTCTCTGAGGTCCGGGAGGATGCGCGATGTTCACGCCCACGGTGGGGAAGACCACGACGACCGCGCCGAAAGTGCGTGGGGCGCGGCGCGGCGGCGCCTTCGGGGACGAGGCCGCGTGAGCCGCGCCCGGACCCGTCCGGCGGGGACCGCCCCATGAGCGCCGCCGACGCGGTGACCGACTCGCTCCACAGCCTGCGCGACCGGTTCGCCCCGGTGAGGGAGGGGAAGCCGGCCGACTACATCCCCCAGCTCGCCCTCGCGGACCCGGACGCCTTCGGGCTGGCCCTGGTCAGCATGGACGGGCACCGCTACAGCGCGGGCGAGGCGGAGGTCCCCTTCACCATCCAGTCCGTCTCCAAGCCGTTCGTCTACGCCCTCGCGCTCTCCACCCTCGGTCTCGACGAGGTCAGCCGCTGGGTGGGTGCCGAGCCGAGCGGTGAGGCGTTCAACGCCATCAGTCTCGAACCCGGTACGGGCAGACCCGCCAACGCCATGGTCAACGCCGGCGCGATCGTCACCACGGCCCTGATCCCCGACGCCCCCGGCGAACCCGCCTTCGACCGTGTCCGGCACTGCCTCGGCCGCTTCGCCGGACACGAACTGGACGTGGACGAGCAGGTGTTCCGCTCCGAATCGGCGACCGGCGACCGCAACCGGGCGCTGGCCTACCTGATCCGCTCCACCGGTACCCTGCCCGTCGACCCGGTCCTGGCGGTCGACCGCTACTTCCGGCAGTGCGCGATCCGCGTCACCGCTCTCGACCTCGCCACGATGGCCGCGACGCTCGCCTACGGCGGGGTGAACCCCGTGACCCGTGAGCGGGTGGTCTCCGCCGAGGTCGCCGCCCGGGTCCTCGCCGTCATGGCGACCTGCGGCATGTACGACGGTTCCGGCGACTGGCTCCTGCGCGTGGGGCTGCCCGCCAAGAGCGGGGTCTCCGGCGGGCTCATCGCGGTGGGCCCGGCCCGCTTCGGGGTGGCGACGTACAGCCCGCCGCTGGACGCCACCGGTGGCTCGGTACGCGGCCATGCCGCACTGGAGGCGATGTCGCGGCGGTACGGCCTCCACCTCATGCTCAACCCCGCGCTGCCGGGCTCCACCGTCACCCTCGTCACGACCGCCGACGACCTGCCCTCGGCACCCTCGGGGGAGCGGGAGCGGAGCCTGCGCGAGCGGGTCGGCGTCGTCGTCGCCCAGGGAGCCATCGACTTCACGGCCGCCGAGCGCGTGCTGTACGCCCTGGACGAGTCGGGGCCGGACGGCGGCCCGGTCGTGCTCGACCTGCGCGATGTCACGTCCGTCGACTCCGTGGCGCTGGCGATGCTGCACACCGGGCTCGCCCGGCTCACCGCCGACGGGCGGTACGCGGCGGTCGTCGACCCGAAGGACCTGCTCGGTCCGATCGACGCGGTGCGGGAGCGGACCGGCCAGGACCTGCCGCACCACGCCACCCGTGAGGACGCCGTGGAAGACTGCGCGCGGACCCTGGCCGGGGAGGGCTGAAACCCGTCACCGCCAGATGGCGCCGACCCACTCGGGGTGGTCCACGAACGGGTTCCGGTTGTGCTGGAACCGCTCGAATATGACGTCGTTGCGGCGCTTCTCGAAGGTGTCCGGCGGGTCCTCCTGGCTCCACTGCCGGAGGACGGAGAGCCTGCCCATCTTCGGTGCGGACCCGTTGTTCACCTGGTCGTTGGGTTCGAGATCGGCGAAGGAGTCGTTCCCCTCGTACCGGACCGCCATGTAGAGGATCATGCGGGCGACGTCGCCCTTGACCTCGTCGCGCGGCTCGAAGGAGTCGCCGTCGGTGAAGTTGCCCGGCGCGTCGCCCAGTTTGCTCCCGCCGTTGTCGAAGTCCTTGTTGCCGCGGGTGGAGTTGACCTGGACGTCGGTGGGCCGCAGGTGGTGCACGTCGGTGCCCGGACCCGTGGCCGTGCCGAAGTCGCCGTGCGACTTGGCCCAGACGTGCTCCCGGTTCCACTGGCCCGAGTTGCCGCCGTTGTCGTTCTTGGACTGGGAGCGTCCGGTGTACAGCAGGATGACGTTGGAGGGGTTGGCGGGGTCCTCGTCGGTGGCCTTGAGGGCGTCCCACACCTGGCTGTAGGAGAGTTTGGTCTGGTCGCTGATGATCGTGTGCAGGGCGGCCTTGAGTTCGGCGCCGGACTTGCCGACGGCGTCCTGGTAGTACGTGTCGTCGAGGGCCGCCGTGATGGTGGTGCGACGGTCGGGCGGGGTGTCCACGGGGGCTGCGGCGGCGGTGCCCGACAGGACGGTCACGGCGGCCGCCGCGGCCATGAGTGGACGCGCGTAGAACGAGAGACGACGGGACATGGGGGGTGTCCTCTCCTGAACGCGGACACCGCGCCGAAGTTGCCCCGGGTGCGGGGGTGTTCGGGCGGCGGCCGTGCGGTAGGTGGTCAGCCGGGAGCCTTCCACAGGCACCGTGCCGCACGTGTGAACACGGTGTACTTATCATGTGCAGGTCAAGTCTGGAGGGTGGGACCCCTCCGGAGCGGACCGTCCCGCGGGCGGCGGAGCCGCTACGGGACGGTCGGGGTCCGGGCGGACGGCTACCCGGCGGCCCAGTCGCGCAGCGCCCTCACGGAGTCGAAGTCGGCCACGTTCCTGTCGAGCGGGTCGTCGGTGTACTGGTGGATGCGCCAGTCCGCCTCGATGCGGGGCTTGCCCGCGGAGACGTAGTCGGCGATCCACAGCCCGTCCCCGGCGTAGTCGGTGGCGTCGTGGTTCAGCCAGAACGCGCGATTGCAGTACAGCAGGACCCGGTGGTCGGGGCGCTCCTCCTTCACCGCCTTGATGAAACGGTCCTTCTCCGCGTTGCTCGCCCGCGTCCCGCCGCCGGTCTGCTCCCAGTCGACCGCGAGCAGATCGCCCGCCTTCTCGGGCGTCCTGTTCAGGAAGAAGTCCACCTGCTCCGGCACGTTCCCCGGCCAGAGGAAGTGGTAGAAGCCGACGACGCACTCGGCGTCCCGCGCCCGCTTGACCTGCGCGTCCAGGCGTGGGTTGACATAGGTGCGGCCCTCGGTGGACTTGATGAGGACGAAGTCGACACCGTCCGTGTCGTAGGAGGGCTGGTAGGCGCTGACATCGACGCCGTGGATCATGGGCACCGCCTCGGAAGGTGGGGGCAATGGCTTCCCTCTCCTGCCCACTCCCCGGTGCTCGCAAGGACTGATTCACTCTCTCGGGTAACGGACGCTTCCTCCTCGGATGCGGGTGGGCCGCAGGGGGGCGAGAATTGCCGCAAGGACGAGGAGGCGGCATGAGCGAAGAGCCCGAAACCGTATCCGAGGCCCTGGCCGGACCGGACGGCGTCACGCCCGACCGGCTCCTGCACACGGGCGCGAGCGACCGGCCGAGCCCGGAGGATCTGGTGCTCGCCTCCGGGCGGGACCTGACGCCGGAGAACCTGGAATGGGCCCGGCGCAAGCTGGCCGACGAAGGGCGATCGGCCCTGGACAGACAACTTCCCTGACGGCCTGCGGGCCCCTGGGCCACCCGGCGGACGGGTGCGCGGAGCCGTACGCCGGGGTGACGGCGGCCGAGCGGCCGGGGAGCGTGTGGGGCGCCCCCGGCCGCCTCGGCTAGCCTGAGTGCCATATGAACCGTTTGACGACCTCGCAGGGCACATTCGAACTCGCCCGCTTCCCCGAACACCCGCGCGACCCGTTCCGAGCCTGGGACGCCGCCGACGACTATCTGCTCCGGCAGCTCACGGACCCGGAGGCGGGCCCGGTCGACCTCTCGGGGACGGTCGCCGTCGTGGGGGACCGGTGGGGAGCGCTCACCACCGCGCTGGCCGCGCACCGGCCGGTGCAGATCAGCGACTCCTACCTGGCCCGGCGAGCCACCCTCGCCAACCTGGCCCGCAACGGTCTCGACCAGGACGCGGTGCGGCTGCTGTCCTCGCGCGACACCCCGCCCGGCCGGATCGACGTCCTCATCGTCCGGGTGCCCAAGTCCCTGGCGTTCCTGGAGGACCAGCTCCACCGGATCGCCCCCGCCGTGCACGCCGGAACCGTGGTCATCGGCACCGGCATGGTCAAGGAGATCCACACCTCCACGCTCAAGCTCTTCGAGCGGATCATCGGCCCGACCCGCACCTCCCTCGCGGTGCGCAAGGCACGGCTCATCTTCTGCACCCCGGACCCCGCACTGCCGCGTACGCCGAGCCCGTGGCCGTACCGCTACGAGCTCCCCGCCGACGTGGGCCCCGCCTCCGGGCGGACCGTCGTCAACCACGCCGGGATCTTCTGCGCGGACCGCCTCGACCTGGGCACCCGCTTCTTCCTGAAGCACCTGCCCAACCGCGGTGGGGCCGCCCGGATCGTCGACCTCGGCTGCGGCAACGGCGTCCTCGGGCTCTCCGCCGCCCTCACCGCCCCCGACGCGCACGTCACGTTCGTCGACGAGTCCTACGGGGCGGTCGCCTCCGCCGAGGAGACCTTCCGGGCCGGGGCGCCGGACGGCGCGAAGGCGGACTTCCTCGTCGGCGACGGGCTCGGGGATCTCGCCCCGGGCAGTGTGGACCTGGTGCTGAACAACCCGCCCTTCCACTCGCACCTCGCCACCACCGACGCGACCGCCCGCGCGATGTTCACCGGCGCGCGGACCGCGCTGCGCCAGGGCGGCGAGCTGTGGGTCGTGGGCAATCGGCACCTCTCGTACCACACCCATCTGCGCCGGATCTTCGGGAACTGCACCACGGTCGCGGGTGACCCCAAATTCGTGGTCCTGCGCGCCGTCAAGCGCTGACGCCTCGCCGTGTTCCGGTCCTTCCGGATTCTCGCAACAGGCTCTGCCCCGTGCGCCTCTTGCGCACGGGGGACGCCGAAGCGGGACTCCGGAGGGGCCGCGCGGCGGGATGGCAGGATGACGGGGTGTCCGGCCTCCCGTGCGAGCCGTGGCTGCGCGGCCTCGCGTTCCATCCGGCGGCGCCTTCCGAGGTGCTGATGCGCCTGCTGGAACGATCGGGCCACGGGGGCGGCCCGTCGATGTGCGAAGGGCGGGACCTGCCCGAGGCCGTCATCGACGCGGCCCTGCGACACCCGGACCAGCACATCCGGCGTGCGCTCGCCCGCAACCGGTTCGTCGCCCCGGTGCGGCTCGCCCCCTTGGCGACGGATCCGTCGGGGGTCGTGCGAGGGCGGCTCGCCGGCGGGCCCCGCGGCTTCCCCCGCTGGGTCCGGCCGCTCCCGGACGACATTCTCGTGGCTCTCCTGACCGCCCGGGACGGAGGTGAGGACGGCAGGGTCACCGCGGCCGAGACCGCGGCCGAACTCGTGTCGTCCCGGCAGATCCCGCCCTCCTTCCACCCCTCCCTGGCGGACCACCGGCATCCCGGACTCCGCGTACACGCCACCTGGAGCTGGCAGCCGCTCACCCCGGAGCAGCGGACGGCGCTGCTGGACGATCCGGACCCCGAGGTCCGTCGAGCGGTGCGCGGCCGCCACCAACCCGAACCTGACGCCGCAGACCTTGGAGGCGCTCCTCGCCGACCCCGCCACGGCCGAGGGCGCCGCCGCCAACCCCGCCCTCCCGGTTCCCCGTACGCACGCCCTGCTCGACCACTGCCCGCACGGCACCGGCACGCCGTGAGCCGGGCGGCACCTCCGCGCCGCGCGCGGTCCTGACCGGCAGCTGAGGGATGGTGAGGTCCTCAGCCGCCGTCCGTGGCCGCGGCCTCGCCCGGAGCGTTCGCCGTGGCCGGGCCCTGCGCGCGGGCGCGGAGCGTGGCCTCGAAGTCCTCGGCGCGGGCGAGCTGGACGCGGAGCCTGCCGACCTGCTCCGCGGCGGACCGCTGGTAGGACCGCACCCGCGCCAGCAGCACCTCGCGCTGCTCCGGGTCGAGCGGGTCGTTCCCGTCCAGCCGGTCGGTGGCGTCGAGCAGGTCGCGCATCTGGTCCAGGGTGAAGCCGAGCGGCTTCATCCTCCTGATGACCATGAGGCGGGCCACGTCGGTCTCGGTGTAGAGGCGGAAACCGCCCCGGGATCGTGCGGAAGGCGTGACGAGGCCGGTCTCCTCGTAATGGCGGATGGTGCGCAGGGAGAGCTCGGTCCGTGCGGCGACCTCGCCGATCTGCATGTGCTTGCCGTCCACGCCCGTACCCCTGGCCTCTCTCGTCTCCCGGAACGTCCCCGGGGCATCTCCGGGAGCGTCGCTTCCGGGGCGGGAACCCCTCCGCCGATCTCTACCCTTACGTTAGGGTAGAGTTGCCGGTGGCAAGGCTGCGCACCGCTGCCCGTCGTGCCGGGTCGGGAGTCGAAGACGCCTCCGGCGACGTTCCGATTGTCGCAGGAGATGAGGGTGCGCGAGCCCATGACGCCCGTCGCCGCGCTCTGTCCGCCCTGACCCCCGCGACGTCCCGTGCCCGGACCTGACTCCGGCCGCGCCGTGGTGCGCGGCCGCTCCATCCCCCCGTCCGGGGTCCCGGCTCCACGCCCGTGGCGCTGTCGGCGAGGGCCACCCGGCACCCCGTCACCTCCGCACGCCCGCCCCTGCTCGGGCGCGCCCGAGCAGGACTGGTTCTCCTCCCTTGTCTTCCCTCTCCTCCGCTCCCTCCCCGGTCGCGCGCCTGCGTGGCCTGAAGCCCGACTGGCTCTCCGACCCCAAGGTCTGGCGCACCGAGGTGCTGGCCGGTCTGGTCGTCGCCCTGGCGCTGATTCCCGAGGCGATCTCGTTCTCGATCATCGCGGGCGTCGATCCGACGGTCGGGCTCTTCGCTTCCTTCACCATGGCCGTGACGATCGCGGTCGTCGGCGGTCGCCGGGCGATGATCTCGGCCGCCACCGGCGCGGTGGCGCTCGTGATCGCGCCGCTCAACCGGGAGCACGGCCTCGGGCACCTCGTCGCCGCCGTCATCCTCGCCGGCCTCATCCAGGTGGTGCTGGGGGCACTGGGTGTGGCGAAGCTGATGCGGTTCATCCCGCGATCGGTGATGGTCGGCTTCGTCAACTCCCTCGCCATCCTCATCTTCATGGCGCAGGTCCCCGAGATGCGGGACGTCCCCTGGGCGGTGTACCCCCTGATCGCCGGCGGTCTGGCGCTCATGGTGATCTTCCCCCGGATCACCACGGTCGTCCCGGCCCCGCTCGTCTCCATCGTCATCCTCACCGTGATCACCGTCGGCGCCGCCATCGCCGTGCCGACCGTCGGCGACAAGGGCGCTCTGCCGTCCTCGCTGCCGGTACCGGGCCTGCCCGACGTGCCCTTCACCCTCGACACCCTGACGACGATCGCCCCCTACGCGTTCGCCATGGCGCTGGTCGGCCTGATGGAGTCGCTGATGACCGCGAAGCTGGTCGACGACATCACCGACACCTCCTCGAACAAGACCCGCGAGTCCGTCGGCCAGGGGATCGCCAATATCGTCACCGGCTTCTTCGGCGGCATGGGCGGCTGCGCGATGATCGGCCAGACCATGATCAACGTGAAGGTCTCCGGAGCCCGCACCCGCCTCTCCACGTTCCTCGCAGGCATGTTCCTGATGGTGCTGTGCATCGCCTTCGGCCCGGTCGTCTCCGACATCCCGATGGCCGCTCTGGTGGCGGTGATGGTGATGGTGTCGTTCGCGACCTTCGACCGGCACTCCATCGCACCCGGCACTCTGCGGCGGATGCCCGCCGGAGAGATCACGGTCATGGTGATCACCGTCGTCTGCGTCGTGATCACCCACAACCTCGCCATCGGGGTGGTCGTCGGCTCGGTCACCGCCATGGTCGTCTTCGCCCGGCGCGTCGCCCATCTCACGGAGGTCACCGCCGTCATCGACCCCGACGGCTCCACCGTCGTCTACCGGGTCACCGGGGAACTCTTCTTCGCCTCCTCCAACGACCTCGTCGGCCGGTTCGACTATGCGGGCGACCCCGGCCGCGTCGTCATCGACCTGAGCTCCGCCCACATCTGGGACGCCTCTTCCGTCGCCGCCCTCGACGCCATCGGGACGAAGTACGCCCGGCGCGGCAAGAGCGTGGAGATCACCGGTCTCGACGACCCGAGCGCACGCCTGCATGGCCGGCTCACCGGTGAACTCGCCGCCGAGCACTGACCGTACGCGAGCGCGTCGCGCGGGCCGGTGCCGTTCCCGGTGGCAGAGATCCGGTCGAGGGAGGCGCCACGCGGCCTACCGGCCACTCCGCCCGACGGCGACCGCCCCGTCGCGTACCGCCTCCGCCGGCCGGCAGCCATACTGGACGTGCCGGGGAGGGTGCAGTGTCCGTGGCGGGGGCCACGGGGGACGACGGGGGCGGGAAGCGGACGATGGCGGAGACCAGGCTGATCCAGAGCCGCTACCGGTTGATCGAACTGATCGGGCGCGGCGGCATGGGGGAGGTGTGGCGCGCTCTCGACGAGTCGCTGGGCCGGCAGGTCGCGGTCAAATGCCTCAAGCCCCTCGGTCCCCAGCACGACCAGGCGTTCACCCGCGTCCTGCGCGAACGCTTCCGGCGCGAGGCACGGGTGGCCGCCTCCCTCCAGCACCGGGGTGTCACCGTCGTCCATGACTTCGGCGAGTACGAGGGCGTGCCGTACCTCGTCATGGAGCTGCTCGACGGGCAGAACCTGAGCCAGCTCCTGGAGGAGAACGAACAGCACCCGCTGCCGGTCGAGCACGTCGTCGACATCGCGGAACAGGTCGCGGACGCCCTCGGCCACACCCACCGGCAGGGCATCGTCCACCGCGACCTCAAGCCCGCCAACATCATGCGGCTGACCGACGGCACCGTGAAGATCTGCGACTTCGGCATAGCGCGCCCGGGCCACGACATCGACCTGAGCTCCCGGCTCACCACCACCGGTCTCGCCATGGGGACCCCGCACTACATGTCGCCCGAGCAGATCAGCGGCAAGGAGGTCGACCACCGCAGCGACCTCTACTCGCTGGGCTGCGTCCTGTACGAGATCGCCACCGGGGTACCGCCGTTCGACCAGGAGGACGCCTGGGCCGTACTCGTCGGCCACCGCGACACCCCGCCGGAGCCCTTGCGCACCCACCGCGCCGAGCTGCCCGACTTCTTCGACCGCGTCGTCCTCGACCTGCTCGCCAAGGCCCCCGAGGAACGGCCCACGGACGCGAGCGACCTGCGCCGCCGCATCGTCCTCGGCCGGACCGGGGAGCAGCCCGCGCTCGGCCCCGGTCCCCGTGCCCGTCCCGGAGCAGGACGGCCGCCCGCCGCGCGCGAGAAGGCCCTGCCCGCCTGGACCCGCGCGATGACCGCCGGTCGCCGCGCGACCGGATCGACGCCGCCGCCCGCCGAACCCCCCGACCCGGCCGCCGGGCTGACGGGGCAGTGGACCACCGCCACCGCCCCGCACACCGGCTCCTTCGTCCCGGTGTCGGCCGGGCCGCCCGCCGCCGGCCGCCCCGCCACGCCGGAGGGCCGGCACGGCGAGGGCCTCGGCCTCGGCCGCCCGGACCGCTGGGCGGAAGCGGCCGAGACGCACCGCGAGGTCGCCGCCCAGCGCCTCCACCTCCTCGGCCCGGACCACCCCGACACCCTCGCCGGCCGGTACGAGATCGGCGTCACCCTCAGCCGTACGGGCCGGGCCGACGAGGCGCTGCGCGAGTTCACCCACGTCGTCGAAGGCCGGGAACGCGTCCTGGGGTCCGACCACCCGCACACCCTGGCCGCCCGTCAGGCGAGGGCCCACGCCCTGGGGCGCCTCGGCCGGCACGCCGAGGCCCACGAGGTGTACGAGGCGGTCCTCGCCGTCCGCGAACGCGTCATGGGCCCCGACCACCCCGACACCCTGCGCTGCCGCCACAACCTGGCGTTCAACCTCAGCCGCCTGGGGCGGCCCGAGGAGTCCTGCCGGATCGCCCGTGAGGTCGCGGACGCCCGCGCCCGGCTGCTCGGCCCGGCGCACCCCGACACCCTCGCCACCCGCTACGAAGTGGCGTACACCCTGGGCAGGCTGGGCCGCTGGGTTCAGGCGCTGGAGATCTACCAGGACGTCGCCCGCGCCCGCGCGACCACCCTGGGCGCCGACCACCCCGACACGTTCGCCGCCCGCTACGAGGCCGGCATCAGCCTCGGCCGGCTCGGCCGGGACGAGGAGGCCCTGGAGGTGTACCGGTCGCTGGTCGCGGACCGCACCCGCACCGCGGGCGAGGCCGACCCCGAGACACTGCGCGCCCGCCACGGCCTCGGGGTCAATCTCGGGCGGCTGGGCCGCTGGGAGGAGGCGCTGGCCGAGGCCCGTGAGGTCTGCGCCCTGCGGGAGCGCACCCTGGGCCCCGACCACCCGGACACGGCGGTGAGCCGCCGGGAGGTCGCCGCCGGGCTCGGCTGGCTCGGCCGGTGGAGCGAGGCCCTGGTGGCGTACCGGCAGATCGCGGAGGCACACACCCGCACCCTGGGCGCCGGCCACCCCCGGACACGCGCCGCCCGCGACGACGAGGCGCACTGCCTGGCACGGCTCGCGCAGGGGTAGGACCGCCCGCCGTCACCGACCGGCGGGAAGCGAGGGCGACCTCTCCGGCCCCCGCCGCCCCTGGCCGGGGCGGCGGGCGACGTGTTACGAAGGTGCATGCCCGCACCCCAGAGCCCAGCACCCCGGCCCCCCGCAGGTCAGCACGTTGCCCGAGCGGGCACCGGGCCCGGCGCGCCCTCCCGCGACCGCTACGACGCCGTGATCGTCGGCGGCGGACACAACGGCCTCGTCGCCGCTGCCTACCTCGCCCGTGCCGGACAGTCCGTCCTCGTCCTGGAACGGCTCGGCACCACCGGGGGAGCGGCGATCTCGACCCACCCCTTCGCCGGGATCGACGCCCGGCTCTCCCGGTACTCGTACCTGGTGTCCCTGCTGCCCGACAAGATCGTCCGGGACCTCGGCCTCGACTTCGCCGTACGCAAGCGGACCGTGTCCTCCTACACCCCCGCCGTGCGCGACGGACGCCCCACCGGACTGCTGGTCGCGGGAGAGGGCGCCACGCGCGACTCCTTCGCCGCGCTGACCGGCGGCGAGCGCGAGTACGAGGCGTGGCAGCGGTTCTACGCCATGACGCGCCGGGTCGCCGAGCGTGTCTTCCCGACGCTCACCGAGCCGCTGCCCGGCAGGGACGCGCTGCGCGAGCGGATCGGCGACGCCGACGCCTGGCGGATGCTGTTCGAGGAACCGATCGGGGTGGCCGTCGAGGAGAACTTCACCGACGACCTGGTGCGCGGTGTCGTCCTCACCGACGCGCTGATCGGCACCTTCGCCGACGCCCACGACACCTCGCTCCTCCAGAACCGGTGCTTCCTGTACCACGTGATCGGCGGCGGCACCGGCGACTGGGACGTCCCGGTCGGCGGCATGGGCGCGCTAACCGACGCGCTGGCCGGGGCCGCCCGGACGGCGGGCGCCGAGATCCGTGTACGGCACGAGGCGACCCGGATCGAGACCGACGGGAGCGCCGCCGAGGTCACCGTCCGCACCCCCGAGGGGGAACACGTCGTCGCCGCCCGCCGCGTGCTCGTCAACGCCTCCCCGCAGGCACTCGCCACCCTGCTCGGCGACACCCCGCCCCCGCCCGCCGAAGGCGCCCAGCTCAAGGTGAACATGCTGCTCACCCGGCTGCCCCGGCTCCGAGACCGGAGCGTCGACCCCCGGCAGGCGTTCGCCGGGACCTTCCACATCGCGGAAGGGTACGGGCAGTTGGCCGAGGCGTACCGGGAGGCGGCGGCCGGGCGGCTGCCCGCCGCACCGCCCTCCGAGATCTACTGCCACTCGCTGACGGACCCCTCGATCCTCGGCCCCGAACTCGCCGCGCGCGGCTACCAGACCCTCACCCTGTTCGGCCTGCACGCCCCCGCCCGGTTGTTCGCCTCCGGCAACGAGGCCGCCCGCGCGACGCTGCTGAAGGCGACCCTCGCCGAACTGGACGCGCACCTGGAGGAGCCGGTCGCCGACTGCCTGGCCCTCGACGAGCACGGAGAGCCCTGCATCGAGGCGAAGACCCCGCTCGACCTGGAGAAGGACCTGCGGCTGCCCGGCGGCCACATCTTCCACCGCGATCTCACCTTCCCGTACGCGGAGGAGGCCCTCGGGCGCTGGGGGGTGGAGACCGCCCACGCCAACGTGCTGCTCTGCGGGGCGGGCGCGGTGCGGGGCGGTGGCGTCAGCGGGGTCCCCGGCCACAACGCGGCGATGGCCGCGCTGGGCAGGTGACCTGAGTCGTCCCGGACGCGCCGGTCCGGGCGGGCGGGGCCGCCCGCCCGGGCCCCGCCCGCCCCCTCTCAGTCCGCCGAGGGCGTCCAGCCCGTCGCCTCGATCCGGCGGGCGTCCTCCGGGCGTTCCGCGTCGAAGGCCGTGCCGGCGCCGTCGCGGACCCGCAGGCCGTCCACGTACGCACCGCGTCCCACGTACAGCCGGTCGGTGGTGTAGCGCCAGCGCAGCCGCAGGTCCTCACCGCGCCAGGCCGACAGGTCCGCCTCCAGCCGGTGCCACACGCGCCCCGACCAGCCGGTCGCCGCGCCCGTCGGGTGCGACTGCGGGCGACGGCCGGGCCCCGGTGCGCGCGTCGTGAACGGCACCGGCCGCCACTCCCCGCCCGTCGACGCCTCCAGGAAGAGCCCGTCGGCGGCCGGTTCGGTGTCCCACCACAGCGCGCACTCCAGCCGGGCCCGGGAGGAGCCAAGCCGCAGAGAGGGCAGCGCGAGGGTGGCCGTGGCCGCGCTCGCCATCCCGGAGAACCAGGCCGTACGTCCACGTTCCGGCCGGACCGGCACGGCCCGTGCCAGCTGGTTGGCGGTCGCCACCCGTGGCGCACTGCCCGAGCGCCAACTCCTGACGGGATGGACGGAGTTGCCCAGCACGATCAGGAAGGTGTCGGTCGTCGGGTCGAGCACCATGCTGGTGCCGGTGAACCCGGTGTGCCCCGCGCTGCGCGGGGTCGCCATCGCGCCCATGTACCAGTGCTGGTAGAGCTCGAAGCCGAGCCCGTGCTCGTCGCCCGGGAAGCCGGTGTTGAAGTCGGTGAACAGCAGATCGACCGATTCCTCGGACAGGATGCGGGAACGGCCGTAGACACCGCCGTTGAGGAGCGTCCGGGCGAGGACCGCGAGATCCCAGGCGCACGAGAACACCCCGGCGTGGCCCGCGACCCCGTCCAGGCTGAACGCGTTCTCGTCGTGCACCTCGCCCCAGACCAGGCCGCGGTCGATCCCGGACCAGGGCCGCCGGGCGTCCTCGGTCGCCGCGATCCTCGGCTTCCAGGAGGCGGGCGGGTTGTAGCGGGTGCGGCGCATGCCGAGCGGGACGGTGATGTCGTCGCGGAGCAGGACGTCCAGCGGACGGCCGGTGACCTTCTCCAGGACCAGTTGCAGCGAGATCAGGTTGAGGTCGGAGTAGAGGTAGGCGCTGCCCGGCGTGCTGGCCGGGACCTCCTCCCACAGTCTGCGGAGCTTGCCCTCACGGGTCGGCTCCTCGTACAGCGGGATCCAGGACCGGAAACCCGAGGTGTGCGTGAGCAGCTGACGGACCGTGATGCCCTGCTTGCCGCCGCCCGCGAAGTCCGGGAGGTACGAGGCGACCGTCGCCTCCAGCTCCAGCCGGCCGCGCTCGATCTGCTGGACCGCCAGGAGCGAGGTGAACAGCTTGGAGATCGAGGCCAGATCGAAGACGGTGTCCTCGGCCATCGGGATCTGCCGGTCCGCCGGGAACTCGACCCCGGTGTCGGTCTTCTCGTCGTACGCCGCGTAGCGCACCGCCTTGCCGATCGGCCGGTGCAGCGCCACCGTGCCGCCCCGCCCGGCGAGCAGTACCGCCCCCGCGTACCAGGGGCGGCGGGGGGAGTCGGCGAGATACGCCTCGGCGTCCCGGACGAGCTGGTCCAGCGGTCCCTGGAGCAGCCCGGCGCGCGCCGCGCTCCCGCGCCGCAGCGTGGGCCGGTGCGCCCCTGATCCCATGCCCGCTCCCGTGCCGGCCGCTCTCTCCGCCGCCCCCGCGCCCGGCCCGCCGCGCGGGGCCGCTCCCGCCAGCGGGATCGGCGTCAGCGCGAGTGCGCCGCCGAGCGCCAGTATCCCGCCGCCGAGCCGCCTCCGGGGGATGCCGCTCCCGGTGGAACGGACACCGGCCGTGGGGCCGTCGCCGCCGCGGCCCCAGCCCCCGCTCCGGTCGCCCGCCGTGCGGCCGTACTCCTGCGTGTCCCCGGTCATCCGCAACTCCTTCCCGCGCCTGACCTCCGGTCACCGGACAGCGCCCGTACGCCCGGAGCCCGCGCGAAAGTAACTTCCGAAACCTGGCCGAGCAGTGAAAGTTCCTGCCGCCGCAGAGGGTACTGTCACCTCCGCCGCCCCGCGCGTGTCCCGACACCCCAAGAATGTGACTCCGCGTCAGGAGCTGTCCCTCCGCTGCGGCGCCCCGGGGCGCGGGAGGGCTTCGAGTGCCGCGGTGACCCGGACGGGACACCGGCGTCCGGGAGGGGCGGAGCCGCGCCCCGCCCCTCCCGGACTCCGCCTACCGCCGCTCGTGCACCCGCACCACCCGCAGCGCGGGCGAGCGGGTGATGTCCTTCTCGCAGAACCGGGGCGTCACCCAGCGCTCACCCGCGTACAGCCGGGTCTGATCGCTGAAGTGCGGCGACGTGGGGTTCTCCGACTGGGAGTACGTCAGCAGCGTCCGCGCCACCGGACAGCGGCTGTCGTCCCAGCCGACCGCCTGGATGTAGCTGGAACCCGCCGACACCTCCGTATAGCCGCCTCCGGCCGGGTTCCACACCGGCTCGGTCTTGTTCCAGACGCCCAGCGACTCCGTACCGCCGCCGATCGGGAGCCGCTTGCCGTTCCGTTCGACGAACTGGTGCTTCCCCAGCGGCGCGTCCAGCGCGATGCCCGCCGCCCGCAGCGCCGTCACCGCGTCCGCCAGCGCCCTGCCGAGCCCCGGCGCGGCGGTGTTCAGCCCGCGCGGGGTGCGCACCGGATCGGCCGGGTCGAACGGAGTCCGCCACAGCTCGGCGGCGGGCGCCGCCGACGCCCTCCGCCAGAACCGGTCGAAGAGCAGCGCGCCCCGGCTGTCGCTGTCCGTCGACCGGTCCCAGCGCCGCAGCACCCGGCAGGCCTCCGACACGTCCACCGGCGTGCCGTCCGAGCCCACGGCCGTGCCGCCCGGCAGCGCCGCACACCACGCCGCCACGTCGGACGCGACCAGATCGCCGGCCGGCGCCCGGTTGGCGAACTGCTGCCGTTGCAGGTCCCGCACCCCGAGGCCGCCCTTCTCCGCCATCGCCGCGACGTCCTCGACCGCGCCGCGCGTCCGCATCGACCGGGGCGTCGCGGCCGTGCCGAAGACCCGCTCGTACCCGGTCAGCGGCCGGTCCGCGTTGGTCAGCCAGGCGCTGTCGTTGGAGTTCTCCACGTACGGCAGGTCCTTCAGCACCGGCATCCGGTCCGGCCCGAAGATCCCCGGCTGCACCGCGTCGCGGTCACTGCCCAGCGCACAGTCCTTCCGTGAGCCGTCCAGGACCGCGAGCCCGGAGGCCGGGTAGGTCGCCCGGCCGAGCGGGGTCGAGCAGCGCTCCGCCAGCTCGTCCGTGATCCTCGGCAGTACCTGCGCCTGGGCGAAGAACGAGCGCCCCGCCCGGTCCGCCGCGACCGTGTTCACCCACGGCATCCCCTGGTGCCGGTGCAGCGAACGCTCGACGTCCGCCGTGGAGCGGGCCTTGGCGAAGCCCAGCCCCGTGTCGGCCATCCGCAGATTCACCGCGTTGGGATCGTTCAGCGCGTACGCCGTGCTCGCCGTCCACGGCAGCGGCAGCCCCGCGCCCAGGGACGTGGTGACGGGGCCGTACCGCGTCCACCACTGGGTGCGCCGCACGGGTGCCGCGCCCTTCACCGGGACGCTCACCGTCCGCTCGGTCATCCGCTCCGGCTTCCCGTCCACGAGGTAGACGGTCGGGTCGGCCGGATCGAGGGTGAGCTGATGCAGGTTCAGCGTGACGCCGGTGGCGACCGTATGGCTCCACGCCACATCCGCGTTGTGCCCGATCGAGATCGTCGTCGCGCCCAGCAGGGAGGCGCCCGACACGTTCAGCTCGCCGGGGATCGTCTGCTGCGACTGCCAGAAGCGCCGTCCGCCCTGCCACGGGTAGTGCGGGTTGCCCAGCAGCAGCCCGCGCCCGTTCACCGTGGTGGAGCCGCCGAACGCGACCGCGTTGGAGCCCATGTCCGCGTTCTGCGCCGACAGCAGGCGCTCCGCCGCCGACGCCGCCTCCCGGGGGCTGACCCCGGCCGCCGGGGGAGCGGCGGTCGGCGGCCGCGCGGCGGTGATGCCGTCGATGCCGCGCCCCTGGCCGCCGAGCACGGCCAGCGCGTACCCGCGCGCCGCCACGTCCAGCGCCGTCACCGGGCGCACCCAGGACGCGCCCCGGCAGGCCGGATCGGTGATCCGGTTCCGCGCGATCCACGCGTTGTACCCGGCGGCGAACCCCCGCATCGTCTCCTTCACGTCCCGGCTCGGACCGGCGGGCGCGGGAGCCTCGAGCAGGCTCTCCACCGTGCCGCTGTCCCGGACCCCCCGGAAGTACAGATCGCTGGAGAGGTTCGTCGCCGCCGAGGAGAGCGAGAAGTCCGTGGCGGCGTCCGGCCCGAAGTACCGCGACCGCTCGCCGCGCACGGTGAGGAAGCCGTCCGCCAGGGTGCACACCTGGTCGGCGGCCTGCGCCCAGCCGGTGCCGAAGCCGAGCTGCGCGTAGTCCTTCGCCACGATGTGCGGGATGCCGTACTCCGTGTACCGGATGACGGCGGAGAGACCTCCGCCGGACGGGTTCCGCTCCGCGCCGGGCCCGGACGCGGTGGCCGGCGCCAGCGACGCCGACACGGTGAACAGGGCGAGAGCGGCTGTCCCGAGCAGTCTCAGACGGTTGCGTAACGTCAAGGTGTTCCTCCAGCGGTGCGGGGGCACGGCGGCCGCTCCGGACCGCCCGGACAGCCACGCGCAACTCAGCCAGGGAGCCGCGGCGGCTGTCAACCGTCCGGTCGGTATCCGTCCTCTTGACCCCGCGGGGCCCGGCCGCACAGGATCACGCCATGACTGGTGTACGCAGCAGCACCGTGGACGGCGTCCTCACCCGCAGCGCCCGGCGCACCCCCGCCCGGACCGCCGTACGGTACGCCGACCGGGCCTGGACCTACGGCTCCCTGGAGGCCGCCGTCTCCACGGCCGCAGCCGTCCTCACCGAGGAGCACGGACTCGCCCCCGGCGACCGGGTGGCCGCCTACGCGCACAACTCCGACGTCTACCTGATCGGCTTCCTCGCCTGCGCTCGGGCCGGGCTCGTCCACGTACCGGTCAACCAGAACCTCACCGGCGACGACCTCGCCTACCTCCTCGACCAGTCCGGCTCCACCCTCGTCCTGACCGACCCGGACCTCGCCGGGCGGCTCCCCGCCGGGCTCCCGGTACGCGCGCTGCGCGACGCCCCCGGCTCACTGCTCGACGCCCTGGAGACGGAGAGGCCCTTCACCCCGAAGCGCCCGCCCTCCTCCGGCGACCTGGTGCAGCTGCTGTACACCTCCGGCACCACCGCCCTGCCCAAGGGCGCGATGATGACGCACGGGGCCCTGGTCCACGCGTACGTCAGCGCGATCACCGCGCTCTCCCTGGCCGCGACCGACCGGCCCGTGCACTCCCTGCCGCTCTACCACTCGGCCCAGATGCACGTGTTCCTGCTGCCGTATCTCGCGGTGGGCGCGGAGAACACCATCCTGGACGCCCCGGACGCCGGCCGGATCTTCGACCTCGTCGAAACGGGCCTCGCCGACAGCCTGTTCGCCCCGCCCACCGTCTGGATCGGCCTCGCCGAGCACCCGGAGTTCGCCACCCGCGACCTCGGCGGCCTCCGCAAGGCGTTCTACGGGGCCTCGATCATGCCCGTACCCGTCCTGGAACGCCTGCGCGAGCGCCTCCCGCGCCTGGCCTTCTACAACTGCTTCGGCCAGAGCGAGATCGGCCCGCTCGCCACCGTGCTCGGCCCCGACGAGCACGAGGGCCGGATGGAGTCGTGCGGCCGGCCGGTCCTCTTCGTGGAGGCCAGGGTCGTCGACGAGCAGGGCGAGGACGCTCCCGACGGAACCCCCGGCGAGGTCGTCTACCGCTCGCCCCAACTGTGCTCCGGCTACTGGGAGAAGCCCAAGGAGACGGCCGAGGCCTTCCGCGACGGCTGGTTCCACTCCGGCGACCTCGCCGTCCGCGACGCCGAAGGCTTCCTCACCGTCGTCGACCGGGTCAAGGACGTCATCAACTCCGGCGGCGTCCTCGTCGCCTCCCGCCAGGTCGAGGACGTCCTCTACACCCACCCCGCCGTCGCGGAGGCAGCGGTCGTCGGACTGCCCGACGACCGCTGGATCGAGGCCGTCACCGCCGTCGTCGTCAGGCGCGGCGGGACGAGCGCGGACGAGGGGGAACTCATCGCCCACGCCCGCGAGAAGCTCCCCGCCTTCAAGGCGCCCAAGCGCATCGTGTTCGCGGACAGCCTCCCGCGCAACGCCAGCGGAAAGATCCTCAAACGGCAACTGCGGGACGAGCTGGGCTGAACCGGAGGGCGAGCAACCGCAACCGTCCGGAAGCGTCGGCTCCGCCCCCGGAGGCCCGGAGGCCCGGAGGCCCAGAGGCCCGGAAGCCCGGAACCACCGGTTCACCACCGCCGCGCCGCTCCTGCCCACCGCCGGGCCGGCCGGCCCCCACGCCGCCCCTACTCCGCGCCGGACTCCCGCAGATCCACGATGCGCCGGATCTTCCCAACCGAGCGTTCAAGGGTCTCCGGGTCCACGATCTCGACGCTCACCGACACTCCGATGCCGTCCTTCACCGCCGCCACGATGGACCGCGCCGCCGTCTCCCGTTCGTCGGTCGTCGCGCCCGCCCGCGCCTCCGCGAACACCGTCAGCGCGTCGAGCCGCCCGTGCCGGGTCAGCCGCAGCTGGAAGTGCGGGGCGACGGCGGGCGTACGGAGCACGATCTCCTCGATCTGGGTGGGGAAGAGGTTGACCCCGCGCAGGATCACCATGTCGTCGCTGCGACCGGTGACCCTCTCCATCCGGCGGAACGTCCGTGCCGTCCCCGGCAGCAGCCGTGTCAGGTCGCGGGTGCGATAGCGGATCACCGGCATCGCCTCCTTGGTCAGCGTGGTGAAGACCAGCTCGCCCTCCTCGCCGTCCGGCAGCACCTCACCGGTGAGCGGGTCCACCACCTCCGGGTAGAAGTGGTCCTCCCAGATGTGCGGCCCGTCCTTCGTCTCCACGCATTCCTGCGCCACCCCCGGCCCCATCACCTCCGAGAGCCCGTAGATGTCCACCGCGTCGATGGCGAACCGGTCCTCGATCTCCCGGCGCATCCCCTCGGTCCACGGCTCCGCGCCGAAGATCCCCACCTTCAGGGACGTGGCACGCGGATCGACGCCCTGCCGCTCGAACTCGTCCAGCAGCGTCAGCATGTAGGACGGCGTGATCATGATGATCTCGGGCCGGAAGTCCTGGATCAGCCGGACCTGGCGCGCGGTCATGCCGCCGGAGGCCGGGATCACCGTGCAGCCCAGCCGTTCCGCGCCGTAGTGCGCGCCGAGCCCGCCGGTGAACAGCCCGTAACCGTACGCCACATGGACCTTGTGGCCGGGCCGCCCGCCCGCCGCCCGGATCGACCGGGCCACCACGTCCGCCCAGGTGTCCAGGTCCCGTTCGGTGTACCCGACGACCGTCGGACGCCCGGTCGTGCCGCTGGAGGCATGGATCCTGCGCACCTCGTGCTCCGGTACGGCGAACATCCCGAAGGGGTAGTTGTCCCGCAGGTCCGCCTTCACCGTGAACGGGAACCGGGCCAGGTCCTCGAGCGTCCGGCAGTCCTCGGGCCGCAGCCCCGCGCGGTCGAACGCCTGCCGGTAGAACGGGACGTTGGTGTACGCGTGGTGCAGCGTGGACTTCAGCCGGTCCAGTTGCAGGGCTTCGAGCTCGCCCCGCCCGAGCCGTTCCGCCGCGTCCGGCATGGCCGTCATCAGGACCCTTCCTTCCAGCACAGGAGACATTCGGGCGACAAGCAGGTCGCCGCCGAAGCGACCGATCATTCGGTCGCCCTCGCTGGGAGCAGTAACGCAGGCGGCCGGGGGGGTGCGGGCAAGAGGCGGGCGGGCCGCGCGGCCGATCCGACGGCGGCGAAGTCCGGTGCGCGGGCCCACAGGGTGCTGTTCGGATGGGGCGCATGCCGATCTTCTCCGCGTACGACACGACCCCGCTCGCCTACCGTCTGGTGGGGGAGGGGGAGCCACTGATCTGCCTGCCCGGCGGACCGATGCGGGCGAGCGCGTACTCGGGGACCTCGGAGGGCTTGCCGCCCGTCGGCAGCTCGTCCTGCTGGACCTGCGCGGCACCGGCGGATCCGGTGTGCCCGAGGGCCCCTCGACCTACCGCTGCGACCGCCTCCTCGACGATGTGGAGGCCCTGCGCACCCACCTGGGCCTCGACCGGATCGACGTACTGGCCCACTCCGCCGGGGCGTACCTGGCCCTGCTGTACGCGGCCCGCCACCCGGAACGGCTGCGGACCCTGACCCTGGTGACGCCCGGCGTCCGGGCCGTGGGCATCGAGGTGACCGACCAGGACCTGCGTGAAGCCGCCGAACTGCGCCGCGACGAGACCTGGTATCCGCAGGCGCGGGCCGCCCAGGAGGCCCTGCTCGCCGGCGGACCCTTCGCCGAGCTGTGGCCGGCCGTCCGGCCGCTCACCTACGGCCGCTGGGACGAGGCGGCCCGCGCCCACGCCGGGGCATCCGCCGGACAGACCAACGCCGAGGCGCGCGAACGGTACGCGGAGGAGGGGGCCTTCGACCCCGCCGCCACGGCCGCCGCCCTGCGCCAGGTCACCGCCCCCGTGCTCGCCGGGGAGTACGACGGCCATCCGAGTCCGCACCGGGCCGCGGAGCTGGCCGCGCTCTTCCCCGAGGCCGAGTTCACGGTCCAGCCGGGAGCCGGCCACTTCCCCTGGCTGGACGACGCGGGAGCCTTCGCCCGTACGGTGGCGGCGGCCCCACCAGCCACATCGACCAGGGGCAACTCGCGCAGCTGGTCCGAGCGCTGCCGAACGCCGCTTCGGTCACCATCGATGCCGGACACCTGATCCACACGGACCGGCCGGAGGAATTCCTCGCCGCGATCCGGGAGTTCGGCCTCGCCTGACCCTGTCCCGTCCGGGGAAAAGGCTCCGGCGGGGCCGAACGCCCGACGCGATGCGTCGGAGGGGCGCACCCGGCTCGTATATCTTCCGGTATCGGTTGCCGCAAGAGGTGTGCCGTGTCGCCGAGGAGTGAGTTCATGAGCAAGCGATCGGCGGAAGCCGGGCCGCAGGAGTTGCGACGGCGGCTGGGGCTGTCCGACGCCGTGGTGATCGGCCTGGGGTCGATGATCGGCGCGGGGATCTTCGCCGCGCTCGCACCCGCCGCGCGCGCGGCGGGTTCCGGGCTGCTGATCAGCCTGGCCCTGGCCGCGGTGGTCGCGTACTGCAACGCCACCTCCTCCGCCCGGCTCGCCGCCCGCTACCCGGCCTCGGGCGGCACCTATGTCTACGGCCGCGAACGGCTCGGTGACTTCTGGGGCTACCTCGCCGGGTGGGCCTTCGTGGTCGGCAAGACCGCTTCCTGTGCGGCCATGGCCCTCACGGTGGGCTCGTACGCATGGCCCGGCCAGGAGCACGCGGTCGCGGTCGCCGCGGTGGTGGCGCTGACCGCGGTGAACTACGCGGGGGTGCAGAAGTCGGCGCTGCTGACCCGCGTGATCGTGGCCGTGGTCCTGGCGGTGCTCGCCGCCGTGGTGGTCGCCTCCCTCACCTCGTCCGCGTCGGACGCGGCCCGGCTCGCCGTCGGGGGCGACGCGACCTTTGGCGGGGTGCTCCAGGCGGCGGGACTGCTGTTCTTCGCCTTCGCCGGATACGCCCGCATCGCCACGCTCGGCGAGGAGGTCCGCGACCCGCGGCGCACCATCCCCCGCTCCATCGCTCTCGCGCTCGGCATCACCCTGGCTGTCTACGCCGTCGTCGGCGTGTCCGTGCTGAGCGTCCTCGGCCCGCAGGGGCTGGCACACGCCGCCGCGCCCCTCTCGGACGCGGTCCGGGCGGCCGGCGCCGACTGGCTGGTGCCGGTGGTGCGCGCGGGAGGGGCGGTGGCCGCGCTCGGCTCGCTGCTCGCGCTGATCCTGGGCGTCTCGCGCACCACGCTGGCCATGGCCCGCGACCGGCACCTGCCCCACGGCCTGGCCGCGGTCCACCCGAGGTTCGCGGTGCCGCACCGGGCCGAGCTCCTGGTGGGTGCCGTGGTGGCCGTGGTCGCCGCGACCGGGGACGTGCGCGGGGCGATCGGGTTCTCGTCGTTCGGCGTCCTGGCGTACTACGCCGTCGCCAACGCCTCCGCCTGGACCCTCGCTCCGGACGAGGGCCGCCCGGCCAGGGCGATCCCGGTCCTCGGGCTGGCCGGCTGCCTCGTCCTGGCGTTCGCCCTCCCGGTCTCCTCGGTGGTGCAGGGTTCCGCGGTCCTGGCTCTCGGCGCCGCCGTCCACGGGGTACGGCGTGTGGTGGCCGCACGCCGGGCATGACCGGCCCGGTGCCACGGAGCCGCGTCGCCCCCCCAGCACCTCGCGCGCCAGCTCCCTGAGCGCCCGGCGGTCCTCGTCCAGGGCCTTCCTCCCGGCATCGGTCGCCCGGTGGACCCGCCGGGTGCGGCCGCCGACGCCCCGCTGCCCGGAGACCGACAGCGCGTCCGCCTCCAGCCGGTGCGGGGTCAATTACAGCGTGCCGGGGCTGAGCCGGTAGCCGTGGGAGTAGCGGAACGAGACGTGGCCGCGCCGGGCGATACGGCCGGGCTCGCCACGGGGCTCGCGGGAACGGAGACCCTGCTCCCGCCGGGAAGGAGCGCACCCCCGGCCCGCCGCCGGGGCTCCGGGCCCGGCTCCGCGACGTGAGCCGGGACACGTACCATGGGCGGCATGTCCTTCCTCCGCCGCCGTAGCGCCGCAACACCCGCGGGCCCGGACTTCGACGTCCTGGCCATGGACCCCGGTGACTGGCCCGGCAACCTCGGCGCCGGCCTGCTCCCCGCGCCCGACGGCAGCTGCCAGGGCGTCTTCCTCCGCTACGACCTGTACGGCGGCCGGGGCCCGGCGATGATCATCGGCAACCTCCCGGAAGGTTCGCCCGCCCGCGAGACCGAGGAGGGTCAGGTCCCCTTCGAGGTGGCCCAGCTGCTGCTCGCCCTGGAGAACGACGAGCCGGTCGAGGTCGTCAGCTCCGAGGACGTCCCCGTCATGCAGGGCGACAACCTGCTGATCGTCCACCGCATCAAGCTCTCCGAGAGCCGTATCTCCTGCGTCCAGTTCGACCGCAGCGACGGCGTCCTGGTGACCATCGCCAGTTGGGACCGGCCGATCACCGACGATCTGTACACGCTGCTCAAGCCCCTGCCCGCAGAGCTGTTCCAGCAGGGCTGAGACCCACGCGCGCAAGGCCGTCCGGATCCGTCCGGGCGGCCGTTCTCCTGCCCGGCGGTTCTTCGGCGGGCGGCGGCCCGGTGCTCGGCGCTCCGGGGCCCACGACGCCGCCGCTCCGGCTGCTCTCCAGGGGCCGCTCACCGGAACCCGCCCAGGGCCGCGGAGTCCGGGGCCGTACGGCGCCCCGGTCCGCTCGGACAGCGTTCCACGCGCCCGGCCCGCGAATCCGGCCGCGGCCCGCCGGGAGGTCCTCCCGACGGGCCGCACTCCTGCGGGCCCCGCGAGAAGCTACGCCGTGCTGCCCGCCGGCTGGGCCATCAGCCGGATCACCTGCGCCGCCGACGTACCGATCCCCGTGGGCCCGGCGAGATGCCACGGCGCGCCGTGGACCTGGCGCAGATCCTCCTCGCGGTAGCGGCGGCAGCCCCGGTGCCAGATCAGAATGCCCGCCAACCAGTGCTCCAGCTCCCGCACATAGCCCGCCAGGATCTCCCGAGCCTCGGCGTCCAGGTCGAAGTCGTCGTACAGCACGGGCAGTTCGACCTCGGCGACATGCCGGAACTGCCGCAGCCGCGCGTTCATCAGATCGTGGACGATGGCCACGCCCGTCGGATAGTCGACGCCGAAGAAGTTCTGCACGACCAGGACGCCGTTGTGCACCTCTCCCTCGTACTCGATCTCCTTCTGGTACGAGAACAGGTCGTTGAGCAGGCACGCGTAGTCCGCCGCCGCGTTCTCCAGGGAACGCATGGGGCCGCTGCGGTAGACCTCCTCCGGAACCTTCCGGCCGTGCCCGAGCCGGCACAGGCTCATCGTCAGGTCCGAACCGAAGGTCGCCCGCCGCATCTCCACGTAGTCCACCGGGTCGGGGATGCGGTTCTGCGCCTGGTTCGCCAGCTCCCACAGCCAGCTCTCGGTCATCGTCTCGATCGCCGTACGGAAGGTGCGCCGCGCCCCCGCGTCCATCGGGCCGGCCGTCCTGCCCCACAGGTCGCTCAGGCTCCGCTCCAGGGCGTTCACCGGCTCCGGCGTCCCCTCCCCGTCCAGCGGCATGAACAGCGACAGCCGTTCGTTCGCCAGCCGCGCTCCCGCCAGGTCCCGCGTCCGCCCGTGCACGACCGGGAACCAGTCGTCCCCGTACGTCCCCCAGGCCAGCCACCCCGAGGACAGGTCCAGCTCGTCCGGGGTCGCGTCCGGGTGGATGCCCGCCGCGCACAACGGCAGGTCGATCGCGCGGATCCGCTCCTCGTCCCAGATGTGCGAAGCCGGGACGCCCGGCTGGGCCTCCAGGATGCCCATCCGCCGCGCCCAGTCGACGAGCCGGACCCTCGCCCCCTCCAGATGAGGGCTCAGCGTGGTGGTGAAGGGCAGGTCGAAGTCCGGGATCAGCGAGGGCCCCACGTGCTGGAACGGCACATGGCCGTGGCTGCGTGCCCGCGCGGTCTCCGAGCGGATCGTGAACCTGATGGAGGCGGCGGACATGCCGAAGCCGGGCACTGCCTCACCCGCGCCGCCGCCGTTCATGTAGCGGCTGGAGCGCATGTGCCACTCATGGCCGCCGGACTGCCAGTCCTGGAGCCCCTTGGCGTACGCCAGCACGGCGGCGGTCTGGGCGGGGTCCAGCCCCGTCTCGGCGCAGAGCGGACCGAGTTCGGTCAGAGCGGTGTTCTCGAACTGCTGGAGCCGTGAGGTCAGCAGGTCGTTGACGGCCTCGGCCGCCTCCTGCGTGGAGCAGCCGAGGAACTTCTCCAGTACCAGTACCCCGTTGCTGTTCTCCCCCTCGTCCTCCACCTCACGCTGGTAGGAGAAGAGGTCGTTGCGCAGATGCACCGCGTCGGAGAAGGCGTCCCGCAGCACGCGCAGCGGCCGGGACCCGGCGACCGGCGCCGGTACCTCGGCGTTCGCCGCGTACTCGACCAGGCCCGCGGACCAGGGCGCGCCGCCCACCTTGCGGCGCATCTCGATGTACTCGACGGGGTTGGCGATGCGGCCCTCATGGATGTTGGCGAGCTCCCACAGGGACTCGTTGAGGAGGTTCTCCGTGGACTCCGCGAACCGGGCCCGCCACTCGTCCGTCATCGCGGGGACCGTCCGGGCCCACAGGTCGGCGAGTCCCGCCTCGACGGGGTTCCGCGGCTCGGGTGTCGCCGCCCCGCGCTCCATCGGCATGAAGGCGGGCAGCCGGTCCAGATACCGCTTGCCGCCCTCCCGGTCGGGCGTGCGCTTGAACAGTTCCAGGAAGTGGTCGTCGAAGAAGAAGACCCACACGTACCAGTCGGTGACCAGGTTGAGTGCCTCGGCCGAGCAGTCGGGGTGGGTGTAGGCGCACAGGAGGGCGTAGTCGTGCGCCTCCAGGTCCTTCTCCTCCCAGATGCCGGACCCCTCCAGCATGCCCATGGAGCGGGCCCACTCACGGGTGTGGGCGCGTGCCGTCTCCACATGAGGGTTGAGCCGGGCCGGGTACGGGACGTAGAAGTCCGGCAGTGAGAAGGGCTGTGCCATGTGCGTCAGGCCTTTCCAGAAGCCTCCGCGCGGGGAGACGCGCGGACCGGTGGTGTCCGCGCAGCACTACCCTTCGGCCATACGGAGCACGCACGACGGCGATTAGTCACATCATCGCGTTATTGCATGTGCGTGCTCGGAAGGCGGTCGCTCAGGGGCTTCACGCCGGTGGGGCCCCGAGGGTGACTCAGTACGCGGAGTCGACGTTGTCGATCGAGCCGTACCGGTCGGCGGCATAGTTCGCGGCGGCCGTGATGTTGGCGACCGGGTCGGTGAGCTTCTTCGGGGTGCCCTTGACGTGGTAGGCGTCGAAGGTGGGCTGGATCACCTGGAGCAGGCCCTTGGAGGGGATGCCGTTGCGCGCGTTGATGTCCCAGTCGTTGACGGCGTTCGGATTGCCGCTGGACTCCCGCATGATGTTGCGGTGCAGCCCCTCGTAGGAACCGGGGATGTTCTTCTTCTTCATGATGTCGAGCGACTCGCGGATCCAGCCGTCGAGGTTGTCCGCGAACTTCTTCGGCGTGACGGCCTTGCGCTCGGTGGAGCGGTTGGCGGCCTGCTTCTCGGAACGCGCCTGCTCGGCGTCCTTCCGGGCGGCCGCGCGGTCGGCGGCCTTCTTCGCGGCGGCGTCCTTGGCGGCCTTCTGCTCCGCGGCCTTCTCGGCCGCGTCCTTCGCCGTGGGGATGCCCGCCGCGGCGACCGGCTCCACGGAGACGGAGGACCGGACCGCGGAGGTCTGCGCTTCACTCGGACCGCCGGTGGCTGCTATGGCGGTGACGGAACCGGCCGCGACGAGCACGGCGGTGGCGATCTTGTGCGAGCGGGTGATGCGCAGGGTGGAGATGCGGGGCATGCGTGAGCTCTTCCTATGGGGGACGGGCTTCGCGGCCTTCGCGCCGCGTCGGCCGCAACCGGGTCGTCCGTACCGCGTCCGCCGGTGGGCGATCGACGTCGGCTCGTACTCGGTGCCTGCCGGAATCCATGGTTAGCGGGCACCGGCATAGGAAGCAATGACCGCCTTTACTACTCTTCATCGTTATATGTCCAATTCGTGAGCCAAACGGATGGTTCGTTACGCCGCACGAGGGTGTTCGCCTCCCCTACCCGCGGTCGTAGGTGACGTGGGTCTCGTGGCGGGCCTCACCCCTGGAGGACCCCGGAACGGCACAGGGTCAGCAATCCGTCACGGAACGCACGACAGCGCGCTGCGGGACCCGGTGTGTCGGCACCGGTCCCGCAGCGCGCTGTGTCCTCACAGTGGTCAGGTCACTGTGGTCTTCGGCGGACGGGCCCCTGGCCCGCCCTGTTCCTCTCGTCCCGCCTCGGCGTCCGGCGCTCCCCTCGCCCCGTCCCCGCGCCGTTCCGGCTCAGCGGGTGCCGACCGCCGCCCGCACGGCCCGCCGCGCCATGGCGCAGTCGTCGTGGAGCCTGCGCAGCAGCAGTCGCTGCTCCTCGCCCGAGGAGAGCACGCCGGGACGTTCGGACCCGGCACCCGCCGAGGGAGCCTCGCGCATGGTGCGCTGGACCGCCGTTTCGTAATTCCGGATCTCGCGGGTCAGCACCAGCATCAGGTTCACCAGGAACGCGTCCCGCGCGGCCGGGCCCCTGGACTGGGCCAGCTGACTGATCTGGCGCCGCGCCACCGGGGCGTCGCCCAGTACCGCCCACAGGGTCGCCAGGTCGTAGCCCGGCAGATACCACCCGGCGTGCTCCCAGTCCACGAGCACCGGCCCGGTCGGCGACAGCAGGATGTTCGAGAGCAGGGCGTCCCCGTGGCAGAACTGTCCCATGCCCTGTCGGCCGCTCGCGTGGGCCAGACCGTGCAGCAGTTTCTGGAGGTCGTCGAAGTCGCGGTCCGTGAACAGGCCCAGCTCGTGGTAGCGCGCGATCCGCGAGGCGTAGTCCAGTGGCGCCTCGAACAGACCGGGCGGCGGCCGCCAGGCGTTCACCCGGCTGATCGCCCCCAGCGCGGCACGGATGTCGGCCCGCGGCGGCGCCTCCGCCGGATGGCGGGTGAGGGCGGCGACCCGGCCGGGCATCCGTTCGATCACCAGCGTGCAGTTCTCCGGGTCCGCCGCGATCAGCCGGGGCGCCCGCACCGGGGGGCGGTGCCGGACGAACGCGCGGTACGCCGCTATTTCGTGCCGGAACCGCTCGGTCCACGCCGGCGAGTGGTCCAGTAAACACTTCGCCACGGCGGTGGCCCGCCCGGTCGTCCCGACGATCAGGACCGAACGTCCGCTGCGGCGCAGTACCTGAACCGGGTTGAACTCGGGGCAGACGCGCTGCACGGAGGCGATCGCCATCCGCACCTGCGCCCCCTGGGGCCCGGAAAGGTCGATCCTTCCGCTGAGGGGGCCCCCGCCCGGCCCCGCGGCCCGGCGGGCCCGGCCCGGACCCTGCGCCGGTGCGCCGGCGTGAGGAGCGAGATAGGGCCCGCCGCTCGCGCCCAGGGGGCGGAGCGGACGGGGCGGGGCGGACACGGAGGACGATGCTGTGTACATGGGCGAGACAGATCCCTTCGTGCGCCGACAAGATACGTGCGCCAGCCCGGCCGACGGCCGGTCGGCACCCTGGGGAGTACCGAGGGCTGCCGGACGGGGTGGCGCACTCCTACCTGACAACGGGTCACGGGTGGCAGACCATCTGGCGGACCCTGGCGAACCCTGGCGAATTGGCACTGCGCGTCTGACCAGGGGTTAGTGTCAAGTCAGCCGAGAACCTGGGGGCTTGACGTGACCGGAGAACCCAACACCCGCCTTTCTGACCTGTTCGGCCTGGCCGGCTGGTCCAAGGGCGAACTCGCGAGACTGGTGAACCGGCAGGCGGCGGCCATGGGCCACCCACAGCTGGCGACCGACACCTCGCGCGTCAGGCGCTGGATCGATATGGGGGAGTCCCCCCGTGATCCCGTGCCCGAAGTGCTGGCGGCTCTGTTCACCGAGCGGCTCGGCCGTGTCGTGACCATCGAGGACCTCGGGTTCGGCCGACGCGGGCGTGTGGGGAAACGGCGTGACTCCGGGACGGACGACAATCCCGATCAACTGCCGTGGGCGCCCGAGCGGACGGCAGCGGTCCTCACCGAATTCACGGGAATGGACCTCATGCTCAACCGACGCGGCTTGGTGAGTGCGGGCGCCGCGCTCACCGCCGGATCAACCATCGCCGGCCCCCTGTACGACTGGCTCCGCAACGCCCCCGCCCCGGCGGCCGAAGCTCCCCATGCCAACACTCCCGCGCACGCCGATGCCGCCGGTTCCGACCGGTACGAGGCGGCGCCGGTCGGCTCCGAGGAGATCGAGGCCCTGGAGCACTCCGTCGAGGTGTTCCGTGCCTGGGACGCCTCCCGCGGCGGCGGACTCCAGCGCAAGGCGGTCGTGGGCCAGCTCAACGAGGTGGGCGGCATGCTCGCCTACCGCCACCCCGACCACCTCCAGCGCCGCCTGTGGGGCGTCGCCGCCAACCTCGCCGTCCTGGCAGGCTGGATGTCCCACGACGTCG
The DNA here is from genome assembly GCF_030817475.1 of Streptomyces sp. V2I9. NCBI lineage: Bacteria > Bacillati > Actinomycetota > Actinomycetes > Kitasatosporales > Streptomycetaceae > Streptomyces > Streptomyces sp. V2I9. The sequence goes on along the minus strand of NZ_JAUSZJ010000002.1, from coordinate 50,229 downwards.
GCCTCGAACCCACCGCCCAGAAGTACTTCGTCATCGCCGCCCACGCGGCGCGCGAGGGCGGCGACCGGCCGCGCGCCGGAGAAGCACTGTCGCGCGCGGCCCGCCAGATGGTGCACCTCGGCCGGCCGGACGACGCACTCGACCTGATGAAGCTCGCCAAGTCCGGCTCGGGCGAGGAGACCCTGCCCCGTACACAGGCGATGCTGCGCACCATCGAGGCATGGGCGCAGGCGTCGATGGGCCGGGGGCAGGCCATGCGGCGTACTCTCGGCGAGGCCGAGGAACTGTTCACTTCGGACAAGGGCGATGTGCCCGCGCCGAGTTGGATGCAGATGTTCGACGAGGCCGACCTGCACGGCATGCAGGCGCTCGCCTTCCGCACGCTGGCCGAGCACGACCGCAGCGCCGCCGTCATCGCCCAGCGCCACGCCAAGCAGGCGCTGGAGCTGCGGGCCAACGATCGCCAGCGGTCGAAGATCTTCGACTACATCTCGCTCGCATCGGCCTGCTTCATCGCCAACGACCCCGAGCAGGCCGACCGCTACGCCCGGCTCGCGCTGGTGTCGATGGGGGAGACCTCCTCGCACCGCACCTGGGACCGGCTCCGCGAGATGTACCGGCTCACCGGCCAGTTCGCCGGACATGTCGGCGTCCAGGACCTGCGTGAGCAGATCGAGCACTCGATGCCGCCGAGCCGGAAGAAGGCCAAGGGCACCGAGATCTGACCCTGCCCCGCCGCGCCGGTCCGCGCTCCCTCACGCCCCGACGCGGGCCACCAGCACACACGCGTCTTCCCGGCGCTCGGCCCCGCCGAACACCTCGACGACGCCGCGGACGCATTCCTGTGCCGTACGGGCCTCCGAGAACCGGGGGGCGAGGGCGAGCAGCGCCTCCGGGCCCGCACCCCTGGCGCCGCCTCGCGCCAGGCCGCCGGTGTGCAGGACGAGCACGTCACCGGGGAACAACCGCATCTCGTCCTGCTCGTACGGGACGCGGGAGGCGGCGCCGAGCAGCATGCCGTCCGGCGGCGGGAGGAGCCGTCCCGAACCGTGGCGGAACAGCAGTGGCGCGGGGTGTCCGGCCTGCGCCCACGAGAGAAGGGAGGTCTCGGGGTCGAAGCGGCAGCACAGGGCGCTGCCCGACGCGGGCTGTATCGACGTCTCCAGCACCTGGTTCAGGTGCCCCATCAACGTGCCCGGTTCGATGCCGGCGACGGCGAGGGCGCGCAGGGCGCCCAGCATCATCGCCATTCCGGAGGTGGCGGGGATGCCGTGCCCGGTGAGGTCGCCGACGGTGAGCAGGGTGCGCCCGTCCGGAAGCTCCATCGCGTCGTACCAGTCACCGCCGATGAGCCCGCTCGATCCGGAGGGGAGGTAGTGGGCGGCAACGTCCAGGGCGCCCGGGCCCTGCCGGGGGAGACGCAGTGATCCACGCCAGGGGGGAAGGACGGACTCCTGGAGTTCCACGGCCATCCGGCGCTCGGTGCGCTCGATGTGCTGCGCGCGCCGCACCGACGCGCCGCTGCGGTCCACGGCCCGTTCGCTGCGCCGCAGCTCGCTGACGTCCCGCAGCACCGCCCACATCGAGGCGGTGCAGCCGTCGGTGTCGAGGACCGGCTCGCCCGTCATGTGCAGGGTGCGGGTGCGGCCGTCGGGTCGCACGATGCGGAACTCGCCGTCCATCGGCCGGCTGTCGACGAGGCAGCCGGTGACCATGGCGGTCAGCACCGGCTGGTCCTCCGGCACCAGCACGGACGGCAGGTCGTCGAGGGAGAGGGGGGCGGAGCCGGGGGGCCTCCCGAAGATCTCGTACAGCTCGTCCGACCAGGTGCACTCGTCGGTGAGGAGGTTCCATTCGGCGCTGCCCACCCGGTTCGGCAGGGAACCGGCGCCCGGAACGTCCGGGCCCGTGTCGTCCCCGCGTCCCGAGTCCTCGGTATCCCCGTGTTCCGAGTGCTCGGCGTCCGGCGCGGGCAGTGCGGGCAGTCCTGCCCTCAGCCTGCCCAGGTTCTCGCCGAGGTTGTCCAGATGGCGCACGGCCAGCTCGCACAGGGCTCGCTGCCATCGCTGCTGGGGGTCGTCCTCGTCGAGCAGAGCGGCGTCGCGCCGCACGGTGTCCATGTCCCCGCGCAGTCGGCGCGTTCGCTGGATCAGGGCGTCGACGGCGTCATGCGCGGGAAGCTGTGGTGCGGGGCGGTCCGCGAAGAGGGGGGACGGCATCTCGTACTCCGATACAGGCGCGGCCTAGGAGGGTGCTGAGAGGTGGGCCGGTACCGACTTTCGCACAGGCCGCGGCGGGCCGTAAGGGATTCGGCAACACTCGGGGTGATGTTGCTTCTGGCATATGCCAGCGGCTCGCCTGCCGGGAAGGCGCCCGAACAGGCTTGCGTTCGATGGGAGTTGGGTGGCCCGACACAGGGGCTTGCCGGACGGGAATGCGGGGCGCACCGGTCGCGTTACCTCACCAGAACGAAAACGAATCCCATTCCCGATACGCGGAGTGGGGTCGTACGAGACATCGGGAGGCGCTCATGGCGCGCAACGAGATCAGGCCCGTCGTCACCCTCCGGTCCACCGCCGGCACGGGCCGGAGCTACGCGACACGCAAGAACCGTCGCAACAACCCCGACCGGCTGGAGCTCCGCAAGTTCGACTCCTCCGCCGGTCGGCACGTCCTCTTCCGCGAGGTCCGCTGACCGCACGGAAGGCCCTGTCCCCCAGTACGTCATCGCCGGTCCGCGGTGAGGAAGGAACACCCCGATGAAGCCCCGTATCCACCCCGTGTCCCGTCCCGTCGTCTTCCGTGACCGCGCTGCCGGCGTCACCTTCCTCACCCGCTCGACCGCCGACGCCGGTGATCATGTGAGGGGGGAGGACGGCAACACGTACCCCGTCATCGACGTGGAGACCTCATCGGCGAGCCACCCGTTCTACACCGGCGGCCGCCAGGTGCTCGATACGGCGGGCCGTGTCGAGCGGTTCCACCGCCGCTACGGCGACGGCGTGAAGCCCGGCGACTGATCGGGCGCATCCCTGACCAGGGGGAGACGCCGGAATGCGCGTGCCGTGGATCACATCGGCCGCGTTTCCGGGAACGCTCCCAGGTGGTTTATTGTTCATCTATACGTGGGTGTGAGGGGGACAGTGTCCCCGGGCCTCGCCACACAGCCCATGGGGACGATCGCACCGCCGAAGCCCCATGGAGCCCCCCGCCGAGAGGCGACCGCCCTTCGCGCCCGCACACGAGCCGCCCCGGCTGGATTCCCCCGATCCGGCCGGGGCTTCCCCTTGTCCCGCCGTCGTTCCGCCGCGGGCGGTGCCCGGTTCCGGACGGCTCACACGGTCTCGTCGAGATCCTTGGCGTAGTGCTCGATCGCCCGCCGGTACCGCTGGACGGACGGGTCCTGACTGGTCGCCGCCGTCAGCTCCAGCAGCAGCCGCATCGCCTCGTGGTGTTCGTCCGTGTTGTACAGGGCCATCGCCAGGAACGTCCGCAGCGCGCCGTGGTCCGGGAACTCCTCGACCCCCCGGCGCAACGTCTCCACCGCCTGCCCGTACCGGCCGAGGGTCCGGTACGTACTGCCCAGCCCGAGCAACGCCCCCTGCCGGTCCTCCGCGGCGAGCCCCGGATTGCCCAGAGCGCGCTCGTAGTACGGAACCGCCTCCGACTCCAGGCCCAGCACGTCATGCACCCACGCCGTCCGGTAGGCCACCTCCGCGTCGTCCGGGTACGCGGCGGTCAGCGCGAGCAGCCGCTCGCGCGCCTCCTCCGGCCGGCCTGCCTCACGCAACCGGTCGGTCTCCTCCAGCAGGTCCCTCTTCTTGTCGGAGCGCATGTCCTCGTCGGTGGTCATGCGCACATCGTCTCAGGCGGACGCGGAGGGCCGGGCGAGTTTTCGCTCCACGGGCCGGCTTCGGGTGTGGTCCGGCCGGGCGGGGGGCATCCGTCGGCCATGACAGCAGAGGCGAATCCCCCCGCACGCCGGGGGACATGGGTGCGAGTACTGGTGCGCGGAGCCGTCCTGGTGGTGGCGATGCTGGGGCTGGTGGCGTTCTCCGTCCTGCTGGCCAAGGTGACGCTCACACCGTCACCGGCCTCCGAGGACCTCGTCACGTCGAACCTCCGCCCCGGCCGCTCGCTGCGCCAGTACGCGGAGGACTACACCTTCCTCGCCGCGTGCAAACAGGCGGGCGGAAATCTGCTGCTGGGCGTTCCGTTCGGGCTCCTGCTGCCGTTCTTCGTGCCGCGCCGCATGAGGATGATCCGCACGACACTGCTGGCGGCCGCCGTCATGGTCGTCGTCGAACTGATCCAGGGGGCCCTGGTCGCGGGGCGCGCCTTCGACATCGACGACGTCATCCTGAACACGGCGGGTGCGCTGCTCGGGTACTTCCTCCTCGGCCGCCGGATCAGCCACCGCTATTACACCTTCACCGAAGACACCGGCATTCCGGACGCTTCGGGGGAGCCGGTGGCCGAGCGGAGGGCCGGGCCGGAGCGTCGAGCCGCTGCCGGCACCGTGCGCGGGGCCGCCGCGAAGCCCGGTGCCGAACCGAAGCGCGGTCCGGCGGACGCCCGCACCGGAACCGGGCTGCGGGCGCGGCTGAAGCCGTCATCCGCGCCCGCGCGGGAGCGGGTCCCGGCGAAGGAGCGCCTCTCCCGCTTCCGGAAGTCCGCCGACCCGGCCGACGGCGGTCGGAGTACCACCGCGCCGAGGAGCGCCCGCACGCTGCTCGGCCGCATCCGCCGGGGCTGAGGAGGCCCATCGGAACGGCGTCCCGCAGGAGCGTCCCGGCGCGACGCCCCCTGGGCAGCGTCCCCGGAGCGGCGGAGAGACCACCCGCCGCACACGGCGGACCGGCCCCACGGCGGAGATCCGCGGCCCGTGCACGCCGAGGCCCGCCCGCAGCAGGCACGGCACCCGTTCGGGCCGTGCCGTTTGCGGGCGGGCCTTCGCGCACGCACGGTGGGGTCACGTCCCGCGCCCGGATGGCGTACGGGCCCCCTGCCGAGGAGGATCGACATGGCCGAGGCCGAAGGCCGGTGGAGCCCGGGGCGCACGGAGACGGACGCCGACGAGTTCAGGCCCCTCCTGGACATCGTCGAACCGCCACGTCAGCGGCGGCTGACCGTACTCCTGCGACTCCTGCTGCTGATCCCGCACTTCATCGTGCTGTTCTTCCTCCACATCGCGGCGTTCTTCACCGTGATCGTGGGCTGGTTCGCGGCCCTGGTGCTGGGCAGGCTGCCGGACCCCGTCTTCCGCTTCCTGGCCGGCGTCCTCGGCTACGACATGCGCGTATCCGCCTCCGACATGCTGCTGATCGACCGCTACCCGCCGTTCGCCCTGACCCCGCCGGCCGACTTTCCGGTGCGGATCGAGGCGCGCCCCACCGCGCTCAACCGGCTCGCGGTGCTGTTCCGCGTCTTCCTGATGATCCCGGCGGCGATCGTGCAGAGCCTCGCCGTGTACGGGTGGTGGGCCCTGGCCTTCGTCTGGTGGCTGATCACGCTGGTCCTCGGCCGGATGCCCCGGCCGCTGTTCGAAGCGACGACGGCCACCCTGCGCTACCGGATGCGGTTCACCGCGTACGTCATGATGCTCACCCCCGCCTACCCCAAGGGCCTGTTCGGCGACGACGGCCTCGCCGTCGCCCCGGAGACCTCGCGCTCCGCCACCCGCCCGCTGGTCCTGAGCAGCGCCGCGAAGTGGCTGGTGGTGCTGTTCCTGGTGCTGGGTCTGGCGGGGCACATCACCCCGTCCGTGACCGTCTCGACGACCGACGACGCCCCTGCCACCCGGCTTGTCGGCCCCTGAACGGCTGCCGCCCGTACCTCGCTGATCATCGGCCACGGCCGCTCCGAACACGAACGCTTGTGCATGCCCCGGCCGCCTGCACCCGGCAGGGCGCCTTGTTCTCCGACGGCATCCGCTGCCCCGTCCACGTCGGAGACCTGGCCGCCGCCCGGGGGGAGAGCGCCAGGCCCCGTACCGTCGGCGTCCACCACATCGCCGGACCGGACGCGTTGAGCCGCCACGAACCGGGTGAGTTCATCGCCCGTCGTGACGGATCTCGACCCCGCACAGCTGCCCAGCGGCCGCCGCTCCGATACGGGACTGCCCGGCGGGCCCGACGTACGACCCGACAGCCCCACCACGCAGCAGAAGCTGATCACCCAGCTCCGTGGCGCCCACGCGTTCATGAAACGAACGGCACGGAGCTGAGGCGACGTTGCCGACCAGCGGTCGGGCGGTCAACCGATCGTGTTGTGCCCGTCCTCTTCGGCACCAGCGGCGGCCGGCGCACGGCGCTGTCGCGGACGTGGGCATGGACCGGAGGGCCGCCGGCTGCCGGGAGAGGAGGAGGGGGCAGATGGCCGCCCCGGCCGCGCGGGCCCGCCGCAGGTCTTCGGCACGGAGCCGGTATGAGGCGGCGAATAGGCCACACCCTGGCCTATTCGCTTGCGAAGGTGGAGCCGTACCGCACAACGGGAACCACCGGAAGGACCCGATGACCATGACTGCCTCCACCGCCTCCACGTCCCCCGACCCCGAGCGCACCGACGTGCTCGCCGCCCTCGCCGCCGCGCGAGCCGCGCTGCTCGGCGCGGTCGAGGGGATCGACGACGAGCAGGCCGGCCGGGCCCCGACGGTCAGCGCGCTGTGTCTGGGAGGCCTCGTCAAGCACGTCGCCGCCATGGAGCAGAGCTGGCTGGACTTCGTCACCGAGGGCCCGTCCGCGATGGACTTCGCCCTCCCCGACGGCGTCACCTGGGACGACCTCGTGGCCGGCACGGCACGCGCGTACCCGCAATGGGCGATCGACCGGGAGAAGGAGTTCCGGATGCAGCCGGGTGAGACGCTGGCCGGAGTCCTCCGGACGTACGAAGACGTCGCCGCCCGCACCGAGAAGATCGTGCTCGCCGTGCCCGACCTCTCGGCGGCGCACCCGCTCCCCGAGGCGCCCTGGAACGAGCCCGGCGGCGAGTGGAGCGTACGGCGGGTGCTGGCCCACGTCGTCATCGAGACCGCCCAGCACGCCGGGCACGCGGACATCCTGCGCGAAACGCTCGACGGACGGCAGGCGACCTGAGAACGCGGGCATCGGGCTACCGAACGGAAGAGACGACACGGTGACCGTCCTCGACAGCCGGGCGCTCAACCGCGCCACGCTCGCCAGACAGCTGCTGCTCTACCGGTCCGGTCTGCCGGTCGCGGACGCGGTGGCCCACCTCTGCGGCCTACAGGCACAGGAACCGCAGGAGCCCTTCGTCGGGCTCTGGTCCCGGCTGGCCGGCTTCGATCCGGCCGTCCTCTCGGACCTGCTGACCGGGCGGCACGTCGTGCGCACCCATCTGATGCGCCGTACGGTCCACCTCGTGACCGCCGACGACGTCCTCGCCTGGCGGTCCCGCCACGACGCGATGCTGCGCCAACGCGTGCTCGGGGTCTACCGGGACGAGCTGAAAGACATCGACCTCGAAGAACTCGCCTCCGAAGCACGGGAGTTGATGGCGGACGGAGAGCCCCGTACGGCGGCCGAGATCGTGCGGGAGCTCGCCGGGCCCCGGCCCGGTCCGGGGCCCCGGTCGCTGGGCGAGATGGTGGTCGCGGCCCTCGTCCCGATGGCCCAGGCCCCGCCCCGCGGGCTGTGGCGGACGAAGGGCGGCGTGCGCAACGTCGCCCTCTCCTCCTGGCTCGGCCGCCCGGTCGACCCGCCCGCCCCCGACGGGACCGACCCGGTCGGCCGGGCCCTGGTCCGGCGGTATCTGGCCGCCCACGGGCCCGCCACCACGGCAGACCTGCGCGCCTGGTCCGGCCTGGCCGGGCTGCCCGGCGCGGTGGCCGCGGTCCGTGACGAACTGGTCCGCTTCCGCGACGAGCGGGGCCGGGAACTGCTCGACCTGCCCGACGCTCCACGCCCGGACCCGGACACCCCCGCCCCCGTGCGCTTTCTGCCCGCCTTCGACAACGCGATCCTCGGCTACCAGGACCGCGGCCGCATCATCGATGACCAGCACCGCGGCCTTTCGGTCGCCGGTGAGCGTGTGGTGCTGGTCGACGGCCGGGTGTCCGCCACCTGGCGGGTCACCGAAGGAGTGGTGAGCGTGGAGCCGTTGCGCGCCTTCTCCCGTACCGACCGCGCCGCCGTGGCCGACGAAGGCAGGGGGCTGGCGTCGTTCCTCTCCGACGGCGAGAGTGACCGGGTGCGGGTGGAGCCCTCACCCTGCTGAGCGGGCCCGTCGCCGGGGTATCGCCCCCGCGACCGGGGAGAGTCGGAGCGTCTGCCCGTCCGTACCGGAACAGGACCATTTTGTGGGGGAGTTCAGCCGTGAAAAGGAGAGAGACGGACTGAAGGCACCGGGTTCGGGTCAGACGCAGTCCATGACGCCCAGCGACGTAACCACAGAGCCCGCGCCGCACGGCGGCGGAAAACGTGACGCCCGCGCCTCCCGGCGGTGGCTGAAGACTCTCGGCATCGGCACGGCCGTACTGGCCCTGCTGTTCGCCGGCAGTCGGCTCAACCTGCTGCCGGAGATCGACGACTTCTTCGGTGAGGAGACCCACGACCGGTCGGGTCCCGCCGTGCTCAAGTCGATCCAGGACATGAGCGCGTACGAGGCCGCCTCGGGCAACTTCCAGGTGGTCGTCGACCTGGAGAAGGACGCCAAGTTCGTCCCCGACGCCCTGCGCGGCACCCGCACGCTGTTCGTCGGTGCCGGCACGGTCGACGCCTCCGTGGACCTCGGCAGGCTCACCGAGGACGGCGTCGTGGTGAACGAGGACCGTACCGAGGCCGAACTCCGCCTTCCTCGCGCCGTCCTGGGCAAGCCGGCCCTCGACCCCGACCGCTCGTACGCGGTGTCCAAGCAGCGGGGTCTGCTGGACCGGCTGGGCGACTTCTTCTCCGACAATCCCGGCAGTGAGCAGGCGGTCAACAAGCTCGCCGCCCAGCGCATCGCGGAGGCGGCGAGGGAGAGCGAGCTGACGGCCCGTGCCGAGAAGAACACCGCCGAGATGCTGAAGGGGCTGCTCGGCTCCCTCGGCTTCGAACGCGTCTCGGTCCGGTTCGCCGACGACCGGCGGTGATCGCTTCGAAGAGGCGGCAGGGCGCGGTGTGCGCGGCCGCCCGTCCGGGCACCGGGAAGCGGCGGCCCTGGCGAACCACGCTCGTGCCACGTTTCGCGCACGCGTCGCCGGGTGCGGTCCGGCGTGCTCCGGCGCCGCTCACGCCTGCGCACGCAACCCGCCCACCCGACAGGCCCGGTGAGCGCGGGTCGGTCCCGTACGCACCGCGGAGCGACGAAGGGCCACGGGGGCTCACCCGTCGCTGCGGCTGCGGCTTCGATCGAGCGGGGTGAGGACCCCGAGCTGTCGTCCTGCACGCCCCGGTCGCGCCTCACCGCGGTCGGGGCGTGCCGCTGGGCCCGATGGCCGGAAAGCGGCACGGTGCGAATCCTTCACGTGATCGAGCGGCTACTCTACGTCAGCTGTCCTGATCGATCGTCAGTCCCCCGGGAGACCCCTGAATGAACCGCGTCAGCACCGTACTCGCCGCGCTCGGCATCACCGCCGGACTGATCTCCGCCCCGGCGGCGAGCGCCGCACCGGCGTCCGCCCGGCCCGCGCCCGCCGCCGAACGCCACGAACCCTGCACCGGAAAGTTCCGCGGAGACGCCCGCCTCGGCCCCAAGTGGCTGCCCGGCAAGCGGCTCGCGCCGGTCGGCCCGCTCCTGAAGGGCTACCAGCGCACCGGCGACCTCACACCGCAGGACTTCCTCAAGAAGTACTGGGAAGGCCCCGCCGACACCGGCAGCTGGAAGTACCCGCCCAACGACGGATTCGCCGAGGTGAACGGCGAGGTCGACAAGGAGCCCGTCGAGCTCCGTACCGGCCAGCGCCTGGACCGTTTCGGCTCCGAGTACGGCGGCTACCTGGCCCCGGCGGGCGACGCCTACGCCGAACGTGCCCTTCCCCCGCAGAACCTCAACACCCGCGACGCCGACACCCCGTGCGACTACCGCGTCTACAAGGTCGCCAAGCCGTTCTGGGTCTGGCAGGGCGCCATCGCCCCCTGGTTCGAGCAGCCGGGCGGCGGTCAGCAGATCAAGCTCGACGCCGTCTTCCTGAATCCCGGCGAGGGGCAGCGGCTCAACGTGAAGTGGCTGCTGGACCACGCCTACCTGACGCCCGCGGGGGCGTAACCCCGTGGACCGCCGGGCCCTGCACACCGCACTCGTCGAGGCGCACATCCCCGGCGGCTACTACTGGATCGAGGGCGTCCATGAGCCCGCCCCCACCCCGACGGACTTCCTCTTCGTCCGGCGGGGTCCGGGCGACTGCTGGGAGACCGGGGCGTTCGAGCGCGGAACGTACGACGTCCTCACCCGCCACCCGGACGAGGCCGCCGCCTGCGCCCACCTGCTGAAGCTCCTCGTCTGAACCGCCTCGGACCACTGCTGAAGCTCCCGGTCCTCACCGCCTCGGACCCCGCTTTGCCGGATCGGCAAAAATCCTTGTCGGGCGGTGGCACCGGCCGAATGATCGTGACCGGGCGGTCCGGCCTCCACGCCGGTCCGCCCGCCGAACGTCACGACCGTCCGCCCCAGGAGGAGTTATGACCGAGCCCACGTCCGTACCCGCCCCGTCCACGGAGCGCGTCGCCTGCCCCTCCACCGTCCTCCCCGGCGCGACACACCGGACGGTCGACGTCCCCGGCGGCCGGATCCACTGCGTCGAGCAGGGCGAGGGACCACTCGTCCTGCTCGTCCACGGCTTCCCCGAGTCCTGGTACTCCTGGCGCCACCAACTCCCCGCCCTGGCGGCCGCCGGATACCGCGCCGCCGCCATCGACGTACGCGGCTACGGGCGCTCCTCCGCCCCCGCCGCCACCGACGCCTACCGCATGCTCGCCCACGTCGCCGACAACACCGCCGTCGTCCACGCCCTGGGCGAGGGGACCGCCACGATCGTGGGGCACGACTGGGGCTCGCCCATAGCCGCGAACAGCGCGCTGCTCCGGCCGGACGTCTTCACCGCGGTCGCCCTGCTCAGCGTCCCCTACGCCCCCCGCGGCGGTCCCCGCCCCACCGACGGCTTCGCGGGCATCGGCGGGGAGGAGGAGTTCTACGTCAGCTACTTCCAGACCCCCGGCCGGGCCGAGGCGGAGATCGAACCGGACGTACGGGGCTGGCTCGCCGGCTTCTACACGGGCCTCTCCGGCGACGCTCCGGCACGCGACGGCCATCCCGGTCCCTTCTTCGTACCGCAGGGCGCGCGCATGGCCGACCGGTTCCCCACCGGAGATCTGCCCGGCTGGCTCGACGAGCGCGACCTCGACTTCTACGCGGAGGAGTTCGAGCGCACCGGCCTGACCGGCGCGCTCAACCGGTACCGCAACGTCGACCGGGACTGGGAGGACCTCGCCGCCTGGGACGGAGCCCCGGTCACCCAGCCCTCGATCTTCATCGGCGGCGCCCTGGACGCCTCCACCACCTGGATGTCCGACGCCATCGACGCCTACTCGAGAACCCTCCCCGGCCTTTCCTCCTCCCACGTCCTCGACGGGTGCGGCCACTGGATCCAGCAGGAACGCCCCGACGAGGTCAACCGCCTGCTGACCGACTGGCTGCACGGACTGCGCCGAGGAGCGTGAGGCCGGCCCTCCGGCCTCACCGCAGGCCGTGCGGTGTGTCGCATCCCGGCGCAGCGGGCCTTCGGGGCCAGAGTGGGCGGATGAACACCGCAGGCATGCTGGCCGAAGCGTTCGACCGGATCGGGGAAGCGGTCCACGCCGCCGTCGAAGGACTCACACCCGGCGACCTCGACGCCCGCGTCGATCCGGGGGCCAACTCGATCTCCTGGCTCGTCTGGCATCTCACCCGCGTCCAGGACGACCACATCGCCGATGCCGCCGGAACCGAGCAGATCTGGCTCACCGAGGGCTGGGCCGACCGCTTCGCGCTCCCGTTCGACGCGTCGGCGACCGGCTACGGGCAGAGTGCCGACGAGGTCGCCGCCGTACGCGTGGACTCGGCCGACCTCCTCCTCGGCTACTTCGACGCCGTGCAGGAGCGGACCCTCGACTTCGTCGCGGGGCTGGAGGGCCACGCCCTGGACCGGATCGTCGACGAGAACTGGTCGCCCCCGGTGACGCTGGGCGTCCGGCTGATCAGCGTCGTCGCCGAGGACCTCCAGCACGCGGGCCAGGCCGCCTACGTGCGGGGAATGCTGGAACGCGCCTGAGGAAGCCGGTGCACGGACCGGCCCCTCGCGCAACCGTGCGTCGTCCGATCGGCGGTGCCATACTCGGAAGAAGTCAGCGGGCTGGCCAGGCTTGTCCTCGTCCGAGAGGTGACCGTCATGAACTGGGCATCGTGGACGACCAGCGGCGTCTACGCGGGAGCCGGCGGAGTACGCACCGAAGAAGCGGGCGTCCTCAGCGGCGACCTCACGGTCCACACCACCTGGTCCGACGGCCAGGCGTCGGTGGCCGTGCAGTACAGCGGCTCCTCGGACTGGTTCACGCTCACCGGCAGTCCGGTGCCGTGCCCTTCCGAGGAGGAGAGCCGCTCCTTCCACCAGAGTGTGGTCGACGCCGTGCGCGCCGGCGAGGGAGCGACCGTCCCGCCGGTCGGTGCGGAACCGGCATAGCGCCCTCCCCGGTGTGCGCCGCCCCCTAGAGTGGATCACCGGATCCGTCCCGCCAGGGACGGACGGGTGGTACGCGGGGCGAGGAGCGGTGCAATGGGGCGTGCGGGCACACGGCGGTCGAGAGTACGGAAGAATCGGCCGTTCTGGGTGGAGCTGCCGCTCCTCGTCGGACTCGCGCTGGTGCTGGCCCTCCTCATCAAGACGTTCCTGCTGCAGGCGTTCTCCATTCCCTCGGATTCCATGCAGAACACCCTGCAGCAGGGCGACCGGGTCCTCGTCGACAAACTGACCCCGTGGTTCGGGTCGGAGCCCGAGCGCGGTGAGGTGGTCGTCTTCCACGACCCTGCCGACTGGCTCGCGGGAGTGCCCGTGGACGAGCCCAACTCCGTGCAGAAGGTGCTGAGCTTCATCGGGGTGATGCCCTCCGCCGAGCAGAAGGACCTCATCAAGCGGGTCATCGGCGTCGCGGGCGACACCGTGGAGTGCGCGGGCGAAGGGCCGGTCAAGGTCAACGGCACCGCCCTGGACGAACCGTACGTCTTCCCCGGCAACACCCCGTGCAGCGACGACGAGGGCGGCCAGTTCAAGGTCACCGTGCCCGAGGGCAAGCTCTGGGTGATGGGGGACCACCGCCAGGCATCCGCCGACTTCCGCTACCACCAGGACGACCCCGGCAAGGGGATGGTCCCGGTGGACGAGGTCGTGGGCCGGGCCGTCGTCGTCGCGTGGCCGGTGGGCCGCTGGAGCACCCTTCCGGTCCCCGGGACCTTCAAGAACGTGCCGGGGCGGCCGTAGGGTCCAGCCCGTCCGGAGTCGCCGGACGGGCGGTGACGTGTCGGCTAGCGGGGCGCGAAGTTCCGTACATAACGGCGCTGCCAGGGCGTCTCCACCGCCCGCGGGTGGTAGCCGGCACGCACGAACGCCACCGCCTCGTGGGCCGGGACCCCGTCCAGGACGGCCAGGCAGGCCAGCGCCGTCCCGGTGCGGCCCATCCCGCCGCCGCAGGCCACCTCGACCCGATCGTCGGCGGCCCGGTCCCAGACCTCCCGGAGGACGTCGAGTGCCGCCGCCCGGTCCGCCGGGAGCCGGAAGTCCGGCCACCGCAGCCACCGGGACTCCCAGGCGACCGGGGGCGGGGTGCGGCCCAGCAGATGAACGGCGAAGTCCGGCACGGGCCCCGAGGGCAACGGACGGCGCAGGCCCCTGCCCCGTACCAGCCGTCCGGAAGGAAGGGCCAGGACGCCGGGGGCGGTGGCGTTCCAGTGTTCGGTCACGGTCCACAACCTAACGGCCCCGTACGCGGTTGTGGCGCCGTCGCCCCGGGGCAGCGGCGTCGGGCGGCGGCGGTGGCCGGAGAGGCGCCGGAGCCGGTCGCATCCGCGGCGTACGCACCGAAGGGCCCGGCGTCGATCGCCGCGCGGGTACGGGGACGGATCAGGCCGCCGACCAGATGCAGCGCCACGGCCCGGTCACGGGGTTTCCGGGGCGTCCTCGCCGAGCGGCCGGGCGAGCAGAGGGGCCCCCGGAGCCTGGTGGCCGCCGGTGGCGATCATGCGGACCTCGCCCCGGTCGCTGATCTCGGCGCGGACGATCCCGGTCTCGTCCTCGTACACCGGAAATCCGCCCGCCCCCAGCCGGTCGGTCATCCGGACGAGGACCACGTCGTCGGTGGCGCCGGACATCTGGAAGATGAGCTCGTAACGATCGGTGTGCACCATGTTTCCCATGACGGCCTCCCGGCCGGGTGCGAGAGAATACGGTTCTGCCGCCATTGTTTCGCACCCTGGTGCTCGCCGCCCGAGGAGCGACGGCCAACGGGCGGACCCGTCCGGTCGATCGGGTGACTCCGGCCGGTAGGACAACATGACGGGTGGGTTCGGGCGGTAGTCATGCGTGCATGAGACTTGAGCCCCGACGAACGAACAGTGCCTCTTCCCGTTCCCGCACCCTCAAGGCGGTCGGCGCCCTCTCCCTGGCCGCCGCCACGGCCGTCCTGATGACCGGATGCGGCCAGAGCTCGGACAGCGCCACGGGCGCGGCCACCTCCGAGGCCGCGAAGGTCGTCCCGCAGAAGCAGACGACCTCGCCCTCGGCCAGCGCCGAGCTCACGAAGGACCAGCAGGAGCGCAAGAAGGTGCTCGACGAGACGAAGGTCACCTTCGAGGACGCCGCCGGTACGGCCACCGGCGAGGTCGCCGGAGGCAAGCTGGTCGAGCTGGACCTGGAGGGCGTGGACGACGACAACGGGCAGAGCCCCAGCCCGTCCGGCTCCGGCAGCCCCACGGGCTCGGCGAGTCCCTCGGGCTCGGCGGAACCGTCCGGCTCCGCCAGCCCGAGCGGAAGCGGCTCGCCCAGCGCGAGCGCCGCCGCCGAGGGACCGGTCTGGGTCGCGGAGGTCGCGGAGAAGGACGGCACGATCCACACCGTCCGGATCAACGCGGTCGACGGCAAGGTGATCGAAGCCCGTGTCGACGCGGACCAGGACGCCGACGACAAGAAGCAGACGGCCGACCTGCTCGCGCAGGCCACCCAGACACCGCAACAGGCCGCCAAGGTCGCCACCGAGAAGAAGAAGGGGACGGTCACCTCCGTCAGTCTCGACGACAACGACGGCAAGGGCGTCATCTGGAAGGTCGACGTGGTCGGCTCCGACTGGAAGAAGACGACCTTCGACGTGGACGCCAAGAACGACACCATCGTCCGCGAGGAGAGCGACGAGGACTGATCACCGCCCGTCCGATCCGCGAAGGGGCACACCGGAGACCCGGCGTGCCCCTTTTCGGGGTCGTGGCGACGGTTCGTGGCCCGCTCCGGGGGCCTCGCGGAGGTCGCGCCGGGACGGCCGGGGCATTCCCGGCGCCGGCCGTGGCGTGTGCCGCGAGCCCGGCACCATCCGAACGAAGACCCGCGCCGTTCAGCGCGCCGAGGGGACGCCCCCGCTCAGGTCCAGGGCGTACCGGTGGCCGGGGCGGTCGCCGAACATGACGTCCTCCACCGGCTCGAACCCCGCGCGCGCCAGCACCGCGCGGGAGCCCGCGTTGTCCAGCGTCGTCTCGGCGCGCAGGGCCGTGAGCCCGTACTCCCGGACCGCCAGGAGACAGATCTGGCGCACCGCCCGGGTGGCCAGCCCTCGTCCCGCCGCCTTCTCCGCCATCCGGTAGCCCAGCTCGGCCGAACCGTCCCGCACCTCGACGAGGTTGATCCTGCCGAGGACGCCGCCGTCGCCGTCCTCGACGAGGTGGAGGTGGTGCAGCCCGGCGTCCTGTTCGGCGAGCAGGACGCGGTGGCGTTCGGCGAACTCGGCGAAGTACAGGTCGCCCCGGTCGGGGATGGAGGCGGCGAAGTAGGCCCGGTTCTCCCGTTCGAAGGCGAGCAGAGCCTCGGCATGATCGGCACGGAGGCGGCTGATGATGGTCATACCGGGATCGTAGGCGCTGTTCTCCGGACGTACCGAGGCCTGGCGGCGGGAGGTCCCGGTCATCCGGGGAGACCGCGCTCCAACGCGTGCGCCAGTCCGCGTTCGGCGTCGTCCGCCGAGGCGCGCCGGTAGGCCAGCTCGTACGCCGAGTCGCCCGCGGCCTGCCGTGCCCGCAGCTCCCACTGCTCGCGGATGGCCCCGAGTTCCGGGGTGCCGCGATGCGGGTGGCCGATCATGCGCCAGTACGTGTGCCCCGTACCGGAGGCACGGGCCGCGGCCACTCCGTTCCCCTGGGCGGCGATGGCCCCGGCCAGCAGATCGAGGCCGAGCGCTATGCCGAGACTGTCGTGCAGCTCGTGCTTGCCGGCGAGCATCGCTCGGGCATGGCTCTCGGCATGGCGGGGCCGGCCCTGGAGCAGGTGGATGAGGGCGAGCTGGTGATCCGCGTAGGCCCGTGCCCAGTGCTCGCCGAACCGCAGGCTGATCCGCTGGAGCCGCATGGCCTCCTCGTACGCCTCGTCGAGCCGGCCCAGCGCGGACAGGGCGAAGAGGCGTATCACCCGGCAGCGCAGCTGCGAGGGCGCGTCGGCGGGGTCGCCCGGGTGGTCGAGCAGGGCGCGGTCGCTGACCGAGTACGCGGCGAGCGGCCGGCCCATCATGAGATAGGTGAAGCTCACGGAGTGGGTCGCCAGGAGCACCGCCTCGGGGTCCCCGTCACCCTCGGCCGAAACCCGGCACTCCTCGCCGACGCGGCGTGCCGACTCGTGGTCCCCCTGGAGGGTCAACGTGATGCCCAGGGCCCAGAGCGCGCGGGTGCGGTGCGGTCCGGTGGACAGCGGCAGGGCGAGCACCCGTTCCAGATACGAACGGGCTTGGTGCAGATGGCCGCAACAGCTCCAGAACAGACCTGCGCAGCCGGCCATCTCCATCGCCATCTCCGGGTCCTCGGCCAGCAGATGGTCCAGGGCCGCGCACAGATCCGCGTGGGTGTCGGCGATCCGGTGGTACCAGAGGACCTGCGACGGCCCGAGCCAACCCGCGTACGCCTGCACGGCGACGTGGGCGAAGTGCCGCGCGTGCCGGTCCGAGATGAGCACGTCCTCGGCCAGCTCGGCGAGCCACATCGCACCGTACTCGCGCAGTGTGTCCAGCATCCGGTAGCCGCCCCCGGTCCGCCGGAGCACCGACTGGTCGGCCAGGCGCTCCAGGACCGGGGCGACCGCCGCGGCCTCCAGCGGGCCGCCCGCGCACACCGCCTCCGCATCCGCGGCCATGATGACCCCGCGGAAGACGGAGAGCCGCGCCCACAGCAGCCGCTCCAGCGGAGCGCACAGTTCGTGGCTCCAGCCGATCGTGGTGCGCAGGGCACGGTGGCGGCGGGGCCAGACGGTGTCGTCGGTGAGATTCTCCATCCGGGAGGCCAGCCGCCCGGTGATCTCCCGGGGGCTGCTGACGCGCAGCTGGGCACAGGCCAGTTCGACGGCGAGCGGTATGCCGTCGAGCCGCCGGCAGATCTCGGCGACGGCGGTCGCGTTGCCGGGATCGTCGAGCGAGAGGTCCGGGGCCACGGCGGCAGCGCGCTCGTGGAAGAGGCGGATGGCATCACCGCCGTCGTCCCCCGCGGAGAGCGGGGGTACCTCGACGCACCGCTCGTCGGCCGTGCCCAGCGGCACCCGGCTGGTGGCCAGCACCGTCAGTCCCGGAGCCGCGGCGAGCAGTTCGGCCACGAGTTGCGCACAGGGGCCGGCGATCCGGTCGCAGCAGTCGAGGACGAGGAGCAGCCGCCGGTCGGAGAGCCACTCGGCCAACGCGGCCACCGGGTGGCGGTGACTGTGGTCCAGCAGTCCGACGCCGTCGCAGACCGTGGTGGCCAGCAACTCCTCGTCCTGCAGATGGGAGAGATCGGCCCACCAGACGCCGTCCGCGTAGCGCTCGCGGGCACGCTCGGCTGTGCGCAGGGCCAGCCGGCTCTTGCCGACCCCGCCGCTGCCGGTCAGCGTGACCAGCCTATGATCTCGAAGTGCCCGTTCGACGCTGACCAGTTCGCTGTCGCGGCCGACGAAACTGGTTGTCACGACGGGGAGGTTGCCCATCACGGGGACATCCTGCCTCGCTGTGGCCCACTGCCTCCGTTCATAGCGAAAAGCAGTCAGAAACGGCCGACAATGCATCCCAGACGGTCGTCGATGTGCGTAAGGCGACAGGTAGCGGGGGAGCGGTGGCGGCACTTCAGGGGCGGTCGGTGCCGATGGTGCCTGTGATGCCGGTGGTGCCAGTGATGTGAGGACTTCCTGTGCTGCCCGTGGTGCCAGAGGTGGCGGTGGTGTCTGCGGAGTCGATTACCGAGGCCAACGACTCCAGCGCTCCCACCGGGTCGGGGCCGACCGGGGCGAGGACGGTGTCGGTGACGCCGGCCGCCCGGAGTCCGGCGAGGCGGCCACGGGCCTCCTCGGGGGTCCCGGCCACCGCGAGCCGCGCCACCCAGTCGTCGGGCAGGCGGTGCGCGAACTCCTCGCGGCTCGCGCTCCCGGCCCGCAGCTCGGCCAGCGCGTCGGCGAACGGGAGCGGTGCGATGTGCGGGTGCCAGTCGGGCTCGCCGATCCACTCCAGTCCCGGCCGGGCGGCGGCCAGGGCAGCGGCCCGGTCGGAGGCGACGGAGGCGACGCTGTACGCGACCAGACGGTGGCGGCCGTCGGCGGCGATGTGCCCGAGCGCCGTCCGAGCGTACTCGGGGGAGACCGGCTCCGCGAGGACCGTACCGTCGGCCACCTCGCCGGATACGGCCAGGGACTTGGGGCCCCGGACGCCGGCGAGGATGTCCGGTACGACGTCGGGCAGCGCGCTCGGATCGAGCCGCACGTCGTCGAGGCGCACGTACTGGCCGTGCCGCCGCGTGAGTTCGCCGCGCAGCAGTGCCCGCAACGCGTCGACGTACTCGTGGAGGAAGGTGAGCGGGCTCCGGGGCCACTGGCCGACACTGCGCATCCAGTGGGGCATGCCATGACCCACCGCGACGTCGACCCGGCCGGGAAAGAGCTGGGCGAGGGACGCGATCTCCAGCGCCGCGAACGCCACGTTGCGGGCTCCGGCGGGCAGCAGACCGATGCCGACCCGGACCCGGTCGGTGGAGGCCAGGACGGCGGCGGCCTGCGCGACTCCTCCGCGGAAACCGAGATCCTCGACCACCCACACGGCGTCGAACCCCAGCGCCTCGGCCCGGCGCGCATACGGGAGGATCTGGTCGGCGGGCAGATCGCGTGGCAGCAGAACGCCTACGGCCGGGCCGGGGGCGTCGGCGATGGGGAACGCACAGGTGCTCTCCTTCGGTCGTAGGCCGGGTGGCGGCGATGAGCACCCCCGCCGCCCGGCACCTGTCCTGCGAAGGTAGCGAAGCGGCGACGGCCGGCGGGACGTCAGGCTCGCGGACGACGTCGGGCGGGGGCCGGTGCGACGGTCGGAGAGGTGGTGTTCCGCCCCTGCGGTACCGGGGTACGAGGCCGTGTCGCGCCCCTGAGGCACGGCGGTCGGAGGCCCTGCCCCCTCCCCGGGGCCCGGCGGCCGGGGAGGCGGTGTCCTACCCCTGCGCTACGTTGCTGGCATGACGCAATTCGTACTCGTGGCGGGGGCCTGGCTCGGAGCATGGGCCTGGCGCGACGTGGAGCCCGACCTGCGCGCGGCCGGGCACGGGGTGCACCCCCTGACCCTGTCCGGCCTCGCGGACAGGCAAGGGACGGCAGCGGGACAGCAGACGCACGTCCAGGACATCGTCGACGAGGTCGAACGCCTCGGCCTCCACGACGTGGTCCTGGTCGGGCACAGCTACTCCGGCATCCCGGTCGGACAGGCGGCCGAGCGGATCGGCGACCGGCTCGCCCACGTCGTTCTCGTCGACTCCGACGTCCCGGCCGACGGCGAGTCGTTCCTCTCCGGCTGGCCGGACGGCCGGACGGGCGTGGAGGCGGCCATCGCCGCCAACGGCGGGCTCTGGCCGCCGCCGACCGCCGCCGACTGCGCGGACCAGGGCCTCGGCGACGAACAGATCGCCCGGCTGCTCGGCGGTGCGACACCGCACCCCGGCGCCACCCTCACCGAACCGGCGACCCTGGCCCGCCCGCTGGGCCTGCTGCCGGCGACGTACGTCAAATGCCTGCTCGACGGGCCCGAGCCAAACCCCGCCGTGGCCGAGCTGTTGACGAGCGAGCGGTGGAAGCTCGTCACCCTGGACACCGGGCACTGGCCGATGTTCTCGCAGCCGCGCGAACTCGCCCGGATCCTGCTCGACGCCACCGGAAGGGGCGTGTGACGATGCCGGCCTCATCCGGCCCGGAGCGGCGCACCTCGGACGAAGCGGTCACGGAGCACCCGGAGATCACCTACATCGGGTGCGCCCGGTGCGGGACCCTGATCGCCGGCCTCGACGGACGCTACGCCTGTTCGGGCTGCGGCTGGGTCAACGAGTGGACCGAGGGCCACCGGCCTTTGCCCGAGGCCCGGCGGCGCCACGACTGAGCCGTCCGCCCCGCACACCGAGGCCCGCCTCCACGGGCCACGCCCCTCACCGTTCACGGCGCTCCCTGTGCGCCGTGAACGGCACCCCACCGGTACCGAAGACCCGGCGGCCGCCAGGCCGCGGAGGAGAGCACACCATGTCCGACCCGCACGACGCCGACACCGTCCGCGCCTCCCTGGCCCGGATCGCCTCGATGCTCGCCCCCGCCCATCCCGGCGTCGCCGAGGAGGTGCTCCGAGCCCACGACGACCCGAACGGCTACGTGAGTGCCTTCGAGGACCGGCTGGAAGAACGGGGCATCGACGAGCCGGTGGACAATCTCGCCTGGATCGCGCTCATCGACGCGCTCACCGCTCGCGGGCTGCTCGCGGAGTTCGACTGGAAGGAGGACGGGGAGGAGATCCGGGCCCAGCTGACGGCGCTGGAATCGCGGCCTTCCGGGGACCCGTGGGCGCTCTTCGAGACCACGGAGACGTCCCTGCCGACCTACGACTTCCTGCACGCCTGCGGCCGCCACTACCGCGAGATCGGCGCGGCTCTGGCCGTTCTCGACATCGATTCCGACTGCTACCCGGTGGTGGGCCTGCGAGCAGCCCGTGCCGACGAGCTGACCGCGCTCGCCGACCGGGCCGGCTTCACCGTGGAGCACCTGGGCGCCGGGCACTCCGGACCGTGACGAATGCGCCGCGCGGGCCCGCCAGGGGCGGCACCGGGCGCCGTTCCAGCAGGTGCGACGGAGGTCCGCGCGCCGGAACGGAATCGCGGCCGCCACCGCCCACCACGTACACTCGCCCCCGCCTCCGCCGACCGGCAGAGGCTTTCCGCACCCGACCGACGGGGAAACGAACCGTATGAGCTCCGCAGACAGCACCGAAGCACCGATCTACGCCGGCCTCGTGGAAGAGCAGGGCGATGTGCCCGCCGAAGTACGCCGCGTGGCCGAGGAGGTCCTGCGCGAGGCCGGCCGCGCCATCGACTTCGGTACCGCCAGAACGACCGCGGCGGCCCGCTAGGAGACGCCGTGCGGAGCACGTGCGGCTTTCCCCCGGCACCGGCCGACTGGGCGTCCCCGGAGCGAGCCGGAACGCGGGTTCGCGGCCGCCCGAGGGCGGACCCGCCCGGCACCGGACGCCACGCGTCCTGAAGCCGTCGCCATATTCTTGCGTTCGTGGCGCGCCGGCGTGCCGAGCGACCGGCGCGGGCGGAGCGCGTGAGGCCGCGGTACGCCGGGCGTCCGACACCGCTCGCTGCCACCGAGGCCCCGCGTCCGGCACCCGCCGCCCCCGCTCCGGCGGCCGTGCTCCGGTGAGCGGTCCACGCAGCCGCGTGGAGAGCGCTCCCAGCCGGCCGCCTCGGGCGTCAGGCCGCCGCCCCGAAGCCACGCGTGCCCCCCCAGCCGCCGCACCGGCCCCGCTCCGGCCTCGTCGCACGGCGCCCCGATCCTCAGGGGACCGCTGGGGGGTCGCCCCATCCCGCTTGAGTACGCGCACTCAGGCCCCGCGCCCCGGCCGCCACGACGATGAGGGCAGAGCGGGCCGAGCCGTGAGCGGCGGGTCCGCCCGCACCGCCGCCACCAGGCGGCCCCGCCCGCCGGACCTTGGGGAGTTTCCGTGCTCAGCCGCATCGCAGCCGCCGTCGTGCCCTCGCTCGGACACCTCACGGTCACGTCCGACCGCGCCACGGCCCCGGCCGCCGGCAGCATCATCGTCGCCAACCACACCTCCCTGGTCGACCCGGGCATCGTCCTCGCCGCCCTGCGGCGCCTCGGCGTCGAGCCCGTCGTCATGGCCACCGCCGGCCTGTGGCGCATCCCGGTCCTCGGCCGTCTGCTGGAGCGCGGCGGCCACGTGCCCGTGCACCGCGGCACCGACCGGGCGGCGGCCGCGCTCGACACGGCGGCGCTCGCGCTCCGGGACGGCCGTCATCTGCTGATCTACGGCGAGGGCCGGCTGCCCTGCCGCACCGACGCGGCGGAGGCCCCGCCGGAGAGCTTCCGCAGCGGACTCGCCCGCCTCGCCCACGCGTCCGGAGCCCCCGTCGTACCGCTCGGTCAGGCGGGGGCTCGCCGAGTCAGCTCGGGCCCGTGCGTCAAGCAGATCTCCGGCTTCCTCACCGCCCCGGCCCGCCGCCCCCGGCTCCACGTCCACGTGGGGGCCCCGCTGCACCTGCCACCGGAGGTCGGGGCGGCGACCGCCGCAGCCCGCGCGGCCGTCACCGCCGCCTGGCGCACCGCCACGCACAGCATCGGCGAACCCGCGGAGCTCGCCGACGGGGACCAGCCCTGCGGAGAGGGAGTGTCCGGCGGATCCCGGCCGGGCCCGCGACACCCGGCACGATCCGCACGGTAGGCCCTGGTCAGCCCGACGCTTCAGCCTCCCGCGCCGCCTGTTCCAGACGCTGCCGGTACTCCTCCCACCAGGCTGCGTCCTCCGGCGGAATGTTGTCGTTGCCCGCCTGCAGCCCGGCCGACCCGTCGATGAGCTCCCGTACGACATCGGCGTGCCCCGCGTGCCGCTGGAGGTCCGCGATCACATGGACCAGGATCTGGTGCAGCGTCACCCGCGCTCGCTCCGCGGGCCACCACCGCACCCGGCCGGCAGCGTCGAGGGGCAGCGCGGCGATCGTGGCGTCCGCGTGCTCCGCCACCCGCCTGTACAGCGCGAGGACGTCCTCGCGCGATTCGTCCGACCTCGCCCACATGTCCTCGTTCGCCTCCGCGTCGTCCGAGAACGCGTGGGGCGTGTCGGCGAACCGACGGTCGAACGTCTCGCCGAAATACCCGAGCTCCACCCCCGCGGCGTGCTTGACCAGCCCGAGGAGATTGGTCCCCGTCGGCGTGAGAGGACGGCGGACGTCGTACTCGGAGAGCCCTTCGAGCTTCCACAGGAGAGCGTCGCGGGCGGATCGCAGATAGCGCTGGAGATCAGCCTTCGGCTGCTCGGAGATCATGCGGTCAGTCTGTCACCGGCCACTGACACCGCCCCGGGGCCGGTGAGTGGGCAACCGGGGCACGCCCGCCGGCCCCGCTGCGGAGCCACCGGGCGCCCTCGGGCGGTGGCGAGAGACGTCGACCCCGGGGGACCGGCGGGTGCGTACCCGGTCCGTTCCGGGGTGCGGCCCGGGTGGCGGAGGCGACCCCGGCGGCGTAGGTATGGAGGCGTGTCGCTCCGGAGGGCGCGTGACGCCCCGGAGCGCACCGGCCCGCGAACGGCCGGTGACCACCAGCCCACCCGCCGGACCGGTGCCGGAACCCGGCGGCCGACCGGCGGGGACGAGGAGACGGATCCCGATGACCGCGCCCGAGCAGACCACTCCCGTGCACGGCACTCCGTGCTGGGTCAGCCTCATGACACGGGACCTGCGGGCCGCCCAGGACTTCTACGGAGCGGTTCTCGGGTGGACGTTCCGCTCCGGCACTCTCGGCGAGGGGTTCTCCGTCGCCCACCTCGGCGCCGTCCCCGTGGCCGGCATCGGCCGGATCGCCCCCGGTCTGCCCACCGTCGTCTCCTGGACCCCGTACTTCGCCGTCGCGGACGTCGACACCGCCGCCGCACGGGTCCGTGAACGAGGCGGCACGATCGCCGTCGGCCCGATCCGGCTGGGCCCCGGCCGGGGAGCGGTGGCCGCCGACCGGGAAGGGGCCGGTTTCGGCTTCTGGGAGGGGCGTACACCGCCCTGGTCGCTCGGCCGCGACAACGCCCCGGCCTCCCTCGAACTGCGGACGAGCCACGCCTTCGACTCCGCGATCTTCTACGCCGAGGTGTTCGGCTGGGCGTCCGAGGAGCCCGGCGGATGCGACGTCGGCTACGCCTGCCGGGAGGACGCCGTCGTCGTCCGCCAGGGCGGTCACACCGTGGCCACCCTGCGCGGCGGCGGGGACGCGTCCTCGGCGGACCCCCGGCTGCGCCCGCGCTGGCACGTCCGCTTCCGCGTCGCGGACCTGGCAGCGGCCACCGCGACGGCCCGAGCGGCCGGCGGATCGGCCGGCCCGCCGGTGGACTCGCCCGCCGAGGGGACCGAAGCGGTGATCAGGGATCCCGAGGGCGGCATCTTCACGGTCTGCGCCCACCCGGCCTGACCTCCGGGCCCCGCACGGGCTCAACAGACCCGGTACACGTGACCCGGCCGGCCGGCCGGGAGGACGCCGAGATCCCGGCGCACCACGGACACCTCCGCCCCCACGGACGCGCACGCCTTGGCGAAGTCGCGGTCCGTGTACTCGACGACGAACACCCGGTCGTCGTACGCGGAGGCGAAGTCGCCGCACTCGCCGTACCGGCCGCACTCCTCGACGACGGCGAAGTCGAACCCGATCTCCTTCCGCCGCTCCAGCAGGTCGGTGGTGTTCTTCTGGCCGATCGCCAGCCCGGCGGCGTGCGCGCGGTCCGCCAGGAGCTCGGCGAACGCCGCGTTGTGCGCCGGGGTCAGCAGGCCGTCGGACCGCTCGTAGGAGTCGAGGTTGTCCGGCTCCACCGCCTGGAAGCCGGACGTGGCACAGCCGTCGATCCAGTCGCCGACGATCTCCGCCAGGCGGGTGCGCTTGGCCGCGGTGGAGGTGTCGAGCAGGGCCTCGCCCCACGCGTCGTCCTCGACCGGCTCGCCGTCGGCGTCGCGCAGCAGCAGGTCGGGGCCGTTCTCCCGCCACCAGTCCAGTGCGTCGGGCTGGGCCTGGAAGGCGTTGACGTAACAGACGTTGTAGAGGCCGTCCGCCGGCTCGGCGCCACGGTCACGGGAGACCGCCGCGACCCCGGCGGGCGGGGGGTACGCGCCCCCGAGCTGGTAGTCGAAGCGCACATGCGCCGTGGGCGGCACGACCTCGGGCGCCGCGTCGGCCGCGGAGCCCGTGACGGCTGCGTGGGACAGGAGTAGTCCCGCCCCGGCCGCGGCCGCGGCCCCGCCGGCGAGGGCGGCGAGGGCGCGCTTGCGGCGGAGCAGAGGGCGGACGGCGTGGTGGGGCATGCGTACTCCGGGGCGTGGGCTTCGAAGGCGTACTCCAGGGCATGGGCTTCGAAGGCGGGGACGAAGTGGTGACGGGTGCTCTCCTGCCGGAAGGACGCCCCGGCGGGGTCGAGGCCCTGAGCCTGGTGGTCCATGGACAGGCGGACGCCCGCACGGGCGAGGAGACTGGTCCGCAGGCGGGTGCCGAACAACATCCCCCCATCGATGGGTTCCTGGAGTTCGCGTGCCCGCCCCGGAACGGTTCGGGCCGGTTCCCGGCCCCCGAGAACGCCGAGCGTGAAATGTTCCTCGGACGATAAAGGGAAATGGAGAACATTTTTCATGACGCCCGTGCTTTTCGTTATCAGGGTGATCTCCGCGGTTCGGCAGCCGAATTTATTGAATGTTCGTGCCGCTGTCACCAGGATTGTCCGGCGGTCGTGGATCGCCCCATCCTCCTCGGTCATCCCGCCTCCTTTGCTGGACAGCGGCCTGGAAGCGCTTGTGAGACATGGGGTCAAGGACTGCCGAGGATAGAAAAAAAACCGCCTAGTCTGTATCTTATCAGCGCACGTGCATCGCAGGAACGGCTCGCCATTCCCATGACCCCTGGGGGGAGTTATGCCCGAAGCAGCAGTCTTGATCGATCCGGTGCCGGTCATGGATGCGGAGGCCGAAGTGGCGCATCCCGTGGGGATCGACATGGTGCACCGGACCCGGTCCGAGGACGCCTTTCCGCGCAACTGGATGCGCCTGGCGCACGATCGGTTCTCGGTGACGGCGGTCCTCCCGCACGATCACGTGTTCTTCGCCCCTGTCGGCGGCGACCGGCATGACCCGCTGCTGGTCGCCGAAGCGATGCGGCAGTCGGCGATGCTCGCCTTCCACGCCGGGTACGGCGTACCGCTGGGGCACCACTTCCTGCTGTCCGGCCTGGACTTCACGTGCCATCAGGAGCACCTGAGGGTCGGCGGCGCCCCTGCCGAGGTCGACGTGGAGGTGTACTGCTCCGACCTGAAGTGGCGCGGCGGACAGCCGGTGGCGGGGCGCGTCGCGTGGACGGTGCACCGCGACGGAGGACTGGCGGCGACGGGCGTGGGGGTGACCCGCTTCACCCGCCCGGAGGTGTACCGGCGTATGCGCGGCGACACCCCCGCCGCAGGTATATCGATACCGGCCGCTGCGCCCGTCCCCGCAGCCCTGGCGGGCCGGAGCAGGACCGAGGACGTGGTGCTGTCGGAGACCGGCCGGGACGGGCAGTGGGACCTGCGGGTGGACACCCGGCACCCGACGCTGTTCCAGCGCCCCAACGACCATGTTCCGGGCATGCTGCTGCTGGAGGCGGCTCGCCAGGCCGCCTTCCTCGCGGTGGGGCCCGCCGGCATCGTCCCGGCCCGGACCGTCAGCCGGTTCCACCGGTACGCCGAGTTCGCCAGCCCGTGCCGGATCGGGGCGGTGGTCCAGCCCGGAACGGCCGCAGATACGGTGACGGTCCAGGTGACCGGGCATCAGGACGGCGAACCGGTGTTCACCGCGGTCCTGTCCGGCCCGCGGGCCCACGGCTGAGGGGGTGATTCGCAGGTGATCCTCGTGACGGGTGCGACCGGAGCGGTGGGCCGCGAGGTCGCCGCACTGCTGGCGGCTGCCGGCCCCGTGCGGATTCTCGCGCGCCGCCCCGAACGGCTCAGGGTGACCGGGGACGGGGTCGAGGTCGTCGCGGGGGCGTACGCGGACCGGCGGGCCCTCGACCGGGCGCTGCGGGACGTCACCTCCACCTTCCTGGTGACGAACAGCCCCACCGAGCCGGACGACGAGCGGGTCGCCGAGGCGGCGGCCGATGCGGGCGTGCGCCATCTGGTCAAGCTGTCCATGATGGCGGTGGAGGAGCCGGGCGCCGACGACTTCATCACCCGGCGTCTGCGCGAGAACGAGCGGACGATCCGGGAATCGGGGGTTCCCTGGACGTTCGTCCGCCCCAGGACGTTCATGTCCAACACGCTGTCCTGGGCGCCCGGCATCCGGTCCGAAGGCGTGGTGCGCGCGCTCCACGGCGACGCGCCGGTCGCCTGTGTCGACCCGCGCGACGTCGCCGCCGTGGCCGTGGCCGCCCTCACCGGTACGGGGCACGAAGGCAAGGCGTACGCCGTGTCGGGGCCGGAGGCGATCACCGCGCGGGAGCAGACGGCCGAGCTCGCGCGGGTGCTGGGGCGGCCGCTGCGCTTCGAGGAACTGGGTGTGGACGCCGCGCGCGCTGCCCTGCTGGCGAAGTATCCGCTGCCCGTGGCCGAGGCGTTCCTGGAG
Source organism: Streptomyces sp. V2I9 (assembly GCF_030817475.1). Lineage (NCBI taxonomy): Bacteria > Bacillati > Actinomycetota > Actinomycetes > Kitasatosporales > Streptomycetaceae > Streptomyces > Streptomyces sp. V2I9. Next base: position 22,407 of record NZ_JAUSZJ010000002.1, on the reverse strand, counting down.
AGCGCGGAGCGGCAGCGGGTGGGCGCCAAGGCGGAAGTCACCACCGCGGTCCGGGAGCTCACGGGCCGTCCGGCCCGGCCCTACCGCGTCTGGTCGGCCGATCACGCAAGGTCGTTCGCGGCGTGACAGACCGATGCGCGGGTGATCGGGAGGCGGAATCCCGCTGACGCGTCACCACGGACCGCGCGGATGGGCCGGATGACGCGCATCGTCCGTTCCGTTCCGCTTCCGTCGCGCCGTGTCTGTCGGATTTCCGTCGCACGGCATGGATGTGGCCGGAATGCGGCCAGGACTCTCCGTCGTACTCCTCCGTTCCCTGGAAAACCGACCGACTAGTTGGTTGGATAACTCCATGACGCCGTCCCATCGCTCCGGCGTGGAGCCCTCGACCGGTCCCGGTCCTGCCGCCGACCGCTTCTCCCCTGCGGGGAGCGCCCGGTGACCAAGCAGGAGCGCGCCGCCCGTACCCGGCAGGCCCTGATCCGCTCCGCCGCCGCCGTCTTCGAGCAGCACGGTTACGCGCAGGCGCGGCTGGTGCTGATCAGCTCCGGAGCGGGTGTCAGCACGGGTGCACTGCACTTCCACTTCGAGAACAAGGCCGCCCTGGCACAGGCCGTGGTGGCGGAGGCGTCCCAGGGGCTGCGCGACCTGTCGGCCGCGATCCGGCGCAGGACGGACAACGCCCCGCAAGCACTCGTCGACATGTCGCACGCTCTGCTGGGGCGGCTGCGGGACGACCCGGTGAGCCGGGCCGGGTTCAGGCTGAGCTGCGACGGGGACAAAGCCGCCGTCCCGGACCTGCGGCTGGAGTGGCACCACCGGGTGCGGGAACTGCTGGACGAGGCGGCCGTCGCCGGCACGCTCGCCGAAGGCGTCTCGCGGGAGGACGCGGCGGCGGCGACCGTCGCCGTCACGGCCGGGTTCGAGGCGCTCGGCCGGAACGACTCCGTGTGGCTGTCCCCGCACGCGCTCACCGGCTTCTGGCAGTTGCTGCTGCCCCGGCTCGTCACCCCGGAGACGCTGGCGCTCATGCACCCGGCAGGCACCGGTACGGGGTCCTCGGCCCGTGGTTCCGCCCTCGCGGTGCTCGCCGGGAGCACGGCGGAACCGGTGAAAACCGACTGACCGGTCGGCCGGGGGCGACGATCAGGAGGAGCCCCGGCCCCGTACCTCAGCCGACGCCAGGGGAGCGGGGCCTCGCAGAGCGCCGGGCCCGAACCCGCGCTCACGCGCCGTCCACGTCACCGGCCGTCGGCCGGGCCTCGCTCCGCACCGTCGAACAGGTCCATCCGGACCGCGTCGGCCCCCCAGCTCGCCAGCAGGCGCAGGCCCCCGGCCGAATCCGAACCCGGCTCCGCGTGGTAGGTCACCAGATGCTGCTCCTCGTCGTCGGGGAGGTTCAGCGTCTCGTACGCCAGGGTCAGCTCCCCGGCGAGCGGATGCCGGACGAGCTTGGTGCCGTGCCCCTTCTCCTTGACGTTGTGGGTGGCCCACAACCGCCGGAACTCGTCGCTCTTGACCGAGAGTTCGCCCACCAGCGCCGACAGCTCCGGATCGTCGGGGTGGCAGCCCGCGTACAGCCGCAGGTAGCTCACCATGTCCGACGCCTTGGAGTCCCAGTGCACGAACAGGTCCCGGTAGGCGGGGGAGAGGAACACCAGGCGCGCCCAGTTGCGCTCGGCGGGCGGCAGCGCGCCCCAGTCGCCGAACACCGCGGCTGCCATCGGATTCCAGGCGAGGATGTCGGAGCGCGCCCCGGTCACGTACGCGGGGATGCCCTCCATGCTGTCGAGGAGATACAGCAGCCCGGTCCGCACCCGCTGCACCCTCGCCGGACGGCGCTTCTTCTTGTGCCGCGCCGGCCGCGCCAGATGGGTCAGATGCGCGTGCTCGGCGTCGGTGAGCCGCAGCGCACGCGCGATCGCGTCCAGCACCTCCGCCGACACGTTGCGCCCGTTGCCCTGCTCCAGACGCGTGTAGTACGCCACGGACACCCCGGCCAGCTGCGCCAACTCCTCGCGGCGCAGGCCCGGTACCCGGCGGTGCCGGCCGAACTCCGGCAGCCCCACATCCTGCGGCTGGAGCCTGGCCCTCCGGGTCCGCAGGAACTCGCTGAGCTCGGCGCGCCGGTCCAGCGGCTCGGGGGAGGCTGCCTCCGGCTGATCGTCCATGCCTCCATTATTCCGCCGGCGCGCGGTCGTAGGCCGCCGAGCCTGTCCCCGCCAGTAGTAGGACCGCTGGACATAGGTACAACGGTGGCCTGGGTGGATACCGCCCGAGGTGTGACGCTCGGAGACGTACCTACCGCACCACCCAGAGGAGAACCTCCGGCATGACCACCGTTGCCGCCTATGCCGCTCCCCATGCCAAGGCCCCGCTGGAGCGCACCACGATCGAGCGCCGTCCGGTGGGCGAGTTCGACGTCCTGATCGACATCAAGTTCGCCGGTATCTGCCACTCCGACATCCACCAGGCCCGCGACGGATGGGGCGAGGGCATCTTCCCGATGGTGCCCGGCCACGAGATCGCCGGAATCGTCGCCGAGACCGGATCCGGCGTGACCAGGTTCAAGGTCGGCGACCGCGTCGGCGTCGGCTGCATGGTCGACTCCTGCGGACGGTGCGACGCCTGCCGGACGGGTCGTGAGCAGCACTGCGCCGAGGGGAACACCCAGACGTACAACGCGCTCGACCGGAGCGGTCGGCCGACGTACGGCGGCTACTCGACGCACATCGTCGTGCGCGACGCGTTCGTGGTGTCCATCCCGGAGGGCATCGCCCTCGATGAGGCCGCGCCCCTGCTGTGCGCGGGCATCACCACGTACTCCCCGCTCAAGCGCTGGGGCGTGGGCCCCGGCAAGAAGGTCGCTGTCGTCGGCCTGGGCGGTCTCGGCCACATGGCGGTCAAGATCGCCCACACCCTCGGCGCGGAGGTCACCGTCCTCTCCCAGACGCTGCGGAAGAAGGACGACGGGCTCAAGCTGGGCGCCGACCACTACTACGCGACCGGCGACCCCACGACCTTCGAGGAACTGGCCGGAACCTTCGACGTCATCCTCTCCACGGTCTCGGCCCCGCTGGACTTCGGCGCCTACCTCGGCCTGCTGCGGACCGACGGGACCCTGGTCAACGTCGGCGCCCCCGAGGAGCCGATCTCGCTCAACCTGTTCTCGCTGATCGGCGGTGACAAGGCGATCGCCGGCTCCATGATCGGCGGCATCGCGGAGACCCAGGAGATGCTGGACTTCTGCGCCGTGCACGGGCTCGGCGCGGAGATCGAGGTGATCGAGGCGAGCCAGGTCAACGAGGCGTACGAGCGGGTGCTGGCGAGCGACGTCCGCTACCGCTTCGTGATCGACACCGCGACCATCTGAACCGGCGCCCGGCCGACACCCGGCCGCCCTACGCGCGTCCGCCCCGAGTCCTCGAACGGCTCGGGGCGGACGCGTTCCCACGCCGGGTCCGGTGCCCCGGCCGACCGGTGCGCGGCGGTCGGCGGTTCCGGGGAGGGAGTCCTACGGACCTCGGCCGGTGACGGGCCTGTCCTACGACGAGGCCGGGGAACTGCCCGACCTGTCGGCCAGGTCTGCCGCCCCCGGCTCCGGCGCGTCCTCCGCGAGCTGCTCGCGGAGGTACTTCCAGACCACCCCGATCAGCGCGGCCAACGGAACCGCCAGCAGGCTGCCCACCACACCGGCCAGGCTGCCGCCCAGCGTCACCGCGAGCAGGACGACCGCCGCGTGCAGTCCGAGACCCCGGCTCTGGATCATGGGCTGGAAGACGTTGCCCTCCAACTGCTGCACCACGATGATGATCGCGAGTACGAGCAGAGCGTCCATCGGCCCGTTCGACACCAGGGCGATGACCACTGCCACGAAACCGGCGAACAACGCCCCGATGATCGGCACGAACGCCGAGACGAAGGTCAGCACCGCCAGCGGCAACACCAGCGGCACCCCCAGGATCCACAGCCCGAGCCCGATGAAGACCGCGTCCAGCAGGCCGACGGCCGCCTGCGACCGGACGAACGCGCCCAGCGTGTCCCAACTGCGGGAGGCCACCTCGGGGATGTCCACGGCGAGCCGGCCGGGCAGCTGACGGGTCAGCCACGGCAGGAAGCGCGGACCGTCCTTGAGGAAGAAGAACATCAGGAAGACCGCGAGGACCGCGGTGACCAGCCCGTTGACGACGGTGCTCACCCCGGTGACGGCGGTGGTGACCACACTGCCGACGCTCTCCTGGAGCTTGGCGGTGGCGCTGTCGAGCGCACCGGTGATCTCGTCGTCACCGATGTTCAGCGGCGGACCGGCCGCCCACTCACGGAGCTTGTCGATGCCCGCGACCACCCGGTCGGCCAGCTCCCCGGACTGATCCGCCACCGGCACCGCGATCAGGGCCACGATGCCCGCTCCCACGAGCATCGCGAACACCGTCACCGCCGACGCCGCGAGGGCGGGACGCCAGCTGTGCGCGCGCAGGAAGCGGGCGAGCGGCCAGGTCAGCGTGGTGAGGAACAGAGCGACTATCAGCGGCCACACGACCGACCACATCCGGCCCAGCACCCACAACGCGACCCATGCCGCCACCAGGACCAGCAGCACCTCCGCGGAGGCCCGTGCCGATGTGCGGAGGGCAGCCGCGGTCTTTGTCGAACTCAATGGCGAAGACATGGCGTCACCCTATGGGTTCGGCAACCGTGTACCGGCCACCCCCGCAGCCCTTCGGCGCGACCACGCCCGCGAAACCCGCGAAGGGCGCCGCCCGGTCCGTCAGCGCAGAGCCGAGGGCAGTTCCTCCCGGTGGACGATGCCCAGCCGCTGGGTGGCACGGGTGAGCGCCACGTACAGATCGCTCGTGCCGAACCGGCCCGGCTCCACCACCAGGACATGGTCGAACTCGAGCCCTTTGGCCTGACGCGGATCGAGCAGCACCACCGTGCGCGTGAGATCGGGATCCTCACCCGCTGCGATCCCGTCCAGCGGGGCGGCGATCTCCTCGTGCAGCGCCCGTGGCGCGATCACCGCGAGGCGGCCCTCCCGCGGTGTCAGCTCCGCCACCGCGTCTGCCACCGTGCCCGCCAGCTCCGCACCGGACTCCCGCGTCCACGGCTTCTCACCGGTCGACCGCACCGAGACCGGAGCGGTGAACGAGGGATCCAGCTCCCTCAGCACCCCGGCGGCCAGCTCCATGATCTCCGCGGGCGTACGGTAATTGACCTCCAGAGTGACGTGGTCGAAGCGGTCGCCCACGTACGGGGAGAGGATCTTCTCCCAGGATCCGACACCCGCTTCCTCGGAGGTCTGCGCCGGGTCGCCCACCAGGGTCATCGAGCGCGTCGGCGACCGCCGCATCAGCAGCCGCCACGCCATCGGCGACAGCTCCTGGGCCTCGTCCACGATGATGTGCCCGAACGCCCAGGTCCGGTCGGCGGCGGCCCGCTCGGCGGCGGTGCGGTGGTCGGCCTCCTCGTGCCGCTCCGCCATCCGCTCGGCGTCGATGATGTCGTGCGCGGCGAGCACCTCGGACTCCTCGTCCTCGAACTCGTAGCTCTCCGACCCCCGCGACAGCTCCAGCACCCCCTGCGCGTAGCCGACCCGCTCCTGCCGGGCGGCCTCGGCGGCGGCCCGCTCGGCGCTGTCGTCCACGCCGAGCAGTTCGGCCGCCTCATCGAGCAGCGGTACGTCGGCGGGGGTCCACGCCCCGTCGCCGGGAGCGCGGCGAATCGCCTCGGCGTCCGCGTCCGGTACGTACACCGGGTCGGCCAGGTAGTCGCCGAGGAAGCCCTCCGGGGTCAGCGGCGGCCACAGCTCGTCGACGGCGGCGCGCACCTCCTTGCTCAGCGCGACGTCCCGGCCGAGCTGGGCCACGTCGTCGGGGCCGAGGAAGTTGGGCCCCCCGTATGGGTCCGCGCCGATGCGTTCGACGAGTTGGGCGGTGAGCGCGTCGATGACCCGGAAGACGAAGTGCGGGCGGGCGAGATTGTGCGGCAGGCGCGTGTCACGGGCCGCCTGCCGGGCCTCGTAGGCGATCTCCCAGTCCAGGACCAGGTCCCCGCCGTCCTCGTGCGGGATCACCAGCGGCGCACCGGGCTCCGGAAGCAGCTGCCGGTCGCGGACGGCCAGGGCGAGGGCCTCGGCCATCGGCTCTCCGCCCTTGACGGCCGCGGCGCGCGGGGAGTCCGTTCCGGTGGCGTGCACACCGGGGAACAGCTCCGCCTGCGTCGTGAGCAGCACCCCGGTCTCGCCGAGGGAGGGCAGCACCTCCGCGATGTAGCGCAGGAACGCCGGGTTGGGCCCGACGATGAGCACGGCGCGCTTGGCCAGCAGCTCGCGGTGCTCGTACAGCAGGAAGGCGGCCCGGTGGAGGGCGACGGCCGTCTTTCCGGTACCGGGCCCGCCTTCCACGACGAGGACGCCGCGGTGCGGGGCCCGGATGATGCCGTCCTGCTCGGCCTGGATGGTCCGCACGATGTCGCCCATGCGGCCGGTGCGCGCGGAGTTCAGCGCCGCGAGCAGCACGGCGTCACCGTTCGGGTCCTCGAAACCGGTGCGGTCCTCGTCCCCGAGATCGAGGATCTCGTCATGGAGTTCGGTGACCGTGCGGCCCTCGGTGGTGATGTGGCGGCGTCGGCGCAGCCCCATCGGCGTGTGCCCGGTGGCGAGATAGAAGGGACGCGCCACGGGAGCACGCCAGTCGATCAGGACAGGGGTGCGCTCGGTGTCGTCCTCCCGGATTCCGATACGGCCGATATGGTGGGCGATTCCGTCCGAGCGGTCGATGCGGCCGAAACACAGGGATCCGTCCACCGCGTCGAGAGCGGCCAGCAGACCCGAGCGCTCCGCGACCAGGATGTCGCGCTCCAGACGCGCCTGCTGGCCGGTCCCCACCGGCGTCAGCGCACGTTCCACGCCCTCGGCGGCCACGCCGCGCAAGGCGTCGACCCGCGCGTGGAGCCGGTCGATGAATTCCTGCTCGTCCCGCAATTCGTCGCTTTCCCGGTTTGACAAAACGGCTCCCGGCCAGATATATTCGTCTTCATAAGGCCCCCGAGTGGGGCCTTTTCGCATGTGCGCAGAAGAATCCAATATACGCGCGACAAACCCCGGACCGCAATGACGGCCCGGGGTTCTTCGTGTGGCGCGGTCGCCCGGCGCATGTGCTCCGGACGCGACCGGCCGGCCCCCTTTTCGCGTCTGCTTTCCTCGGCCGGAGCAGAGCTGTCGCGCGAGCCCGGTCCCGGACCGGTCCGCGCTCTGCCGGCCGAGCGCCGCCGCTGCCCTACTCCAGGCCGTTGCGCGCGGCGAGTTTCACCAGGACCTCCACCAGAGCGGGTTCGAAACCCAGCGCGATGAAGGTCAGCGGCGGTCCGCCCCGCCGTTCCAGCTCCATGCGGTGGAACGCCATGAGAAGGGACGCGTTGCTCATCCTGCGCAGACCGGTGACCTCCCGCCACGCCACCGTGCCCCGTACTCCGCCGAACGGGCCGGTGACGACCACGCCCCCCTGGTGCAATCGGCACTGATTGCCGCCGCACCGCGCCGTGACGAAGCGCCACGCCAGCCGCAGCCCGAACAGAACGATCACCACCGCCGCGGTCACGGAGCTCTTGAGCAGCGTGGAGTCCGGCCTGATCCACACCAGCGCGCCGATCATGACGAGCGCCAGCAGTGTGATCGTCCGCAGCGCGAACTGGGCGAGCGCGCCCATGGTCCCGACCGCGTGGTAGGTGCCGATCCGCCGTCCCAACTCCGGTCCGCTCCGGGTCTGTCGCACGATGAACCGCCTTCTCGGGATCGAAGCCACCGGGGGCCGCCCGAACGCGAGTGACCGGCGGGGCCCGGACGGCCGCGCAACCATTCCCGCGCCGCCGCCGGCCCCGACGCTACGGCCGCCCGGAGCAGGGCACCAGCGACCACTTCGCATGGAACCCATGCGCGAGCGGAATGCGATCGGCGATGATGCCGGTGTCCGTGCGACGCGCGCTGCGGCAGGGGGAAGACATGTGGGAGAACGAGTCGCTCCGGCTGCTCGTCACCGTGGCCGAGACCGGTTCGTTCACCAGGGCGGCGGCGCGGCTCAACTACACGCAGTCCGCGGTGTCCCGGCGGATCGCGGCGCTGGAGGCCCGAGCGGGCGGGCCGTTGCTCGAGCGCCTGCCACGAGGCGTACGGCTCACCCCTGCGGGGCGGGTGCTGCACCGGCACGCCGTGGAGGTGCTGGACCGGCTCGCCCGTGCCGAGCGGGACCTGGGCGTCCTGCACGCCGGACACGGCGGGCCGCTGCACGCGGGCGCGTTCCCCACCGCCGGCATCGCACTCCTGCCGGCCGCGCTGAGAGTCCTCCGGGACGCCCGGCCGGGGATAGAGGTGGCGGCCGTCGAGAGCCCGACCGACACACTGATGCGGCATCTCACGGACGGGACGTTGGACCTTGCCGTCGTCAGCGACTACCCGTACGGTCTGCCCTCGGCCGAGGGAATCACGACGACCGTGCTGTGCGAGGACGAGCTGCTCGTCGCCCTCCCGCGCCGCCACCCCTTGGCCGGGGCCGACGCCGTCGAGCTGTACGAACTCCGCGACGAGACCTGGATCCAGAACGCGTACGGGGACCGTCCCACGATGCTCGCCGACGCCTGTGCCCGAGCGGGCTTCACGCCGGAACGGGTCATGAGGATCGCCGGGTGGGCGGGGAAGTTCGGCTACGCGGCCGCCGGCCTCGGCGTGGCCCTGGTCCCCTCGCTCGCCGCGCGTGCGGTCCCCGCCGAACTCGTCCTGCGCCCCCTCACCGACCCGGCCCTGCGCCGGACCGTCCACGTGGCACTGCCCGACGCACCGCTCCCGGCGGCCCTCGCCCTGCGGGAGGTCCTGCTCGGCGCGGTCGCGGAGCACGTGGGGCCCCGCTCACCGGGGTGAGACGCCCTCCGCCCCGTCCGATACGCGAGAGGGGACGGCGCTCCGCCCTTGCCCGGCTCGCGTACCGTCGCGGCCACCACCCGCCGCCGCCACCTCCGCGTCCAGGGCGGCCAGGAGCCAGTCGTGCGCGGTCCCCGGCGTCGGCTCGGGGCGGCCGCCGGGAACGCTGATCACCTCGGCCGTCAGCTCCCAGTACCGGTCGATGCGCGGGTCGGCCGCGAGCCGCCCGGCCAGCAGGCGGCGGAAGGCAGGCGTGTCGGCGGCGCCGTACGTACCCGCGTACGCGGTCACGAACCCGTCCAACGCCTCCCCGGAAGCGGGCTCGGCCTCCCGTCGGATCTCCGCGACCGCCAGACCGTACGCCTCGGCGAGACCCGCGTACAGAACGGCCGGGGCACGAGCGTCCGACGCGACGGCGTGCGCGCGGGGCTGGGTGGCGCGGCGTTCCCCCTCGCCGCACGGACGGGACACAAGGGCGTGCAGCCGGGCGAAGGCGAGCACCTGGCCCGGCTCCGGATTCTCGGGCGGATGCGGCACCGCCGCCTCCAGGAACGCGGCGACGGACCGGGCGGGCATGCGCGGCGGAAGCCACGCACGCCAGAAACGGGCCAGCGCGTCGGTGCTCGGTGGGGCGGCGACCGCTCCCACCAGCCGCAGCCGACCGGCTCGTTCGGCCGCGGGGGATTCCTGCACCAGCCGGAGTGCCGCCTCCCGCCAGCGCAGCGCGGCGAGTTCGGCCCCCAGGGACCGCAGCCGGCCGGCCACCGCGTCCTCCAGCGCCCCGCCCCCCGCCGTCCCGCCGTCCCGCTCGTCCGACTCATCGAGAATCCGGCGCACTTCGGAGACCGGCAGATCGAGGCCGCGCAGGGACCGGATCATGCCCAGCCGCTCCACGGCCTCCGGGCCGTACCTGCGGTGTCCACCCGTGGAGCGGCGCGTCTCCGGCAGCAGACCCCGGTCCGAGTAGAAGCGGACGGTCCTGACGCTGAGACCCGCATGCTCGGCCAGTTCACCGATGGTGCAGAGCCCGTCGTACGACGAGAACACTTGAACCTCCACCAGGGGGAGTTCCTACCGTACCGGCCGGTGCTGCCGGGGATCGGACCGGTGCGCGGGAGAGTGTGACGAGGAGGGACCATGACCGTATTCATCCTGGTGGCAGGGGCGTTCACCGGACCGTACGTGTGGCGGGACACCGCGGCCCGGCTGGCCGCGGACGGCGCCGAGGTGCGGACGGTGGCGCTCACCGGACTCGGCGGGGAACCCGGCGGGCCCGGTGGGGCCGTCGACCTGGAGACGCACATCGCGGACGTCCTCGCGGTGATCGACGCGGTGGCCGCTGGGCCCGACCGCGAGATCGTGCTCGTCGGCCACGCCTACGGCATCCATCCGGTGTACGGCGCGGCGGACCGGCGGGCGGGGGCGATCGCCCGCATCGTCCACCTGGACGCCGCTCCGGTGCAGGACGGGACGCCCGCCCTGGCCGCCGTGCCCGACCAGGGTCTGCGCGAGGAGGTGGTGGAACGGGCCGCCGCGCGCGGCGAGGGGGGAAGCGGCGGCGAGCTGCCGCCCCCGGCGCGGGACGGGTGGGCCCGCTGGGGGAGCACCGCGGGTCTCAGCGGGGCGGCGCTCGACGGGCTCACCGCCCTCGCGGCGCCGCAGCCGCTGGACACCCTGCTCCAGCCGCTGCGGCTCACGGGCGCGGTGGCCGCCGTACCCGTGACCGGGGTGCTGTGCACCGGCAACGGGCCGGGCGTCGAGCTGCTCCAGATCATGGTGGACGTCGGCGACCCCGCCCTCAGGGCGCTGGCCGACGCGCGGGTCGCCTTCCTCGAACTGCCCACGGGGCACTGGCCGATGCTGTCCTGTCCCACGGAACTCGCGCAGGCCCTGTCCGAGGCCGCGTCCGGCGGGGGGCGGCTGCTGACCCCGCCCGGCCCCGCCCACCGGCCCGCCCACCTGCGGCCGTTCCTCCTCGACGTACCCGGACGTCCGCGCGAGCGGACCGGGAACATCGACCTGTACCTGCCGGAGGGGCCGGGACCGCACCCGGCCGTGGTGTTCGTGCACGGGGGACCCGTTCCGGCCGGGGCACGGCCCACGCCGCGGGACTGGCCGACCCTGGCGGGATACGCACGCCTCCTCGCCGGGCGGGGGGTCGTGGGCGTGACCCTCGACCACCGCCTGCACGCCGTGACCGACTACGAACGGGCCGCGGCGGACGTGGCCGACGCGGTGGAACGGGTGCGCGCCGATCCGCGGGTGGACGCGGACCGGATAGCGCTGTGGTTCTTCTCGGGCGGGGGCCCGATGATGGCCGACTGGCTGAGCGAGCCCCCTCGGTGGCTGCGGTGCGTGGCCGCGAACTACCCGATCCTCGCGCCACTGCCGAGCTGGGGGCTGACCGGCTCCCGCTTCCATCCGGTCCGAGCCGTCCCCGACGCCGGAGACCTGCCCGTCGTCCTGGTCCGGGCGGGACGCGAGATTCCGGAGATCGCCGCGACCGTCGAGGAGTTCGTGGCCGAGGCCGCCCGCTGCGCGGCCGACGTCGAGATCGTCGACGTACCGGAGGGGCGCCACGGTTTCGAGACGCTCGACCGGACCGACGCGGCGCGTGACGCCGTGCACCGCGCGGCGGGCGCTGTACTGGCCCGCCTGCGCGGCTGACATGCGACGCCACGCCGAGCGGGGCCGGCCCGAGACTTCCGGGCCGGCCCCGCGGGCGAACGGCACGACTACTCGATGACGAGCTCGACGTCGATGTTGCCCCGCGTGGCCTTGGAGTACGGGCAGTAGGCGTGGGTCGCCTCGACCAGCTTCCGCCCGGTCTCTCCCGCGAGGGAGTCCGGCAGCTCCACGCGCATGACGACCGCGAGGCCGAAGCCCCCGCCCTCCTTGCCGATGGAGACCTCGGCGGTCACGGAGGCGTCCTTGGTGTCGATCTTCAGCTCGCGCCCGACCGCGGCCATCGCACTGGCGAAACAGGCCGCATACCCGGCCGCGAAGAGCTGCTCGGGGTTGGTGCCCTTGCCGTCGCCGCCGAGGGCGGGGGGCATGGCCAGGGGCAGATCGAGCTGACCGTCCGAACTCACGGCACGGCCTTCACGGCCGTTGGCGGTGGCGGCGGCGGTGTACAACGCGTCCATGGGTGACCCTCCTCCGAGGGCCCGACCGGGGTGGTCGTGGCCTCTGACATAAAGATTGCACACAACTGAGTTGCACACAACTCAATCGGATGAGCGGCGGTACGCTGGGGTCATGACCACTGCTCCGGGCGCCGCGTCCGACCTGTCCGCCATCCCCGACGCGGAACTCCTGCGACTGGACCATCAGGTCTGCTTCTCGCTGCATGCCGCGTCGCGCGCGTTCGGCGGCTTCTACCGGCAGGCATTGAAGGATCTCGGGCTCACCTACTCGCAGTACCTGGTCATGCTGGTCCTGTGGGAGCACGGCGCCCAGCCGGTCAAGGTCATCGGGGAGCGGTTGCGCCTGGACTCCGGCACCCTTTCACCCCTGCTGAAGCGCCTGGAGGCCGCCGGGCTGGTCCGGCGGGAACGCAGCCGTGAGGACGAACGCTCCGTCCTGATCGAGCTGACCGGCGAGGGTGCGGACCTGCGTGACCGGGCGCTGACGGTTCCCCGCGGTGTGCTGGCCGCCACCGGCCTGTCGGTCGAGGAGGTTCTCGGGCTGCAGGGCGTGCTGCGTCGCCTCACCGTGACTCTGGGGGAGGCCGCGACGGGTGAGGTGGCGGAACCACTGGAAGGTTGACCTGTCGCCCCCTTGGTGCGACAGGAACACTTGTCACGGTCCAGGTCGGCGGTTAGGTTTGTCGCATGGATGATGTGACGTCGGTTCCGACCCCCGTACCGAGCGACGAAGACTTCTGGGCCACGGTCCTGACCCCGGTGGAGCCCGCCTGGCGTGAACCCGGCGACGCGGACGCCTTCGCCATGGACGAGCAGGTGCTGGAGGCGGCCCGAGCCCTGGCCGAGCGGATCTCGACGCGTGCCCTGGCCTATCGCACCGCCGGCAAGCCCTTCGATGTCGCGCTCATGGCCGCGCCCGATGTGCAGCTGGCGCTTCTGCGGTCGCTGTACGAGGCCAGATCGTCCGTCGACCGCCTGGCCGAGAGCGCCGCCACCGTGGCCGGACGCGGCGGAGCCAGCTACACGCAGCTCGGCGCTGCCTGGGGCGGTATCAAGCGGCAGTCGGCCCGCCTGAAGTGGCCCCACGCGGTGCCCAAGAAGTCCGCCAGCGAGTCCATCCCCCTGCACTACGCGGGCGGGGACGCCGTCATCCACCATGACCCGGGAGCGGACGCCTGGTGGTACACCGCCACCGGCGCGGACCTGCGGGAGGACGAGTCGGAGGCCGTGCACGGCACATCCGCCGAGGCCATCGCGCGGGCGACCGAGTTCCTGCTGTCGCACGCCCGCCCCGCACCGCCCGACACCGTGTGAGCGCGGCATCGTATGAGCGTGGCACCGTGTGAGCGCGGTGCAGGCGCGGCCGGTCCCGTGGAGAGCCGGTCCGGCCCACCGGTAACCGCGCAGCCGTCACTGCCGTGGACCACTTCTCGCATGCATGGGCGGCGCCGCGTCCTGCGGCCGCCGGACCGGGGACCTCGGGCGTTCCGCGGGCCGCGCCGCCCGTCACCCCGTCAGCGGGGCACCGGTCAGGCCCCGTCCACGCCGCCGCCGAAATCCCAGGCCACGATGGTGCGGTAGTGGATCTGTCCCGGCCCCCGACCGATGTTGCTGCCCACCAGGTGCAGACTCCCGGCCTCCCAGCTCCGGCCGGCGAACGCGGCGAGCCCCGCCGCGGCCTCCACCGTGGCCGCCTGGTCGCCCCGGCGGGAACGGGCCAGGGTCAGATGGGGCCGGAACGTCCGCTCCGGAAGGAGGACGCCGCACTCACGGACGAGAGCGCGCACGTCGGAGGCGAGGCGGTGCAGCTCGTCCAGGTCCCCCGTGACTCCGCTCCACACCACCCGTTCGTCGAAATGTCCGCCCCCGCGCAGCGCCAGCCGCAGGGGAGCACGCCGCGCCGCGAGCCCGGCGAGCGGAGGCATCAGGGGCGGGACGGCGGAGACCGGCAGCTCACCGAGGAACGCCAGGGTGATGTGCCAGTCCTCGATACGGTTCCACCGCATACGGGGATGGGCGGCGTAGGCCGGGCGCAGCGCACGGGCCAGCTCGTCCTTCGCGTCGTCGGGCGGGGCGAGCGCCAGAAACACGCGCGTGGTCACGGCCCGGACGGGCTCCTCGGCGGAGGAGCCGGTCACGGCTTCGAGCGGTTCGTTCACCTGCCGTACCGTACGTGCCCGCCGGACCGCCACCACAACGCGGGCCACGCCCGATCCGTGGGCGATCCGCTACCGAAGGCGGGCGCGCGCCGACGGCGAACCCCCGGGCGGGGTCCGACACCGGGACCCGCGCGGGCCGATGCCTGTACGGCACGCCCTTGTGGAGCCGTGCACGGCGGAAAGTCGCTGGAACGAAGCCGGCGCCGCTGGCTAAGGTCGCCGGATGAGCACTCGCACCTTCCGCGTCATCGTCCGTGGTGTCTTCGACGGACTCGATCCCGAGCAGCGTGCCGAGCTCCTGGCCCGCGCCGGGGAGCACGATGTCCTGCGCGCGGCCTTCACCGCGGAGGGGAACCTCACCTACGACCTGGCCGCGCGAGCGGCCTTCACCTTCCGCTTCCTGGACACCGGGGAGGCGGAGGAGGACATCCTCGAAGCGACCGAACGCGCCGAGTCGGCGGCGAAGGCGTGGCTGACCGAACGGGGCTACGGCCACAAGAACCTCAGGAGCACCGCCGACGACCTCTCCCGGGCTCCCCTGGGTAAACGGCAGCGCAGGGAAGCGGCCCGCAGGAGCGCCTGAAGTCCACGGGGCGGTCCACCGTCTTCGCCCGGAGCCCGGCCCGCTGCTGCCCGGTGCCCGACCATCGCGGTCGGGCAGGAGACCGGCACCTCCGGTCGGGCATGAGATCCGCCGGTCGGGGGCCTCGTGGCCCGCGCCCGCCCCGCGCTCGCCCGAAACCGTCCGAGCGCGCCACTTGCCCCTTTCGCATACAGTCATGCCCATGACGCAAGAGGATGGCGAGCTGGACAGCCTGGTGCGCACGCGCATTCGTGCCCTGCGTGTGGCTCAGGGGTGGTCGCTGGAGGAGCTGGCCGCTCGTGCCAGGATCAGTCAGTCCACGCTCAGCCGGATCGAGAACGGCCGTCGCCGGCTGGCCCTGGATCAGCTCGTCACCCTGGCCCGTGCCCTGGACACCACCCTCGACCAGCTGGTCGAGACCGCCGCCGACGACATCGTGTCCTCCCCGATGATCGACGGAGTCCATGGCCAGATGCGGTGGCCCCTCAAGGCGGAACCGGGCTTGACCGTGATCCGCCAGCGCCTGACCGGGCCGCCGCCCGACAACCCGTCACGTCTGCGCGCGCATCCGGGCCGTGAATGGCTTGTCGTCCTCTCCGGTACCGCGATCCTGCTTCTGGGCGGTCGGCGCCTGCGGATCGAGACGAACCAGGCCGCGGAGTTCCCCACGATGCTCCCGCACGCGATCGGCGCCGAGGGCGGCCCGTGCGAGCTGCTGGGCATCTTCGACCGGGACGCCCGCCGCGGTCACCAGCGAGGTGAGGGGGGTGAGGGTACGGGGAAGGCACCCCGGTCCGAACCGGCCGGGTGAGACCTCCGCGACGACGCGGGCGCCGGTGACTCATGGCGGTGGCTCCTTCGTTCCGTGCACCGCCGTGTACTCGGCCGCGAGCCAGGGACCCAGTCGGTCGATGAGCATGCCGAGCACCGAGGGGTCCGCCGAGGAGGTGCGACCGGCGGCCGCGGCGGCGCGCATCTGCCCGGCGCGATCGGGGTAGTAGCGGCCGAACACCTCGGCGGACTCGTCGAGGTCGCTGGTCCAGCCGCCCCAACGCGGCATGACCAGGGTGAACCCGGTGCGGACGACACGGCGGCCGACCACCCGGCCGAGTACCGTGCGCTCGGCGTCCGTGGCCGCGGCGGCCCGTGAACGCCGGCGTGGGAGTACGAGCCCCAGATCGCCGTTCGTCTCCCGCGCGAGCAGGGACGTGGGGCGGTAACGGGGAAGCCGTGCGGCGAGATCCGGGCCCAGCAGGGGAGTGCACAGGCAGGCGATGAAGAATCCGCTGTCGTGCCGTTCGGCCTCACTCATCAGCGTACGTACGCCGGAGAGCAGGACGCCGACGCCGTGGATCGGGTCGTAGGACCGGTCGAGGGCTTCCTCGATCGTGCGGGCGTCCGCCCGGTCCGCCTCCGTGGGTTCCTCGTGGAGGGCGAACAACAGGTCGAGGTCGGAGGCGCCGGGGACAGCGGTGCCTCGGGGGATGCTGCCGTAGAGGTAGGCGCTGTGCAGTCGCGTGCCGTCGAACAGCTCGCCGATGCGGGCGCGGGCCGCGTCGACCACCGGGGCGAAGGTCTCCGGCACCCGGCTCAGGGCGCCTTCACGTGCGATCGTCCCGTCCGGGTTCAGCCCTCGTGCACTCATGCGACCACTGTGCCCTCGGCGCGGACGGTTCCCCAGCGCCTTCCACCCACGGTCCGTCGCGGTCCGGTGCTCCGCCGACCGTCACGATCGACGGGCGGAGCGGACCCGGCCCCACGCGAGTACGGGCCGCTTGACCGCTTCCTTCCGGCAGGCCGCGGCCACCCGTCCCACCCCTCGGGCGGACCCCACCGGACCCTTACGCCTCGCGGACCCCGCGGCCACCGCTCAGACTGGCCGGAGACGCGCGGACCGGCCGTGGCCCCACTCGGCACGGACGTGCGACGGCGCGGAGAGGCAGGAAACGATGGGCGAGTACGCGGACCTGCCCGGAGTGAGGACCTGGTACGAGGCCGAGGGCGCCGGCGACCCGCTGCTCCTGCTGCACGGCGGCTTCTGCACCAACGACACGTGGGGGGCTCAGCGCGCCGAGCTCGCCGCTGCCTACCGTGTCTTCCTGCCGGAGCGGCGCGCGCACGGACACACGGCCGACGTCGGGGGACCGCTGACATACCAGGACATGGCCGACGACACGGTGGCCTTCCTGGAGCGGGTCGTCGGAGGGCCCGCCCACCTGGTGGGCTGGAGCGACGGGGGAGTGGTCGCACTGCTCGTCGCCAGGGACCGGCCCGACCTCGTCCGCAAGGTCGTGGCGATCGGTGCCAACTTCCGCCCCGGCTCCGAGTGCTTCGTCGAGCCGTCGATGCTCGACGCGATGACACCCGACGGGCCCGACCTCGCCTTCTTCCGCGAGATGTACGAGCCGGTCGCCCCGGAGGGCGCGGACCACTGGCCCGTCGTGGCCGCGAAGGTGATCGACATGTGGCGGACCCAGCCGACACTGACGTCCGACGACCTGGCTCGCGTCCGAGCGTCCACCCTGGTCATGGCCGGGGACGACGACTTGATGACGCTGGAGCACACCACAGCCCTGTACCGGGCACTCCCCGACGCCGAACTGGCGATCGTCCCAGGGGCGTCCCACCTGGTCCCGCTGGAGAAGCCGGAACTCGTCAACCGGATCGTCCTGGACCACCTCGCGCAGGAGGCGATCGAGACGATGATGCCCCTGCGGCGGGCGGAGACGGGTCCCTCCTCAAGCTGAGGGGTCTTCTGGCGGGGAAACAGCACCCCAAGTGAGGCCACTCCGACCGTGCACGGAGGAGGCCGGGTGCGCCGAAGACCCCGCCCGCGTTGCCCGGATGAACTCCCCCCACCTTGGGGTGCCGTGCGGGGAGCGACCGGAAGCACCCCACTGTGATGGCTTCTCGCCCGGCGCGCGCCACGTGGCGGAGGCGCCCCGCGCCATCGCCCGGGAGCTGCCGGTGCCCTGTCCATGCGTTGATGACAGTGCCGGTGAACCGTGAGTCGGTGACGGGAGAGACGCCCGCATCTATCCTGATTCGATGCGATCTGCTCCTTGGTGGGCGTTGGTCTCCTCCGGGTGTGCCCCCGCGCTGCTCGTCAGCGCCTGGGCGATCGCGCAGGCGCGCCAGGGGCCCTCGTACGACCCCGCGACGGACACGCTGAGCGTGCTGGCCTCCTACGGTGCCGCCAGCTACTGGCTGATGACGGGAACGCTGCTGGTGCTCGGGACGTGCTACGTGGTGACGGCGTGCGCACTCCGGCAGGCGGCGCCCGCCGGGCGGCTGGCCCTGGCCGGTGGCGGGCTGTCCGCACTGGTCCTCATCCTGGTGCCTGTTCCGAGCAGCGGCGGTGCGGTCGAGCACGGCGCGGTGGCCACGGTCGGCGTCGTGCTGCTCGCCGCATGGCCGCCCCTGGCCGCCGTCCGGTCCAGGAAGACCGCGCCGTGGGGGCTGCGCCTCGAGGTGTCCCTCGCCGCGAGCGCGCTGATGTTTGCGAGCGCCCTGTGGTTCCTGGCGGAGCTGCAGAGCGCGCGAGCCCCCGGCGCCGCCGAACGCGTCCTGACGTTCCTCCAGGCGTTGTGGCCATTCCTGGTCGTCGTTTCCTGTCGCCGGGGAGCGACTGTTTGACGGTGTGTGGGTGGTGGGTTTTCAGGGGCATTGCATGTTCGAGGTCGGTCCGGTTAGCCGGTCTTGTGATGTGATGTCATGTCTCGTTCTGGGGATGGTTGTTCCCCGGAACGCAGAGCAGGCACGGCGCCGGTGATCATGTGGTTGTCGAGACCCATGAGAACCGAGCGAGACCGTGCCTGCCCGAACCTCGTCGCCCATGCCCGCCGGGCTGGGACACCTGAACCTCCAGAATCGCGCTGTCACCCGACAGGATGCCGCTGACCTGCGGCGCTTCCTGATCTGGGTGCCCGACCCACGCAGTCGGCGGGGGCGGCGGTATCCGATGCTCCCCCTGCTTGTGCGCGGCAGCTTCGGCCGCGCTGGCCGGTGCCCGTTCCCTCATCGCGATCGGGGAGTGGATAACGGACGCCCCGCAGTCAGCCCTGGAGGTCCTCGACTTCCCGGCCGAGCCGCTCCACTGCGGACTCCACTCCACTGGAGTCCGCTTCGGAATAGACTCCAGTGGAGTCCGGTCCGCTCCTGCAGAAGAGTCCATAGGGCCCCTCCTACGGAGTCTTCTCCACTCCGCAGAGGACTCCATAGGAGGGGTAAACCGATCCCGCTACGCGCACTTGCGGATGGTCACCCGGCCGCCGTTCTTGGTCATCTCACTGGAGTGCGGCGCGAGACAGAGCCCCGTCCACTGGTTGGTGAAGGTGTAGGTACCGCTGATCTTGGTCGGGTTGACCGACCAGAGCTGGTTGCCCGAGTCCCAGCGGGTCTCGCAGCCCCACCACATGAGCTGGGTGTTCTGGCCGGGCGGGGTGCCGTTGTTGTAGGGGACTGTGAGGCAGTAGCCGTTGTTGTTGCGGATGGTGAAATAGCCGTTGCTCGCCTTGACTGCGTTCCATTTCTGCGCGGCCCTGCCGTCGCAGGTACGCTGCACCACGAGCCCGCCGTTGGGGACGGTGGGGCCGATGGCCAGGCACTTGCCGCTCAGCAGGTTCTTGTAGGGAGCCTTGCCGCCGGCTGACCACATGTCGTAGGTCTTGGTGGTCGGCGGGTCCTGCCCGCAGATGTCCCTCAGCTCCGTGTCGGTCATCTTGCGGCTCTGATACAACCAGGCGAAGGACCGGCTGGTGTCGGGCACCCGGACGACCGCGTTCTTGACGAGCTCGTTCTTGTTGCCGTCGTAGCGGGCATCGATGTCGACGACCGCCTCGATCAGCGGCTCCTTGACCTCGATCCAGCCGACGCTGCCCAGGGGGACCGTGGCGGTGTGGGTGTGGGTGTCGCTGGTGCTCCAGGTCCAGCTCCAACCGAGCTTGGGCCCGACGGAGGCCTCCCAGTCACCGAACTTCTTCTTCCCGCCGATGTCGAGGCCGAAGGAGAAGCTGGTGGAGGAGCTCTTGGTTCCGGCGACGCTCACGCTGCCGCTACTGGTGCAGCCGTAGGCGATGGGGCTCTTCCCACTGCCGAGCTTGTCGGGCATGGTGGCCTCGCCCCATACTTGCTTGCTGCTTTTGAAGGTGAGGTAGCACTCGGGGTCCCAGTAGATGATGTCCCCGGCCTGCGTGGGCCTCGGGTCGGCGCAGTCCTCGGCTACCTGCGCGGGCGACTTGGCCGCCGCGAACGCAGTCGGGGTCAGCGGGAAGTAGCTCATTATCAAGACGAGCAACACGATCGTCTTCTTCACGTTCTTCACGAGGCGTGAGCTTAGGGATCATGAATGGCCGCTGAGGGAACGCCGTATGTATCTTACTGATCGTTTCAGCATGAGGTTCGAGTCGTCTCAAGCGGATGATGCTGCAGGCGAGTTGGAGCAGGCCGAGGTGGAGGTCGGCGCGTATCTCGTAGCGGATGCGGAGGCGTTTGAACCGGTGGAGCCAGGCGAAGGTCCGCTCCACGACCCAGCGCGTCTTGCCCAGCCCCGAGCCGTGCGGAACACCTCGACGGGCGATCATCGGTGTGATGCCGCGGGCCCGGAGGATGCGCCGGTACTTGTCGTAGTCGTAGCCGCGGTCGGCGAACAGCCGGCCCGGCCGGTGCCGTGGCCGGCCGACCAGGCCGCGGATGCGGGGGATCGCGTCCAGCAGTGGCGTCAGCTGGGTGACGTCGTGCCGGTTTCCGCCGGTCAGGGTGACGGCGAGGGGTGTTCCGTGCCGGTCGACGATCAGGTGGTGCTTGCTGCCCGGCTTCGCGCGGTCGACCGGCGAAGGTCCGGTGTGAGCCCCCCTTTCAACGCCCTGATGTGCGAGCCGTCGATCGCGCAGTCGTCCATGTCCAGCAGGCCGGCCTCGGTCCAGTCCCGCAGCCGCCGCCAGGCCGTCACCCCGCTGCAGCCGGTCCGCTCGGCGGGCACGTCCCTCCAGCTCACGTTCTTGCGCAGCACGTACACGATGCCTCGCAGAGCGGCGCGGTCGTCTGCGGGCAGGCGTCCGGGATACCGGTGGCGCCGCGGAGGTCGGGGCGGCAGCAGCGGAGCGATACGTTCCCACAGGGCATCAGGCACAAGATCATCCGACACCCGCACCACTCTGCCGCCACCAGAACTGATCGCCAAGCCCTCGCGCCGAACTCATTCTGAAACGATTAGTCAGGGGCATTGCATGGTTGCGGTCTGTCCGGATTGATCACGTGAGGCCGAGGATTCGCAGGGGTCGGGTGTGGTCGCGGCCGGTGTGGCGGAGGGCAGCGGCGATGTTGGTGTGGCCGTTCTGGCGGAAGATGCCGATGGCGAGGTAGCGCAGGCCGGCCATGGTGCGGGGCAGGTGGCCGGTGCGGACTTTGGAGTCGTCCTCGCGGAAGGTCCGGTCTCGGACGTGGTGCAGGAGGTTCTCGATGCCCCAGTGGCCCCTGATCCAGGTGGCGAGCTGGACGGCGGTGGCGTCGTAGGTGTCCAGGCTGGTGATCAGGTAGACCCGTTCGATGGTGAGCTTCCCGGTCGAGCGGTCGCGGCGCCATCGGGCGATCTGGATCGCCTGGCGGGCGCCGGGATAGTCGAGGTGGTGGAAGGCGGCGGTCTTGAGTCGGCGGATCTCGTCGCGGTGGTGGGCTCGGTCGCGGGTGCGGTGGTCCAGCGGGATGTCCGCCCAGGGCAGCGTTTTGACCTGGGCATACAGCCCGGGGTGGTTCTTTTTCACGATGGCCAGGTAGTGGGCGCCGCGCTCGCGGAGGTACGTGCCGTGGGCGTGCTGGGTGTGCAGGGCATCGCTGGTGATCACGGTGTCGCTCAGGTCGATGCTGTCCAGCAGCGGGGCGAAGGCGGGGATCTCGTTGCTTCTGGAGGTGACCTGCCGCTGGGCCAGGACCACGCCGTGGTGGTCCATTGCGGCCAGCAGCTGGATCGCGGTGCTTGTGACGGTGCGCGAGCCGCGGACCGTCTTGCCGTCGACCGCGATCGCCCGCGGCACCGGCTTCGCCGATCGCTCGGACTCGCTCGGGTGTACTCCTCTGGCCTGTAGGAATGCTCCGATGGCAGCGTCCAGAGCGTCGCCGTCCAGCCGCTGGAGCAGGCGCCGGACGGTCGCCGGGTGAGGGACGGGATGGACACCGGTGAGCGGCTCGGCCGGGAAGTCGAGGACCTCCAGGGCCGACTGCGGGGCGTCCGTTATCCACTCCCCGATCGCGATGAGGGAACGGGCACCGGCCAGCGCGGCCGAAGCTGCCGCGCACAAGCAGGGGGAGCATCGGATACCGCCGCCCCCGCCGACTGCGTGGGTCGGGCACCCAGATCAGGAAGCGCCGCAGGTCAGCGGCATCCTGTCGGGTGACAGCGCGATTCTGGAGGTTCAGGTGTCCCAGCCCGGCGGGCATGGGCGACGAGGTTCGGGCAGGCACGGTCTCGCTCGGTTCTCATGGGTCTCGACAACCACATGATCACCGGCGCCGTGCCTGCTCTGCGTTCCGGGGAACAACCATCCCCAGAACGAGACATGACATCACATCACAAGACCGGCTAACCGGACCGACCTCGAACATGCAATGCCC